>NZ_JBFODK010000029.1:0-394695 GCF_040908275.1 Aeromonas sp. R4-3
GCAGCTCGGTAGCTCGTCGGGCTCATAACCCGAAGGTCGTCAGTTCAAATCTGGCCCCCGCAACCAACTATTTGTCCTCATGGCTCGGTCTTGCATCGCAGCGGTGAGACGAAGACGCAAGGTGCTACTGCTCGGCAGCTTGCGGGAAAGGTCTGGCAACGGACACACAATTCGGACGCGGGGTGGAGTAGCTCGTCGGGCTCATAACCCGAAGGTCGTCGGTTCAAATCCGGCCCCCGCAACCAAGTTATTATATTTTCCCCTTCTCCATATCCATCTCGACTCTCCCGTCTATCACCCTGATCCAGCACATTAATTTATGTGGTGGCGATCCTTTGTCCCATTTGTTCGGTATCATTCTGGCTTCTGTTCATGGATGAGGCCTCTCCCTGTGATGCACGCTTTCAACTACCTTGCCCCCAAGATAACCATGCAGACCAGCACCCTGAACGAGGTGATGGCGAGCGACATTCCCGTCAAACTGCTGCTGGTAGCCGAGACCGGGCGCGACGCCCTGCTGGCGCAACCGGCCTTTGCCGGGGTGGCGGCCCAGATAGCCCTGGGTCTGCCGGCTCCTTACCGGCTGGCGGATGGCCAGGGCCTGCAGCTGGTGCTCTTCGTGGACTCGGCGCCGGTGCTGGATCACCGGCTCTACAAGCAGATCCGCACCTGGACAGCCCCCCTTGCGGGTCTCAAGGTGGCGCAGCTGGCGCTGCACCTGGAGGGCTTCGATGAGGCGCCCCGGGCGCTGCTGGCCGAGCTGGTGCTCGCCACCCTGCTGGCGGCCAATGTGCCGCTGCCCACCCAGAAACGCGCCGACGAGGCGCCCATCGGCTATCAGAGCCTGACCCTGTCTCCCCCCTGCATCCTGGATCTGGCCCGCATCGAGGCCGAGGCTCAGGGCAACGGGCTGGCCCGTCATCTGGCCGTGCTGCCCGCCTCCGAGTTGAACGCCGGCAGCTACCGTGCCTTCGCGCGGCAGCTGGCGCAAGCGGAGGGCTGGCAATGGGAGGAGTTCGACGAGGCGGCCCTCGCCAAGCTCGGCGCCGGCGCCTTCCTGGCGGTGGCCAGGGGCTCTGAGGACAACCAGGCCGCCATCGTCAGGCTCAGCTATTGCCCGGCCAATCCGGTGCGCCGCATCGCGCTGGTGGGCAAGGGGATCTGTCACGACTCCGGGGGCTATAACCTGAAAGTCGGTGGCAGCATGTATGGCATGCACCTGGACATGGGGGGCAGCGCTGTGGCGCTCGGGACCCTGCATGCCATCAGCCGGGCCAAGTTGCCCTATGAGGTGCACTGCTGGCTCGCCATCGCCGAGAACCACATAGGCCCCCGTGCCTACCGACCGGGGGAGGTGGTGACCGCCCTCAATGGCACCACCATAGAGGTGGTGGACACGGACGCCGAGGGGCGCATGGTGCTGGCGGATGCCCTGTCGCTCGCGGCCAAAGGGGAGCCCGATCTGCTGATTGACTACGCGACCCTGACCGGCGCCTGCAAGCGGGCGCTCGGCAGCCGTTACAGCGGCGCCTTCACCAATCGCCCCGACTGGCTTCCCGAGCTGATACGCCTGGGGCAGCAGAGCGGTGAACGCATCTGGCCCTTCCCGCTGGACGAGGATTTCGATGACAACCTCGATAGCGAGTGGGCCGATCTGTTACAGTGCGCGCCTGGTAGCTCGCCGGATCACATCGACGCCGCCCGCTTCCTCAGCCGCTTCGTGCCCGGGCAGACACCCTGGCTGCACCTCGACTTGAGCGGTTTTCGCAACAAGGGGGGCAACGGCGTGGTCGGCAGCGAAGTGACCGGGTTTGGCGTCAGGCTGTCGCTGGCGCTGCTCGCCAGCCCGCTCGGGATGGCCGAGCCCGCCATATGAATCGCCAAGTACAACCAATGAGGACAAGCGTGAAACAAGCAAGCTATGACTGGGTGCTGTTCGATCTGGACGAGACCCTGCTCGATTTCCCGGTCGCGAAGGCACTGGAGCGCACCCTGCAGATCTATGGCGTGACGCCGACGCCCCCCAGGATGGCGGCCTATCACGAGCTGAACCACAGGCTGTGGCAGCAATACAACTGCGGTGAGATAGACGCCACCTGGCTGCAGCAGACCCGGTTTTCGATGTTTGCCGAGCAGGTGGACGTGGCACCCATGGCGATGAATGACACCTTCCTGCAGCAGATCATCGCCCTGAGCGTGCCGCTGGAGGGGGTGGAGGAGACCCTGCTGGCCCTGAAGAGCCGGGTCAGGATGGGGATCATCACCAATGGTTTCAGCCTGCCGCAGCGCGGTCGTCTCGACAAGCTGGGCTGGAATGAGTGGTTTGAGCCCCTCGTTATCTCCGACGAGGTGCAGGTGACCAAGCCGGCCGCCGCTATCTTCCAGCATGCCCTGGATCTGATGGGGCAACCGAGCCCGGCGCGGGTGCTGATGGTGGGGGACAACCCCAAGACCGACATCGCCGGTGCCGCCGCCCAGGGGCTGGCGACCTGCTGGTACAACCCGGCCCGCCAGCAGGGGCCCTGCGAGGCGACTCACGAGATCCATCACTTCGCCCACCTCTCTGACATAGTGCTGGGACGCTGAGACAGGCGTCAAGCGGATCCGCAAAGACAAGAAAGGCAGCCCCAGGGCTGCCTTTTTTCATCGGAGGTGTTCTCAGGTGCCGAGGCGGCTGAGCAGCCAGGCCTCGAGCAGGGCGACGCCGGGGGCCAGCACGGCCTCGTCGAAGTCGAACTCCGGGTGGTGATGAGGCGCCGCCAGATTGGCCCCCAGGATCAGGTAGGCGGCCTGGCCGCCATTTTGCTGCACCCGCTCGATGAGAAAACCGGCATCCTCGCTGGCACCGAAACGGCGGCTGTGGATGGTCTCGAGCTTGAGCGCTTCGGCCAGGGGCACTATCTCCTCGAGCAGGGCCGGGCTGTTCTCTATGCCGATGGCTTCCCCCTGCTTGCGAATGAGGTAGCTGGCCCCCTGCATCATGGCGGCCCCTTCCACTATCTGCTGCACCTGGCCGAACATGTAGTCGTTGAGGGCCGGGGTCGCGCCACGGGTCTCTCCCTGCAGGCGAGCGTGACCCGGGATCACGTTGCGACCGCTGCCCCCATTGAGCTGGCCTATGTTGATGCGGGTCATGCCGTCCCGGTGGCGGGCAATGCCGAGCATGGCGGTGGTGGCCGTGCAGGCCGCCGCCAGGGCATTGCTGCCGGCGTTGGGCTCGAGCCCCGCGTGGGCGGCGCGCCCCATGAATTCCACATCGAACTTGGTGGAGCAGAGAAACTCGGTGGGATTGACCACCAGTTCGCCGCTGTTGGCATGAATGCCGATGTGCAGCGCCAGCAGGGCATCCACGTCGTCGAGCTGACCACCCGCCGCCAGCGCCTTGCCGCCGCGACACCCCTCTTCGGCAGGCTGGAAGAACAGCTTGATGCGGCCGTTGAGCCGCTCGCCCAGGGCGCTGATCCGCTCGGCCAGCACCAGCCCGATGGCGGTGTGGCCGTCGTGGGCGCAGGCGTGCATCCAGCCCGGGTTGGTGGAGTGCCACCCCTCCTGGCAGGGCTGGTGTGCCGGCTCCCGGCTCTCTTCCACCTCTACCGCATCTATGTCGAAGCGAAACCCCAGGGTAGGGCCGGGGCGGCCGCTGTCCCAGACCCCCATCACACCGGTGATCTCGTCGATGCGGGCCAGCCAGTCGGGGTGGGCCCCCTGACGCAGGGCTCGTTCCTTCTGGGCCGCTACGTCGATCTCCCGTCCCATGATGAGGTTGCTGGCCAGCAGCTTGTCCCCCAGCATGACGGAAAAACCGAGTTCGGATAGGTGGTGGGCGATGAGGGCACTGGTGCGAAATTCACACCAGGCGGCTTCGGGGAGACGGTGAAGGTCACGGCGCCAGTGGCGCAGAGCATCCTGAGTCATGGTGATTCCTGCATGGCAAATCCAGCGGACATTGTGACGGGCAGGGGGGCAAGAGTAAATCCCGCAGAGACAGATGCAGCAAGGGGAGCACTGAGGCTCCCCTTGCAAGAACGGCGATCATGACGTCCAGGTCGTTAAATGCTCACAGATAGCCAATAAATCCTGACTGACATCCTGTTCTTGCACAAGGCTTCAAAAACCCATCTTTGCGGGTGTTTTTACGGCCTGGTGGCGCTATCAAGACCCAGGGCAAGCAGCTTCCTGACCGATTAACCGCCTTAGAGCTGTGCCAGCGAGGGCAGAGAGACGGCAACCAGAGTGAAAAACACGGTAAAAACGGCGGTAACAACGAACTCTTTCATTATTTTGTCTCCCTTGGCTGACTGATGATGAGACCAAGATACCACAATGACAGGGGATAACAATGAAAAATGTATTTATATGGCTAAATTCAATTGGTGGCGATGTAGTGCCATGTTTTTGTAATTTTGTGGCTGTTTTATCGTCTCATCATGGGGTGGTCAATTTCATGCATGTCAGGCATGTAACTATTCCTTTTATATACATATAGTTACTGTTTTTCGTTTGTGTTTTTTAGTGGGTTTTGTACGAGACTCTTTTAGTGATCTTCAACTTTTGTGACGGAAAATGGCAGGGCGATGCGCCTGAAAGTGTCGCCAATGATGGGTTGGCTGTCTGGTATCACCATTTCCCTTGTCTCATCACTTTTACCTGCCCGCCATGGGATAAGCCCAGTCTGGGCGGTGCTTTATCGTCATCACCTCCCGGCAGAATTTCAATTCACAGAGGAAAACAGGGCAAAACAGCAGACATTCGGCAGGAGAAAGACCCGCTGCACCGCCCGCCAAGCCGCTCTTTTTGGGCGGGCGTCATGGTTGGGGGCATGAAATTGCATTCACAGGTGCACAGGGACAGGCACGCACGAGGGGGGCTCCTGTCAGAGGGCGCAAGGGGCAGGGCGAGAGGCGTCCTGAGAAGTACATCGGCCAGGGAGGTGCGGGTTCCAGGCCGAGCAAGCCCTATGGCCCAGGGGCAGGCAGAAGTGCAGGCAAGAGGGCGAGCAAGACGGGGGAGTGAAGGGAGCAAGCGTCTGCTGAAGAGGGGTAAATGAGAGAGGTGAAAAGAGAAAGGGGAGAATAAAGTGCGCGCCTATCTCGCTACCTTATCTGGCAGAAACTCAGCAGGGGGCAGATAGGCAGGCTGGCTCATGGACGGGGCAGGGAGGGCGGTGGCCTGTGTCTGCCAGCAGGGGGCGCTGATGACAGCCGGCAGGCATAAAAAAACCCTCCGATGGAGGGTTTTTGTCACAACAACCTGCATGAAGCACCAGGGGGCTTAGAACAGGGTGGTGGAGAGATCGTACAGCTCCTGATCGAAGGGGCGCTTGAGGTTCTCGATGCAGTCGATGATGTCGTGGTGCACCATCTCGTTGCCCTGGATACCGACGCAGCGGCCACCCTGACCGGCCAGCAGCTGCTCGACGGCAAAGGCACCCATGCGGCTGGACATGATGCGATCGCGAGCGGTCGGCGAGCCGCCACGCTGGATGTGGCCCAGAATGGTGGCGCGGGTTTCGCGGCCTGTCATGGCTTCGATGTCTTTGGCCAGGGCGTTGACGTCGGTGACGTGCTCACAGATGGTGATGATGGCGTGCTTCTTGCCTTTGGCTTCGCCTTCCTTGATCTGTTGCAGCAGCTTCTCTTTGTCAAAAGCCACTTCCGGCACTATCACGTACTCGGCACCACCGGCAACGGCGGCAGACATGGCCAGATCGCCACAGTGGCGGCCCATGATCTCGACCACAGAGATGCGGTGGTGGGAGCTGCAGGTGTCGCGCAGACGGTCGATGGCGTCGACCACCACGTTGAGGGCGGTGTCAAAGCCGATGGTGAAGTCGGTACCGGCGATGTCGTTGTCTATGGTGCCCGGCAGACCTATGCAGGGGAAACCTTCTTCGGTCAGCTTCTTGGCACCCATGTAGGAGCCGTCACCGCCGATCACCACCAGGGCGTCGATGCCGTGCTTTTTAAGGTTCTCGATCGCTTCGGCGCGAACTTTCGGGTCCTTGAAGGCGGGGAAGCGGGCAGAGCCCAGGAAGGTGCCGCCACGGTTGACCACGTCGGAGACGCTGTGGCGCTCGAGCTTGACGATCCTGTCCTGATGCAGACCGAGGTAGCCATCATAGATGCCGTAGACTTCCAGGCCATGATGCAGACCGGCGCGCACCACGGCGCGAATGGCTGCGTTCATACCCGGTGCGTCACCACCACTGGTCAAAACACCAATACGTTTGATTTGTTTGGTCATGAGTGCCTCTGGATCTGAGTTGTCGAATATCAATATCTGAAAATGGGGCCAGCCGTTTTTACTATATCGGCTTTCCTATGGAAGAAGGGGACCCATAGGAAAGCGATATCAAGAGAGGGGCCAGGCCCCTCTCTTGCGTCACTTACTGGGCGGCGCCAGCGATGATCTGGGAGAAGTCGTCCACTTTCAGGGACGCACCACCCACCAGGCCACCGTCGATGTCCGGCTGACCGAACAGATCGGCAGCGGTCGCGCCAGTGACGGAGCCACCGTACAGGATCTGTACTTTGGCAGCGACGGCGGCGTCGAAACCGGCCAGGTACTGACGGATGTGAGCGTGAACGGATTGCGCGATTTCCGGGGTGGCAGTCTTGCCGGTGCCGATGGCCCATACCGGCTCGTAAGCCACGACGGCGTTCTCGAAGGAGGCGATGCCGCAACGGTCGATGACGGCTTTGAGCTGGGTCTCGACCACGTTCTTGGTCACGCCGGCTTCGAATTGCTCCAGGGTCTCACCGATGCACAGAACCGGCACCAGGCCGCCTTTCTGGATGGCTTCGTACTTGGCAGCTACCACGTCGTCGGTCTCTGCGTGCAGGGTGCGACGCTCGCTGTGGCCGACCAGGGAGTAGGTGCAACCGAAGGCTTTGAGCATGGAGGGGGCGTTCTCGCCGGTGAAGGCGCCAGACTCGTGAACGTCGGCGTTCTGGGCACCGTAAGCAATCTTGCTGCCAGCGGTCAGCTGTTCAACCAGACCCAAAAAGATAACCGGCGGGCAGACGGCGACTTGCACGGAAGGATGAGCGGCAGCAGCCGGGGTCAGTCCTTTGATCAGAGCTTCGACAGAAGCTTTGGTGCCGTTCAGTTTCCAGTTACCCATTACCAGGTGCTGTCTCATCTTCTCAATCTCCTAGGCATTTGATTGCGCAACATTATATGAATTGAACCGAGCCCAAGATAGCTGACCCGGCGGCAAATGACGTAATTTTTTTTCGCTTTCCTGATCCAAATCAGGAATGCAAGAACCGATCGCTCAATCGTTAACCTGCCCCCGCAAACGGGCCCACCATACCCCAATCCACTCGTGAATGGCAGCCTCGGAATACATCAGATAACGCCCCTTGGGCAGGTAGCTGTAGAGGGGCTGCGCCACCTGACTCTGCTTGGCGGTGTAGTCGGTGGGGGCCGGCACCGCATCGAGTCCCTGGCCGCGATAGAGCGCCATGGCCCTGGGCAGGTGGGTGGCCGAGCTCACCAGGGCGACCCGCTTGCCCTTGAGGTGGGCGCTGATGCTGACCGCCTCGTCATGGGTGTCTTTGTTGTTTTCAAACAACGTCATTCGGGATCTCGCAATCCCCAGGCTCGTCGCCATGCGGGCGTTGACCTCGGCATTGGACAGGGGATCCCCGGACACATAACCGGAGAAAATGAGCTCGGCTTCTGGATAGGCCTGGGCCAGCCGTACTCCTTCCAGGGTGCGGGCCAGGGCTATGTTGTTCTGCCAGGAGCGCTCGGGCACCGCCGGATCGCTCACATGGCCGTTGCCGAGCACCACTATGGCCTCGATATCCGGATGCTGGCTCACCTCGAAGGGCGGATAGGTCTGCTCCAGTGAACGGGCCAACTCATAGCTGACGGGTCTCATCCCCATCAGGGCGATGATCACCAAGGAGAGGGTCGCCAGCAGCTTGCCGCTCTTCTGAAAGCGGGTGAACCAGAGCAGCGCGAGCGCCAGCAGCAATAAGGAGAGGGAGAAGGGCAGCGGCATCAGCAACTGGCCTAACCATTTTTTAAGCTCAAACACTGTGGTGTCGTCCTTGAGTTTTCAGCGGATCCGGGATGTGACAGAATACCCCTCTTTTTTCCTGTGGCCCAATCCTGTGTGGTTCCTCCTGCGAGCCCCCACAGCGGGGCGGCCGAAGATGAGTGTGTCTTGAAGCAAGATCAGAGTTTTGACGGGCGCGCCGACAAGTTCGCCCGCAACATTTATGACTCCACCAAGGGGCGCATTCGCACCGCCGTGGTGTGGAGCGACATCGAAGCCTGCCTGGCGCGCCTTGGCAACAGGCCCCTGCGCATCCTGGATGCCGGCGGCGGCTTTGGCTACTTCGCCCAGAAGCTGGCGGCCATGGGCCACCAGGTGGAGCTGTGCGATCTCTCGGCAGAAATGCTGGAACTGGCCCGCAGCCAGATCGCCGAGAAGGGGCTGGAAGACAGAATTCGTCTCATCCATTGCCCCATTCAGGAGCTCAAGCAACATGTGACCGGCACCTTCGATCTGGTGCTCTGCCACGCGGTGCTGGAGTGGCTCGCCGAGCCCCGCCAGACCCTGCTCGGTCTGTTCCCTTTCGTCAATGCAGGGGGCATACTGTCGCTGCTTTTTTACAATCGTCATGGCCTCTTGTTCCAGAGCCTGGTGGTGGGCAATTTCGACTATGTGCGCCAGGGGCTGAACAAGAAACGTCAGACCGCGCTCACGCCCACCAACCCCCAGTTGCCGGAACAGGTCTATGACTGGATAGGCCGGGGGGGCCTCAAGATCATCGGCAAGACAGGGGTGCGGGTCATTCACGACTACATGCGCCACAAGCAGGAGCAGGTCGAGAAATTCGATGATCTGCTGGCCATGGAGCAGCACTACTGTCGTCAGGAACCCTTTGTCTCCCTCGGGCGCTACATCCATGTGATGGCCCAGAAGCCGGTCGGCTGAGGGTGGTCATGGGGGCCTGAATGGTCGGGATGCAAGGGTTTATGCGGCCGGGATACCGCCGCCGGGGTTGCCCATCCCCGGGTCCTAATCACCACGAGGGGTCTTGTGCCCCCGTTTATAACAACGAGATGATAACGTCATGATGAGTACATCCCGTACCCTGCCAGAGACGGTGGGATGGGTCAGACAGGAGGGCCTCTCCTTGAATCTGCCCACCGACAGGCTGGCCTTTCTGATTGCGATCAAGACACTCTCCGAGGATGAATCGGATTTGTCAGAAGCCGCGCTGCACGACGCCTTCGGTTATGTGAGCAGCGCCTTCGGTCAGATGGACGAGACCCTCATCGGTCGCGCCAACAACGCCATCAACGATCTCATTCGCCAGCAACTGCTGTCGCGCTTCACCACCGACATGGTGGCGGGGGAGAGCCTCTATCGCCTGTCGCGCCTTGGCATGAGCATCGTCGACTTCTTCATGGATCAGCGCCAGGTCGATTCCATCAAGCTCTCCATCCTGCTCGAACACCTGGCATCCGAGCTCGACACCGCCCGCAAGGCGGCACTTGAGACCAATACCCGGGAGCAGTGGGATGCAGAGGTGCTGCCGCGCCTCTCCTTCTCCCTGGAGGAGACGCTCGGGCGCATCGATCTCACCCAGCGCGCCATGGACGAACAGCAGAATCAGGTCAAGAACGAGATAGCGGCCCTGCTGACCCAGAACTGGATCGACGCCATCCACAGCTGCGAGAAGCTGCTGCGCGAGACGGGCCAGACCCTGCGCGAGCTGCAAGATACCCTGGACGCCGCCGGCCATCGGCTGCAGGCGGGGCTGCTCAACATTCAGGAAGCGGCCCAGGGGCGCGACGATCTGTTCCACGTCGAGGAGCTGACCCATGCCCTGCAGGGGCGTCTCGACGTCATCACCTCCTGGGGCCAGCAGTGTATCGAGCTCTGGTCCCGCTATGACAGGCACGTCCACAAGTTCATCCGCAACGCCATCGACATGGACAAAAACCGCGCCTTCAGCCAGCGGCTGCGGGAATCCATTCGCAACTTCGAGCAGCACAACTTCTTGCTCAGAGTCGCCGAGGAGCCGCGCCTGTTGGAGCTGCGGGACGAAACCATCGCCATCCACGACGAGGAGGTGACCGGCGAGGTGCCCCTCGAGATGGAGTTCATGGAGATTGTGGACATCAACCAGGCGCTGGCGGAGCGCATCGAGCGCTATCTGGCTCGCTATCCCGAGCAGGGGCAGCAGCTGGACCTGGCCGACGTGCTGCGGGAATACCTGCTCGATTTCCCGGCCCACGCCCACTTCGACGTGGCGCGTCTGCTGATAGACCAGGCCGTGCGCCTCGGCCATGCCAGCGGTGAGCGCGAGCTGCACCGCCAACCCGCATGGAAACCCATTAACCAAGCTGGATCCAAGGTTCAGGCCTATGTCATTGATCAATTCTGAGTTTCCCTTGCCCCTGCGGCTCGCAGAGGCCATCGCCAACCCCTTGTTTCCGCGCATCGACACCGCCCTGCGCTCGGGGCGCCACATCAGTGCCGACGATTTCGAACAGCATTCGGCCCTGGTGGAGTTCCATGGCGAGCTCGAGATCTTCTACGGCCGCTATCAGGTCGAACTCATCAAGGCGCCTGAGGGCTTCTTCTACCTGCGTCCACGCCCCAGCGCCGACATCGGCACCACAGTGCTCTCCGAGCTTGATATGCTGGTGGGCAAGGTGCTCTGTTACCTCTATTTGAGCCCGGACAGGCTCGCCTCCGAGGGTGTCTTCACCATGGGCGAGCTGCAAGAGGAAGTGTTGAGCCTGGCCGACGAGAAGCAACTGCTGCGCATGGTCAACAGCCGCTCCGGCGGCACCGATCTGGACAAGAAGAAGCTGCTCGAGAAGATCCGCACCTCCATGCGCCGTCTCAAGCGCCTCGGGATGATCACCGCCCTTGGCAACAGCGACAAGTTCAGGGTCAACGAATCCGTGTTCCGCTTTGCCGCCGACGTGCGCTCCGACGAGGATCCCCGCGCCGTGCAGCTGCGGATGATTCAGGAAGGGGAGGCCATCTTCCACGACGACGAGATGCCGAGCAGCGATTCGCTGTTTGACGACATCGAGGGAGATTTGGATGAAGAGCAGCTGGAGCTGGAGGTGGAAGATGATCTGCAACGTTAATGTTCTGGCACAGATGGAGTTGGCCGGTTTGATGGAGAGTGCGGCGTGAGAGGCAAATTCAAATCCCTGACCATGGTCAACTGGAACGGCTTCTTCGCCCGAACCTTCGATCTCGACCAGCTGGTCACCACCCTGTCCGGCGGCAACGGGGCGGGCAAGTCCACCACAATGGCGGCCTTTATCGCGGCGCTGATCCCGGATCAGTCCCTGCTCCATTTTCGCAACACCACGGAAGCGGGCTCCAGCAGCGCCTCCCGTGACAAGGGGCTCTACGGCAAGCTGCAGCGCGGCCACTGCTATTCGCTGCTGGAAGTGATGAACAGCCGCGAGCAGCGGATCTGGGTCGGCGTCCACCTGGAGCAGGTGGCGAATCGCGACAACAAGGTCAACATTACCCCCTTCGCCCTGGTGGATGTGCCAGAAAACCTGCAACCCACGGATCTGCTGCTGGAAAAACTCCATGACGGCAAGGGCCGGGTACGCGCCTTCGCCGATCTCAAGGGGGCCGCCGCCGAGCTGGGGGCCATGAAGGTCGCCAAGTTCAATACGGTGACCGATTATCACAACTTCATGTTCGAGTTCGGCATCACCCCGAAAAAGCTGAGGGATCAAAAAGATCGCGGCAAGTTCTACCGCCTGATCGAGGCCTCGTTGTATGGCGGCATCTCCTCGTCCATCAGCCGATCCTTGCGGGAATACCTGCTGCCGGAGAACTCCGGCGTGCGCAAGGCGTTCCAGGACATGGAGGCGGCCATCTACGAGAACCGCCGCACCCTGGAGGCCATCAAGGAGACCCAGGGCCAGCGGGATCTGTTCAAGAACCTCATTACCGAGACCACCCACTATGTGGCGGCCGAGTATGTGCGGGGCGCCGCCGAGAAGAGCCGTCTCTCCGAGCTGGCCCTGAAGGCGCGCGCTGAGCTCGCCGGCAAGCGTCGCCTGCTGGCGGAAGAGAAGCAGCGCGCCATCTATCTGGCGGACGAGGTGGATCAGCTCACCAACCGCGAGAAATTGCTGACCGACGAGCTGGAGTCCGCCGCCGAGCACCTGGCCAAGGTGATGGCGGCAGTGGCGCTGCAAAAGAAGATTGCCCTCTATCGCGCCGATCTGCGGGAGCTCAACGACAAGCTCGAGCAGCAGCAGGCGGTGGTGGAAGAGATCCACGGCCAGTTGCTGGAAGTGGAGGAGCGCAAGGAGCTGGCCCAGGCAGAAGTAGACAGCCTCAAGACCCAGCTGGCCGACTATCAGCAGGCGCTGGATATTCAGCAGACCCGCGCCATCCAGTACCGCCAGGCGGTGCAGGCGCTGGAGACGGCCCGCGCGCAGTGCGAACTGCCGGGACTGACCGCCGAACAGGCGAGCGACAGCCTGCACCAGTTCCGCGCCGCCGAGCAGAGCTTAACCCGCCGGGTGCTGGGGGCCGAGCAGCAGCTGGCGCTGGCCAAGGCCGCGGTGGCCGAGCATCAGGCCGCGCTGGCGCTGCTGCTCAGCATCGCCCCCGAGACCGCCCGCGAGGCCGCCTGGCCCACGGCGCAGGCGCTGCTCAAGCGCCATATCGAAGACAAGGCCCGCATTGCACAGGGGCAGGGGCTGCGCGCGGCGCTGGCTCGCCTCGAGAAAGAGAGTGACAGCCAGAAGGTGCTGTTCAAGTTGCGTGACGAGCTGCATCAGGCGTCTGGCCAGCTGATCGCGAGCCAGGACGAGCTGGAGCTGTTTCTTGAGGCCCAGCGCAACCGTCAGGAAGAGCTCGCCGATCAGCAGGCGGAGGCGAACCAGCGCCGCGCCAGCCTCGAGCATCAGGGCGTCCAGCTCGGCCGCGATATCAGCGATCTCACCAAGCTGGCGCCGCGCTGGCTCAAGTCGTTCGAGAAGCTCGAACAACTGCGCGAGCAGAGCGGATTGCCGCTCGCCACCGCCGAGGAACTCTCGGCCGGTATGCAGACAGTGCTCGACAAGGAGCGGGAGTTCGAGCAGGAGAGCAACCGCATCCAGGGCCAGAAGCAGGCCCTGGAGCTGCAAATTCGCAACCTGCAGCTGGGAGCCGGCGAGGCGGATCCGCGCCTGGCCCGCGTCGCCGAGCAGGTGGGGGGCGTGCTGCTATCCGACGTCTATGACGACATCTCCATCGACGATGCCCCTTACTACTCCGCGCTCTACGGCCCGGCTCGCAGCGCCCTGGTGGTGCTCGACCTTGAGGGCGCCATAGAGCGACTGAAAAAGCTGGAAGATTGCCCGGAGGATATCTACCTCATCCAGGGCAACCCCGACTCCTTTGACGAGGATCTGGTGGAAGCGGACGAACTGGGGGACGCCGTGCTGGTGCGCACCAGCAAGCGTCAGGTGCGCTTCTCCCGCTATCCCGAGCTGCCGCTCTTTGGTCGCGCCGCCCGGGAAAAACGCATCGAGCAGCTCGATCTCGAGCGGGAAAATCTTATCGAGGGATACGCCAAGGCCGCCTTCGAGCAGCAGAAGTACCACCGCCTCTACGGGCATTTTCGCGACTTTATCGGCCAGCATCTGGATATCGCCTTCCGCCCCGATCCGGAAGCCGAAGTGCAGGCCAAACAGGCCGAGCTGCGCGCGCTGCAAGGGGCCATCGGCGAGTGCGACAAGCAGCTGAGTGAGGCCAAGGCGGCCGCCGCCCAGCTGACTCGCCATATCCAGCTGGTACAGGGGATGCTGCCCTTTGCCCATCTGTTTGCCGAGACTGATCTGGCGGCCCGCCTCGAGGCGGCCCACGCCGACGTCGAGGCCCTTAAAACAGCCGAAGCCTTTATCGCCCAGCACGGCAAGGGGCTCGAGAAGCTCGAGACCCTGGTGCAGGTGCTGCGCCAGGATCCCCAGGATCTCTCTGCCCTGCAGGCAGCCTTTGATGAGGCGAGCGAACTGCTGGCCGAGCAGAAGCGCCGTTGCTACGCGCTGGATCAGTTGGTGGCCCGTCTGCCGCACTTTGCCTATCAGGATGCGCAAGACCTGCTGGGCAAGGCCTCGGAGATGAGCGAGCGGCTCAAAGAGAAGCTCAAAGCCGCCGAGCTGGCGGCCCGCACCGCCGGTGAGCAGCACAAGCAGATTGCCCAGCGCCACACCGAAGCGCTGCAACTGCGCACCGCGCTCGATTCCAGCGCCTCGGCCAAGGGCCAGACCCTGGCGGAGTTCGAGCAGGAGCTGGGGGCCATGGGGCTCACCCTGTCCGACGACATGGAAGAGAAATCCCGCGCCCACAAGAAAGAGATCGAGGAGCTGCTCATTCGCACCCGCTCCCGTCGCACCAGCGCCGAGGCCCAGTTGCAGGTGACCAAGCGCGAGATTGAATCCTTGGGCGGTCGTCTCAAGCTCGAAGGCAAGGACTACTTCGGCGCCCGTAAATCCCTGGTGGGCCACAAGGCGAACTGGTCGCGGGTGGTGCGGCTGGCGCGGGAGACCGATGTCGAGAAGCGCCTGAACAAGCGCGAACTGGCGTACCTCGATAGCGACGAGCTGCGCTCCATGTCTGACAAGGCCCTCGGCGCCTTGCGGGTGTCGGTGGCCCACAACGAGGCCCTGCGCGATGCGCTGCGCCTCTCCGAGGGCAACCGCAGCACGGAGCAGAAGGTCGCCTTCTACGTGCAGGTCTACCGTTACCTCAAGGATCGCATCCGCAACGACATCATCCGCTCGGACGATCCTGTGGAGGCCATAGAGGAGATGGAGATCGAGCTGGCGCGGCTTGCCGACGAGCTCAAGCAGCGGGAGAACCATCTGTCCCTCTCCTCCCACGAGGTGGCGGCCAAGATAACCAACATCATCCGCCGGGAGCAGAACCGCATCCGGGTGCTCAACCAGGGCCTGCAGAACATCGCCTTCGGCCTGGTGCGCGGGGTGCGCCTCAACGTCAACATCCGCGAGGCCCACACTCGTCTCTTGACCGCGCTCGCCGATCAGAGCGCCATGCACAACGATCTGTTCGCCGACAAGGAGCTCAGCTTCTCCGAGGCCATGGCCAAGCTGTTCCAGCGCCTGAACCCGCAGATAGAGCAGGGGGAGCGCAACTATCAGGTGATGGGGGACGTGCTGCTGGACTATCGCAACTACCTGGAGCTCGAAATCGAGGTACAGCGTGGTGCCGATGGCTGGCTGCGTGCCGAGAGCGGGGCCCTCTCCACCGGTGAGGCGATAGGTACAGGTCAGGCCATCCTCTTGATGGTGCTGATCAGCTGGGAGGAGGAGTCCCGCCGCCTGCGTGGCAAGGACATAGCCCCCTGCCGTCTCTTGTTCCTCGACGAAGCGGCGCGCCTGGATGGCAAATCCATCGCCACCCTGTTCGAGCTGTGCGAGCGCCAGGATATGCAGCTGCTTATCGCGGCGCCGGAGAACATCAGCCCCGAGAAGGGCACCACCTACAAGCTCATCCGCAAGGTGCAGGGCAAGCACGAGCACGTGCACGTGGTGGGGCTGCGGGGCTTCGGTTTCGCCGATGACAAGCTGATCGCCTGAGTCCTTCCCCTGACAGGGGCTGACGGGTGAACACACAAACGGGAGGCTTGGGCCTCCCGTTTTCCATGGAAAATATGAGAGAGTAGGCGTCTGTTCGCGGGATCCAGACTGGCGATGCAGGGTAACGGCCACGGCACATCAACCTGACATCGCATCGAGGGAATAAAGCATGACGTGGAAATTACAAAAAGGGCTGCTGGCCTCCCTGTGCCTGCTGCTCGCGGCCTGCAGCAGCCAGCCTGATACAGGCAGTGCGGGCAACGGGCGGGGTTATACCCAGACTGGGCTGGCCTCCTACTATGCCGATCACTACCACAACAAGCGCACCGCAAGCGGCGAGCCCTACCAGAAGAGCGCCAACACCGCCGCCCATATGACGCTGCCCTTCGGCGCCATGGTGCGGGTGACCAACCTTGCCAACGGCAAGAGCGTGGTGGTGCGGGTCAATGACAGGGGCAACTTCCCGAGGGGGCGAGTGATCGATCTCTCAAGGGCGGCCTTCAGCAGCATAGGCAACACCCGATCCGGCCTTCTCAAGGTCAAGGTCGAGGTGTTGTAGAGGGCCATAAGCCCGGCCCATTGCACAGCGGGAAACGGCAAGGCCCCGGACATTGCATCTTAGCGTTGACAGCCTCCAGTCGTATCTGTGTTATTGCATGACTGCCACTCAAGGCACTCGGCTTGTCTCTTGCTGCCCCTCGCCAGGGCGCCAATATGGAGGTTGTTGAGATGACGAACCGGACACCCATTCAGGCCATACAGATCCCGGAGAACAAGGCAAAGTCCCTCTATCCGGAGCCCTTCGCCTCACTGGTCAAACACCGCACCAGACGCAGGCTGGGGGACCACTTCGGTCTTGCCAATCTGGGGGTGAACCTGACGACCCTGGCGCCGGGCGCCATCTCGGCGCTCAAGCATCACCACAGCAAGCAGGATGAGTTCATCTATGTGCTCTCGGGCACCCCTATGCTGCGTTATGGGGAGGAGGAGTACCTGATGTCGCCGGGGGAGTGCATCGGCTTCAAGGGTGGCAACGGCCTGGCCCACCAGTTGCTCAACCCTGGGGAGGTGGAGGCGGTTTATCTCGAGCTGGGGGACAGGCTGGCGGGGGACACAGTCCAATACCCTGACGACGATCTGGCCCTGGTTCAGGGCGCCGATGGTGCCTGGGCTGCCAGACATAAGGACGGGACCCCCTATTAGGGGCCCATCACTCTTTGGGAAAGCATGATAAGTCTATGAAATTCATCCCCTTCTGTGAGGTGCGCGCAGAGGATTTTCTGCCCCTGGTCAACGACGAGACGCTGCGAAAGCACCTGATTGACCATCCCCCCTTCGAGCTGGCCACGGTGCGGCGCTGGATGGAGGAGAAGATGGCGATAGATGCGCTGCCCGGTTGCCGCGTGCGAGCCGTCCTCATCGATGGCGCTCTGGTGGGGTGGTGCGGTCTCCAGCCCGATGAGGAGGGGATAGAGATAGCCATCGTCATCGCCAGGGCGGGTTGGGGCAGGGGGCTCGCCATCTTCAACGAGATGATGGGGTGGGCGCGCAGCATGGGCCATCAGGAGGTCGTCTTTCATCTGCTGGGCACACGCCCCTTATACAAGTCCCTCGCCAGGCGCGCCACCAGGGTGACAAAGACGACACTGTCGGGGCACCCTTTCACCACCTATTACTTCAGCGTTTAGATCTGGAGCAGGCCCTGACGACGAGCCGCGCGCCTGCCTCTGGCCGCGCTTATGTCCCTGCCGTCGCCCCGTTGTTCACCGGGGTGAACACTCTGTCCATCCTGCCCATCTATATCGGCCTGGCCGCCATGCCTACACTGGGCGCCATGTTGAGGGAGGCGGCTGCCATGAGAGGGCAGCCACCTCCCGGTCTCTTGATGATGTGACAGTGGAGAGGTAGAGATGAAGAGAGAGTCGGACAAGATAGTGTCGATCGCCGTGCTCAAGGCCAAAGCCGGCATGAGGGAGCGCCTGCGCCACGAGTTGCTCGCGCTGATAGCGCCCACCCGCCGGGAGCCTGGCAATCTCGATTATGTGCTGTTCGAGCTCAAAGACGAACCCGGCACCTTCTACATGCGCGAAGCCTTCGTCAGTCAGGCCGCCCTGGATGCCCACTGCGAGACGGACTATTTCCAAGCCTTCGCCCGCCAGGCGGACGACTTGCTGGCAGAGCCCCTTCGCCTCATCTTCATGGAAGAGGTGAGCCCGCCATCGACCATGGGACCGGGCTGAGAGCCTGCCCGTTCGCTTGCCCCATGTTCCCGAACGGTGCGGCTTCGCTATGATTGAGATGGCGCAGTGACAGGGACTGAGGGCAGGCAAACCCCGGTTGTCACTAGTCAAAGGTGGTACTGGGCCCATGGGTGGCCGTCACGGGAGGCGTCATGAAGAGAACCCTGATCCTGGTGCGTCACGGCAAGTCGAGCTGGGAAGAGAAGGGGCTGGCTGACAGGGCGCGGCCGCTCGCCGAGCGGGGCCTGCGCGACGCACCCCTGATGGGCAGACGGCTGGCGCACGATAAGGTGAGGCCCGATCTCATCCTATCGAGCCCCGCCTGCCGGGCCTTGTCGACGGCGAACATCATCGCCGAGGTGCTCGGCTACCGGCCAGAGGAGATCATCACGGACGAGCGGATCTATGGCGCAGATGTGAGGACCCTGCTTGAGGTGATGGGTGAGCTTGGTGACGAGTTAAGATGCGTCATGCTCTTTGGTCACGATCCCGAGTTCACCGACCTTGCCCACCGCTTCTCCGGCAGGATCACCCGGATGCCGACCTGCGCCGTCGCCCGCTTCACCTTTGACGCCCCCTCCTGGTCGGCCGCCGCGTCGCAAAGGCCGGTGACGGCCGTGCTCGACTATCCGAAAAAGGGGTAAGTGAATAGCAAGAGGAAGCGCAGTGTTGTCGCTCACCGGGGGCTGGTGAAGAAACCGGCAAGAGATCAAACAAGAAGGGGAGCCCAGGCTCCCCTTCACATTCCCGTCATGTCGCTTATTTGGCGACGATCGGCCCCTTGGTGCCCGCATCGTTATCGACCCAGCCATCTTCACCCTTGATGCGACGATCCCCCTGTATGGTGTAGATGACCATGCCGTCCTTGAACACCAGGGCCCCATCGGATTTCTTGGCACTGACCTTCTTGTCGTTGACCCACACCTGATCCTTGTCGTCGATGCGGATGGTGGCGACGGTGGCGCCCGTTTCGGGGAAGGTGGCGACCCAGTTTCCGGCGTAGGGGCTGCCGCTGGTGGCCGCCGGAGCATCACCGAACCCGGCGGCCGCGTTCTCGGCCTTGGTCTTGTGAATGTCGCAGCCCTGGGCCTCGGTTACCTGGGTGCAGCCGGAGCGCTCCAGCTGCTGGGCATATTTTGCGTTGATGGCGTGAGCCGGGGCCATGCCAAGCAGAGTCAGGGTCACGATAAGAGCAGCATTCCTGGACATAATTCATCCCTCAAAATGTGAGTCTTGCCGGTTCATCGCAGCCATGACTGCCATGAGCAACAGCCTGGGTTCGCGGCAATATCCTGGGTGCGAGGTGGCAGGCCTGTTTCACGTTAGCAGCTGGAACGGGACTCGCACAGGGGGGCGAAAAAATTGGTGCCATCCAGGGGCTCCCTGAGCCCGCGGACTCAGCTTTGGGGCACTCTTATCCCCTTGTCGAGGTAGAGGCTGCTGTAGTGGGCGCGATGGGTGACGAACATCACCTGGTGGCGGCTGCCGTCGGAGAGGATGACGAAATCTCCGGCCTGGGCCGGGCTTTGCAAGAGGATCTCGTGTTCGGGGGCCGTCAGCTTGTCGACCTCTTCCCTGAAGATGAGGGTGTATGAATACATATGGCACTCCACTGCAGGCGCATATACAGACAGGTTTCCCAACTCTAGTCGCCAGTGCCCGGATCCGCGGCGCTCAAGCGGCACCTGTGCGGCCGTTAATTTTATGGGTAAGCTGACCCCCTGATGGGCTCCCCCGGAAGGGGCCGCAAGGATGAGCCTATGAACCCCATTTCTCGTGAAGCAAGAAGCCAAGGAGTTGTCATGACGGAGCTGGTCACTGAGCTGGTGCGGATCGCCGCCTTTTCCGCAGGATCCCGCGGGGGCAATCCCGCCGGTGTCTGGGTAGGGGCCCAACTGCCGACGGCGGAGGAGATGCAGCGGATCGCCGCCGAGGTCGGATTCTCGGAGACGGCCTTCGCCGCCCCGCTGCAAAGCGAAGGGCAAGGCGCAGAGGTGCGCCAATGGCGGGTGCGCTACTTCTCTCCCGAGGCGGAGGTGCCGTTTTGCGGCCATGCCACCATAGCCCTCGGGGTGGCGCTGGCGCGCCGCTTCGGGGCAGGGGACCATGCCTTGCGCCTCAGCCAGACCCAGATTCGGGTCTCGGGCTGGCAGGATGAGCAGGGGCAATGGCAGGCGGCGCTGCAATCCCCGCCGACCCACAGCAAACCGGCGCCGGCGGATCTGATGCGCGAAACCCTGGCGCTGTTTGGCTATGATGCGGCCAGCCTGGATCCCCGCATACCCCCGGCGATCATTCACGGTGGCGCCGATCATCTGGTGCTGGCGCTCAAGGATCGCGCAACGCTCTCGGCCATGCACTATTCGCAGGCGCAGGGGCGCCTGCTGATGCGCCGCGAGGGACTGGTGACCATCTTGCTGGTGCATGTGGCCGGGGAGCGATTGTTCCACACCCGCAATGCCTTCGCCTACGGCGGCGTCTATGAGGACTCGGCCACCGGCGCCGCGACCGCCGCCTTCGCCGGCTACTTGCGCGACCTCCACTGGCCCCACGGCGGCGCCATCGACATAGTGCAGGGGGAAGACATGGGCATGCCGTCGCGGCTGCATGCCGAGATCCCGGCGGAACCCGGCAGTTCAATTCGGGTGTCAGGAGCGGCGCGGTGGATCTGAACCGGCATCATACGCAATACCACGTCAGTTGAGGCAGGAGGACAATGTCGATGGGATTGTTTGAACGAGCGGATATTCGTGCATTGAGCGAAAAGCTGTTGGGGTTGTCACAGGGGCAGGGGATGGCTCGGTTTGGGTGCGCGGCGTCAGCTTACCGAGCGGGGTCGTGTTTTTTTGATGGACAAGCTCGCAGAGGCAGCAGACGACAATGTTTGGTCGGGTGATGCCGTGCTGACAGAGTTGGGTTGCCAACTGCCTCGGCGTATTAACGGTGCAACCCTGAGTGGCCTTTGGCACCGAGACTGCAAGATCAGATTGTCACAGAATCACATGGAGCAGGTTGCAGCGCTGGGGCTTAGGGTATTTGGTGATGAGGTCATACGATTACGTACCTTGACACCGCTGATATTGGTCGATGTAGAGGGCAGACGGCACGACATGACCGCTGTGATAATGCTTCTGGGGGAGTTGGCATTGCCAGAACGAGCCTTGGTCGGGTTGGAAGGCATGGAATGGCAAGGGCGGCAGTTAGTCACGGTGGAAAACAAGGGTGCCTTCGTGGACTACCCGCTGCAAGAGGGCGAATTGCTGCTGTATGTCCCTGGCCGCAATACCACCCTGGCAAAGCAACTGCTCCCCCTATTGCCAGAGAGCCTCCCCTGGGCACACTTTGGGGATCTGGATCAACGTGGCCTGGACATTGCCACCGAACTGGCGGGGGCTCTGGGTCGTCCTCTGGCGCTCTGGTTACCCGACAATCTCATGGATTACGTCCATCACTATGCTCGCGACTTACTCCGTCAGCCGAAAGAACAAAAGAGGCAGCGAGGCAAAATTGCTTGGCGAGACAACATAGCACCCGTTCAGGGGGGCACAGTGCTGGCAGAGGCATTGACTCATTTGACAGCCAATAAAGCCTGGTTGGAACAAGAAGTCCTGGTCACAGCCAGACGCTGGCAGTTATGGGCACTTGGTGTTGAGAGGGAAATCGCACAATAAAAAACCGCCCTTGTGACGTGGGCGGTTTTTTTATGGTGCCGACCCTTATTTCAGGGCTTTCTTCAGCTTCTTGATCTTGCCTTCGTGCTTGGCAATTTTATCCTTGCGGGCAGCGATTTTCTTCTTGATATCTTTCTTGCTGGCTTTGGCCATAGGTAGTGCTCCTTGTGTCAAGAGGTCATCATGGGGTCATGATGTTCAGGATCTGTCCATGTCAAGAGCCCAGAGTGCCACATGAATTCCATCCGGGCCAGTGTTTCGCGGTTCCGGGAGCGGATGCTCCCCTGACGCAAATCCGGCGAAGGGGGGCTCGCTCATCGGGACTGGTTTGCAGGATAGTCCAGTTTTCCGGCGGCGCCACTGTGGCCGCGCCGACATTGTCGGTGGCCGGGCAACAAAAAAGCGCCCCTGGGGGCGCTTTTTGCATCATCCGAACCACAAGTGAGGGGATCAGGCCTTCTTCAGGTAGGCTGCGACCAGCACTATCTGCACGCCATTGACCTTGCCTTCGATGTGCAGCGGGTTGTTGGTGAGGCGGATGCCCTTGACCAGGGTGCCACGCTTGGCGGTGAAACCGCCGCCCTTGACCTCCAGATCCTTGATCAGGGTGACGGAATCCCCCTCCTGCAGCACGGCGCCGTTGGAGTCGACGGTGGGGACGCTGTCGTCATCGTCGCTGGCGCTGCCCGCTTCGGCCCAGGCCTTGGTCTCTTCTTCCATGTACATCATGTCCAGCATGTCCTGGGCCCAGATCTCGCCCCGGGCGGACAGGTTTTTAAGCTGGCGCCATGCCATCACTTGCACCGCCGGCACCTGGCTCCACATGCTGTCACCCAGGCAACGCCAGTGGTTGACCTCTGTGGTGTCCGGCTGCTCCAGCTGGCCACGGCAGGTGGTGCACAGCGCCACGCTGTGGTCATCGTCACTGGCGGGGGAGTGTGGCACCGGGAAGGCAGTCAGCGCATGTTCTGCTCCACACAGCTCACACTTGGCGTCCGCACGCGCTTGCAGGATGGCATTGATGGTCATGTTTTGGTTCCGTTCATATGGGTAAAACGACCCGCGTGGGCGAGTCGCGCTAATGAGGGGGCGGAATATAGCACAAATCCCTGCTTTTTGTCAGGCTACCAGCAAGGGGTGGGGGCAGGCGCGCTGGCGAGTGCTTTTTGATGGCAGATCGCTAGAATGAGCCTCCCTTTTGGATAGCAGGACAAGCCCACCGTGCTGGCTCACCGTTTTCGACAACTGGATCGCTTGCTGACCGACGAGAGGCGCTGGTGGCAATACCAGCCCTATCATCATCTGAGCCTGGCCTTCGCCGCCGAGGCCCCTGAGCTTGCGGCCTGCCTGAACGGCCTCAGTCTTGACGAGATAGCGCACCTCGACGGCGACATGGGAGCGCTGTGCACCCTGCTTGCCCCCTGGATCCCGGCAGGGGCCGAGCTCCATGCCCTGAGCGAGCTCGACGCCTTTGTCCCCGAACCCATTCACTGCGCCAGGGCCATGGCGATGTACATGCCGGGACGCAAGCAGGCGCAGATAGAAGCCTTCACCGGTTGCCTGCCCGCCCATCAGGGCCCCTATCTGGAGTGGTGCGCCGGCAAGGGCCACCTGGGGCGCCTGGTCTCCCTGCACAGGGGGGCCGAGATCCTGAGTCTCGAATTGCAGCGCACGCTCTGCGAGGAGGGGCGGCAGCTCGCGGCGCGGGATGGTGCCCATATGCAGTTTGTGGAGGCCGACGCCTTCGCCGCCGAGTCGGGGGCGCTCATCGCCCCGCACCATCACGCCATGGCGCTCCATGCCTGTGGCGAGCTGCATACCCATCTGCTGGAGCAGGTGGCCGAGCGCGGCGCCCGGGGCGTGACCCTCTCCCCCTGTTGCTATCACCTGATCCGCACCTCTCATTACCGCCCCCTGTCACAGGCCGCCAAGGCCAGCGCCCTGCACCTTGGCAAGAGTGACTTGAAGCTGCCGCTGCAGGAGACGGTGACCGGCGGTGCCCGCATCTCCCGCCTGCGCGAGCAGGAGGTGATCTGGCGTCTCGCCTTCGATTGCCTGCAGCGTGAGGTGCGCGGGGTGGATGAGTACCTGCCGGTGCCCAACCTGCAAAAGAGCCTGCTGGCGGGCAGTTTCGAGGCTTTCTGTGACTGGGCCGCCGAGCGCAAGGGGATGGTGCTGCCCGGGGGGATAGACCATGGCGATTTCCTCGCCAGGGGGGAGCGGCGCTTTGGGGACGTCGCCCGCATGGAGCTGGTGCGTCATCTGTTTCGCCGTCCGCTGGAGATCTGGCTCGCCCTGGATCGCGCCTTATTCCTCGAGGAGCGGGGCTATGAGGTAGAGCTGGGGGCGTTTTGCGACAAGCCCATGACCCCTCGCAATCTGCTGATCCGGGCGGTGCGCGTTCAGGTTGCATAAAAAGCGGGCGAGCAGGGGCCAACATGAGGCTGTGGCGAGGTTTCATCTGAGTGCAGAGTGAAATGGCTCACAAAATCGCCAAACTCTTAATTCTTGTCGTGAATTTAGTTATGGGGGCGCCTATGCTCGCCCTGAACTTCACATTGAGACAAGGATTGTTATCTATGTTCACACTCAAGCGCACCGCCTGGCTGGTTGCGGGGCTCTGCGCCTCGCCAACTTATGCGGCCATGAATATTCAGCCCGACCCACAAAATAGCGGTGGCTATGTGATTGCCGCCTCCGATATAACGGCCGTTGAAAAGGCCAAGACGGCCAATCCCATGTACGGCATCTGGTCAAAGGCATTGGCCACCCGGCCCAACACCCTGGTGGAGGCGATTGTGCCGAGGGGAGCCGACAACCCGGACAACGTCAAACGGGTCGAGCGGGTCTTTACCGAGTCGGACTGGGATTTTTTGACCCAGATGGCGGCGCCTGAATATACCTATGAGCGCTTCCTGCGGGCGGTCGGCAAGTTCCCCGCCTTCTGCGGCGACTACACGGACGGGCGCAATGCGGACGCCATCTGCAAAAAATCCATCGTCACCGCCTTCGCCCACTTCGCCCAGGAGACCGGCGGCCATATCGGCAAGGACAATGTGTCCGACAACCCGCTGGGGCTCGAGGAGTGGCAGCAGGCGCTGGTGCATGTGCGCGAGATGGGCTGGGCCGAGGGGCAACTCGGCTATACCACCGGCTGTGGCCAGAATGACTGGCAGAACAGGAAATGGCCCTGCAGCACGGGGCAGGGCTACTTTGGCCGTGGCGCTAAACAGCTCTCCTACCACTTCAACTACGGCGCCTTCTCCGAGGCGATGTTTGACGGCAACGCCTCTGTGCTGCTGAACAACCCCGGCCTGGTGGCCGACTCCTGGCTCAACCTCGCCTCCGCCATCTGGTTCTTCCTGACGCCGCAAGCCCCCAAACCCGCCATGTTGCATGTCATCGACAGAACCTGGGTGCCCTCCCAGCGCGAGATCGCGGCGGGCATCGGCTATGGCTTTGGCACCACCATCAATGTCATCAACGGCGGCATAGAGTGTGGCGAGCAGAACAAAAACAAGGGGCAGCCGGTCAACCGTATCCGTTACTGGGAAGGGCTGGCCGCCCACTACGGGATCCCGCTGCTCCCGGACGAGAAGAACACCTGCTGGCAGCAGACCCCCTATGGCAGCCTCAACCTGAACGGCGCCACCGACGTGCTTTACACCAACTGGGACGGCAACTGGAAATATTATGCCGACAGGCCAGGTGGCTACTCGTTCGAGTGCGAGCTGGTGGGATTCCAGACCGCCTATTCGGCCCTGGTGCCGGGGGATTACGAGAAGTGCGTGACCAACTTCTACGGCTCCCACGCCAACTGGCCCAAGGTGCGGGTGGTGGCCAAGCTCGATCCCGCGCCCGTTGACCCGACCGACCCGCCCGTGGGAGATGTGCCCGCCTGGGTGGCCAGCAAGGTCTACACCGCAGGCAATAAAGTCAGCCACAAGGGCGTGGTGTATCAGGCGAAGTGGTGGACCCAGGGCAACGAGCCGGGCAAGGGAGATCCCTGGGCGCCGGTGAACTGAGCCCGGCAGGGCGCGTCATCAGTCATGATGGGGAAGGGGGGGATGGGCCTCTCTTCCCCTCTTTCATGGGGAGCCGGCGCAAGGGGGCCTCTGATCGGCCCGGCGGGCACTTGCCTGCGGTCCTTACCCAGTCGAGAGTGTTCGAGATCTCATCCCACACAGAGGAGTGACACATGAATATCGCCATCCATTTTGAAATTCCGGTGCAGGATCTGACGCGAGCCATCCGCTTCTATGAAGCGCTCTTCGAGATAACCCTCGAGCGGGCGCAGATAGATGACAACGAGATGGCGCTGTTCCCGCTCCTTGACGGCATGGCGGGCTGCTCCGGCGCCCTGGCAAAGGGGGAGAGCTATGTGCCGAGCCAGGACGGCACCCGGGTCTATCTGAAGGTCGCGGACATAGAGCGGGCCATGGCCCGGGCGCTGACAGCGGGAGGCGAGTGTCTCTATCCCATCACCCGGGTGAGCGAGCACATCCGGGTGGCCGAGATCTGGGATTGCGAAGGCAATCGCATCGCCCTGCAGGAGGGGCCCTGAGTGTTATTCATTCGGTGCATGGGGGTTGCTGGGTCATTCATTTAATGAATAAAGGCGGCGAATGTCCCCTTTTGGGGGGAGGCCAGGGTCGTCGGCCCCGCGGTGGGGTCCCGGGATGGTCAGTTGCCGCCGCCCGGATCCCGTGCTACTTCATCTGGTGCGGCAAGGAGTCAAGATCCACTTAGCCCCGTCTGCCGCTCAGCACTCAAGGAGGCATCATGGAAGGTCATTGTCTGTGTGGCGGGATCACCGTTTCAAGCGGCGATCACAAGGAGGTCAACCTGTGTCACTGCGCCATGTGCCGGCGCTGGTCCGGCGGGCCCATGTTCGCGGTGCATGGCGGCAAGGGGGTCAGTTTCAAGGGGCTCAGCCCTGTGGCCTACCGCTCGTCCGAGTGGGCGGAGCGCGGCTTCTGTCCCACCTGCGGCACCCACCTTTTCTACCATCTGTTGCCGACGGACGAGTACATCCTCTGTGCCGGGCTGTTTCAGGAACAGGCGTTCGAGCTCACCGGGCAGATCTTTATCGACGAGAAACCGGACTTCTACGAGCTTAAAAACGACACCCCGACCCTGACCGGGCAGCAGGTGTTCGAGCAGTTCGCCCCCAAATCCTGAGCCCGTCGCTGCGCCAGCAGTGTCGGCAAAACCCCAAGGAGACTGTCATGGATGAGCAACAGAAGGTGAGGGGGCCTGCCTCCTATTTTCCCTCCATCGAGAAAACCTATGGGCAGCCGATTGCCCACTGGCTGGCCCTGCTGGCGGGCCGGGAGGAGCGCAAGCACATGGCGCTGGTGGCCTGGCTCAAGGCCGAGCACGGCCTGGGCCACGGTCATGCCAATGCCCTGGTGGCCCACTTTTTGGCGCAGCCCGATGCGCCTGGCGTGGCATAAAAATGCCGCAACGCAGGAAAGGCAGAGGAGAAGAGGGATGAAGATAAGCGTCAGCGTCCGGGTCGAGCGGCCACTCGCTCTGGTATGGGAGGGGTGGAACACTCCCGCCAGCATCATGGCATGGAATGCCGCCTCCCCCGAGTGGCACTGCCCCGGCAGTCGGGTGGATCTGCGGGTCGGCGGGCTTTTTTGTCACCGTATGGCCGCCCGGGATGGCAGCATGGGGTTTGATTTCGAGGGCACCTTCACCGAGGTGGTGCCCCTAACCTCCCTGGGTTATGTCATGGACGACGGCCGCGCCGTCAGGGTGACATTCGTGGAGGAGCAGGGAGGCACCCGGGTGCACGAGGAGTTCGACGCCGAATCCGAACACAGCGGCGAGCAGCAGCGTGCCGGCTGGCAGAGCATACTCGACAACTTCAAACGCTATATGGAAAGCGCGTCCTGAGACGCGCTTTTCGATCAAGCTTCTCCTGCCCGGCGCCGGGCTACTCCTCGATATCCAGCAGCACCAGGATGGCGCTCTCGCCCCCCCATTCCCGGGGGGCCTGATGGAAGGCGCGCACATTGGGGTGCTGGGCCAGCCAGCTCGGAATGCGCTGCTTGAGCACATGTTTGCCGATGCCGTGCATCACGGAGGCGACGTGAATGTTCTCTTTTTGGCACAGGGTGAGCAGGGCGGCCAGCTCCTGCTTGGCCTGGAGCTGACTCATGCCATGAAGATCCAGATAAATCTCCGGCGGATAGAGGCCGCGCTTGAGCTTTTTCAGCTCGAATTTTGACACGTCTTCACGCACAAATCGGGTCGGGCCCTCTTCGTCCAGATGAGGCTGGTACTCGTCGCTGAAAAAGTGGTCAACCCCAAGCTTTTCGCGGCTTTCGCGCAGTTCGCGTTTCTGCTTGACCGGGCTTGAGGAGGCCCTTATGGTATCTTGCTTAATTTTCCGGGTACCTTTGACAGCATCACGAAACAGCAGGCTTTCCTCGTCTGTGGGTGAGGGCGATTTTTTCATCAGGTACTCGTCTTGCTCGCTGTATAGAATTCTCGGGCCGGATATTACTCGACTTGGAGGTGGATTTGGACAAGATATTTATCGACGAGGTGGTTGCCGAGATGCACACCATCCAGGACATGTTGCGCTGGGCCATGAGTCGTTTCAACGACGCCGGGATCTTCTACGGACATGGTACCGACAACGCCTGGGATGAGGCCGTGCAACTGGTGCTGCCCGCGTTACATCTGCCGCCGGACGTGGATCCCGGCATGCGCCACTCCCGCCTGACCACCAGCGAGCGTCACCGCATCGCCGAGCTGATCATCCGCCGGGTGCAGGAGCGGGTGCCTGCCGCCTATCTGACCAACAAGGCCTGGTATGCGGGTTGGGAGTTCTACGTGGACGAGCGGGTGCTGATCCCGCGCTCCCCCATCGCCGAGATGGTGGCCAACCGCTTCGCCCCCTTCCTCAAACATGAGCCGACCCGGATCATGGATCTCTGCACCGGCTCGGGTTGCATCGCCATCATCATGGCCCACGAGTTCCCCCATGCGGAAGTGGATGCCATCGACATCAGCGTCGATGCCCTCAACGTGGCCGAGCGCAACATCAACGACCATGGCCTCGAGCAGCAGGTCATCCCGATCCGCTCCGATCTGATGCGTGACCTGCCCGCCGGCGACAAGTACGATCTCATCGTCTCCAACCCGCCCTATGTGGACTCCGAGGACATGTCGGACTTGCCTGAGGAGTTTCGTCACGAGCCGGAGCTGGCGCTGGCATCGGGCTCCGACGGCCTCAAGCTCACCAAGCGCATCCTGGCCAATGCAGCGGACTTCCTCAAGGATGACGGCGTGCTGGTGGTCGAGGTGGGCAACAGCATGATCCACCTGGAAGCCCAATTCCCCGAGGTGCCCTTTACCTGGGTCGAGTTCGAGAACGGTGGTCACGGTGTCTTCGTGATGACCCGCGCCGAGCTGGTGCAGTACCAGGCCCATTTCGCGATTTACAAGAGCTAAGCAGCAAGGAGCACCCATGGCAGGGAACAGTTTTGGCCAACTCTTTCGGGTCACCACCTTTGGCGAGAGCCACGGCCTCGCGCTCGGCGCCGTGGTCGACGGCTGCCCCCCGGGGCTGGAGATAAGCGAAGCGGATCTGCAAATCGATCTGGACAGGCGCAAGCCCGGCACCTCCCGCTACACCACCCAGCGCCGCGAAGCGGACGAGGTGAAGATCCTGGCCGGGGTGTTCGAGGGACGCACCACGGGCACCTCCATCGGGCTCTTGATCGAGAACACCGATCAGCGCTCCAAGGACTACTCCGAGATCAAGGATCTGTTCCGTCCGGGCCACGCCGACTACACCTATCACCAGAAGTACGGTCAGCGTGACTACCGCGGCGGTGGCCGCTCCTCGGCGCGCGAGACCGCCATGCGGGTGGCGGCGGGGGCCATCGCCAAGAAGTACCTCAAGCAGATGCACGGCATCGAGATAGTGGGCTTTCTCTCCCAGCTCGGCCCCATCAAGGCCGAGGCCTTCGACGCGGCGCAGATCGAGCAGAACCCCTTCTTCTTCCCCGATGCGGGCAAGCTGGAGGCTCTCGACGAGTACATGCGGGCCCTCAAGAAAGAGGGCAACAGCATAGGCGCCAAGGTGGCTGTCATTGCGCGCAACGTGCCTGTGGGTCTGGGTGAGCCGGTGTTCGACCGGCTCGACGCCGACATCGCTCACGCCATGATGGGCATCAATGCGGTGAAAGGGGTCGAGATAGGTGACGGTTTCGCCGTGGTAGAGCAAAAAGGCTCGGAGCATCGCGACGAGATGACCCCGGCAGGCTTTGCCAGCAACCATGCGGGCGGCATCCTCGGCGGCATCTCCTCCGGCCAGGACATAGTGGTGAGCATGGCGCTCAAGCCCACCTCCAGCATCACTGTGCCGGGCAAGACCATCAACACCAGCGGCGAGGCCACCGAGATGATCACCAAGGGGCGCCACGATCCTTGTGTCGGCATCCGTGCCGTGCCCATCGCCGAGGCCATGCTGGCCCTGGTGCTGATGGATCACCTGCTGCGCCATCGTGCCCAGAACCAGGGCGTGCATACCCAGACCCCGCTGCTGCGCTGATCTGCAAGCAGCGCTGTCAGCTGATCACCATGAACGGCAAAAGGCGACCCCAGGGTCGCCTTTCTCGTTTGTGCTGTGTCGTCAGGTCAGCCCTGAGTGCCTTCCTCCCGGGGCTGGCTGCCATCGAGGCGGCACACCGGCGGGGCAAACGCCGCGTCCGGCGCCGGGAGGTCGGCGATGGCGGCATCGATGCGGGCGAGCGCTGCGTCGCTCACCGCCTGGCTGGCGAACATCAGGCTGACCGGCTGCTGGTGCAACAGCACCTGACACAGGGTGAACTCCTCTGCCCCCAGCTGGGCCAGCCGATGGCGGGCATATTGCCACTCTATGATGACCCCATCGAGTCGCCGCGCCAGCAGGAGGGCGATCAGCCTGTCATCCGAGTTGTATTCGCTCGCCTGCCGGAGGGAGGGGCAGGCGTCGCTCAGGGGAAGGGGACGGGTGCCTCGCAGCTTGCCAAGGCGCAGCCCCGTCTGCTGGCACAGATCTGCGAGACGGGTGATCCCCTGCCAGCGATCTGGGTTCCCGGGGGCCGCCTTGTGGCTGAGCAGCACGAAGCTGGCACGTCTGTAGGGGGCCGAGAAGCGGGCGAAGCGCTCTCGCTCCGGGGTCTTCAGGGCCCCCATGGCGACATCCAGCTGCTGTCGCGCCATCAGGTGCAGGGCCCGGGCCCAGGGGAGGTTGCGAAACTCGGGCTCAAGATTGGCGCCACTCAGGATCTGGCGGGTCAGGGTCACGTCCAGCCCGCCGAGCTCGCCATCGGCCTCGATCTCGCTAAAGGGGGGCCAGTGGCTCCAGGCCACCGACAGTGTCTCCCTGGCGCCAAGGGGCAGGCTCGGTGCGAACAGCAGGCCCAGGCTCAATGCGCAGTGAATAGCGGTCTGGATATGTTTCCTGATCAAGCAGAACCTCCCTGTTCTGTGTCGTGAGTGTATGAATACGCACCCCAGGATGGGACTAGCCCTGGCGAGCGTCATCATCGCCATTCTGCCCCGCCATAGCGGGCTTTTCCACCCGGGCTGGGAGGCATATCACATTTTTCTCGTCTAAGTGCGCCAACTCCGTTAGACTGCGCCTCTATTCTTTCCCCTTTGCTCTGCTCCCCGGGGAAATCGTTGTTTTCTCTATAGGCCCAGATCCTGTGAGATGGCATCGGCTCAGCAGAGGAGCCCCACCACAGATCCCCGGCGCCCCTATCCCTAGCAGGTAATTATGAGTTTTACTTCCCTCGGTCTGGCCGAACCCTTGTTGCGTGCCGTTGCCGAGCAAGGCTACGACACCCCGTCTCCCATCCAGCAACAAGCGATCCCGGCCGTCCTGGCTGGCCGTGACCTGATGGCCGCCGCCCAGACCGGGACCGGCAAGACCGCAGGCTTTACCCTGCCGATGCTGCAGCGCCTCACCGAGAGCAAGCGCAAAGTATCCCCGAACCGCATTCGTGCCCTGGTGCTGACTCCGACCCGCGAGCTGGCTGCCCAGGTGGGCGAGAGCGTGCGCAACTACGGCAAGCACCTGCCGATCCGCAGCCACGTCGTCTTCGGCGGCGTCAGCATCAACCCGCAGATGATGGCAACCCGCCGTGGTCTGGACGTGCTGGTGGCCTGCCCGGGCCGCCTGATGGATCTCTACAACCAGAACGCCGTCAAGTTCGACGAAGTCGAGATCCTGGTACTGGACGAAGCGGACCGCATGCTCGACATGGGCTTCATCCGTGACATCCGCAAGATCCTGGCCCTGATGCCGAAGAAGCGCCAGAACCTGCTCTTCTCCGCCACCTTCGCCGACGAGATCCGCGAGCTGGCCACCGGCCTGCTGGACAACCCGGCGGTGATCGAAGTGGCCCCGCGCAACAGCACCGCCGAGCGTATCGAGCAGCTGGTGCACCCCTGTGACAAGGCCAACAAGATCGCGCTCTTGAGCCACCTGGTCACCAGCAACGACTGGCAGCAGGTACTGGTGTTCACCCGTACCAAGCACATGGCCAACCGTGTTGCCGAGACCCTCGACAAGAACGGCGTCAGCGCCGCCGCCATCCACGGCAACAAGAGCCAGGGTGCCCGTACCCGTGCCCTGGCCGGTTTCAAGGAAGGCAGTGTCAAGGTGCTGGTGGCGACCGACATCGCCGCCCGTGGTCTGGACATCGACAAGTTGCCGCAAGTGGTCAACTTCGAGCTGCCCAACGTGGCGGAAGACTACGTGCACCGTATCGGTCGTACCGGCCGTGCCGGCGCCGCTGGTCACGCCATCTCTTTGGTGGCGGCCGATGAAGGCAAGCTCATCAAGGCCATCGAGCGTCTGACCAAGCAGAACATCAAGTGCGAGCAGGTGGTCGGTTTTGAAGCCTCCCGCGAGACACTGGACAACATCGCCCGTGGCATAGGCGCGCCCCTTCGCAAAGAGCCGCGCGATCCGAGCGAAGAGCGCCGTGCGCCGCGCCCGCAGGGTCAGCGTCAGGGGGCCGGTCGCTCCGGCAATGCTGGCGGTGCGCGCACCGGTGGCAACGCGGGCAAGCCAAAGCCGCAAGGTGGACAGCGTCCGGCCGAGGGTGCCGCCAAACCGGCCCAGGCCCGTCGTCCCCGCCGCGCCAGCCACAACCAGTAAGCGGCTCGGGAGCCAGGCTCCCCGGCTGTTCGGTTGCTAAAAAAGCCCGCACCATCTGGTGCGGGCTTTTTGTTTGTGGCCAGCAGTGAAATGGTCAGGGGATGAGCGCCGTGGTCAAGATATGAGCCGCGCTCACCAGGATCACGCTGAAGGTCAGCCCCATCCCCACCACCCGATAGCGGAAGTTCTCCGGTGTGCGGCTCATGCCAAAGGCGTGGCAGAGGCGGCCGCACAGCAAGCTGGCTCCCATCAGATGAACAAGCCAGGGGGTCTGGCTGGAGGCTTCGACAAAATAGATGAGCAGCAGGGCCAGGGGAACATACTCGGCAAAGTTGGCGTGCACCCGCATGGCCCGCAGCATGGCGGGATCTTCCCCGTGCCCCAGCGCCACCCCCCGACTATGGCGGGTGCGAATGGTGCGCACGCTGAGCAAGACAAAGAGCAGGGCGAGCAGGGCTGCGTAGATGGGCACTATGGTCATGGTATCTGGCTCTCGAGTGGATGTGTTTGCTTTGATATTGCTTGGCGCCTCAATGGCTTGCCTCTGAGGGTAGCAGCAAGATGTGGCGAATTGGCGAGAAACCCGAAGCATCATTGCCACCCTTGCTGCTGTTGCTGGGGCAGTATCCCCTGGTCATGGGATAAAGGGTGATATAGGTGTGGCCATTGGGTCACTTCTAATAATTGACGACTTCAAGCTAGACAAAAAAGCTATTTAAGAAACCGGTTCTGCACTGGAGGGGGGATGGTAGATATGCACCTGAAGTAGTAGGAAAAGCTATTAGTGATGGGAGAGTTCCAGAATTTATTTTCGAGGCAACAAGCGCTCTCGGAAGTGAGTTATTCACTGGTTTTGCAAATAAATATATAGATAATAATACCGGCAAAGAAAAAAAGTTGTAACAAAATGAAAGATTACATTAAAGTGTGGGTTTATTCATGTTTGTATTGTATTTTTCTATGTTTCTTTTTAGGTGTTGTAGGAACGTTGTTTTTTTATGTTACAAAGGGGCAGGTAATCACATCTTGGGAGGATGTAGAGCGAGCTATAGTATACGGGGTTATTGCTGGAACATCGATTACATTATATCTTTTAGTTACTGACTTTTTAAAAAAGTGATTGTTTAGCTTGTTGGTGGATATATTATTGTCATTGTTATTTATTTTAAATTCGCCAATGGGGTTTTATTAGCTTGTGGATCAGAAGCAGGCATAGTGAAAACACACTTATATCGCTATTTGGAGCTGGGATAATCTGGTGCATCGTGCATCGTGCATCGTGCATCTTGCATCAGAATCCTACCGTTGTCGGACAGCAGCCTCTCACAAGCATAAAGAGCTGGATTGATGAAAGAAGATAACAATTGTATGTACATAACTAGTTATTACTTGGCACCGGACTGGAATTGATACCTTGCTTGGACCAAGTTAGATAATACTGTACCACTATAGCTCCAGGGTTTCATTGCATAATAAAGCCCGCCAATCTGGCGGGCTTTATTATGCCAAGATGGGAGAGTCATTCCCCATAGACCCTTATCTGCAGCACATTGGCGATGGCGCTGCCGTTCCAGTGGTATTCCAGATGCTGGGTCTGGTGAATTTTGGTGATAAGGCGGGGGCGGTAGAGCACATAGCAGTCGTGGCCGCTGTGGCGCACCGAACGATAGTGGATGCCGTCCGCCCCTCCGCGCTTCTGCTCCTGGGCGAAGGCCTGGGAGTGGCCATAGTCGGTGGCGTGATAGAGGGGGGAGGTGAGGTAACCATCCCCGCGGATATCGACGAGCTTGGCGCAAAACTCGGTGTGCAGCACCCGCATCTGCAGCTTCTGGGGCGGTTCCTGGGTGTAGCCGAAGACCCGCTCCTGGTGATAGACGGTCTCTTTCACCGCGGTGTCGAGCAGGGGGACGCAGTAGTAGCCGCCAAAGTCCCCCGTGGTGAAGCGGGCCCCCTCCGGATTGAGGTGGGTGAAGGCGGCCATCACATAGCTGCCACCGGCCAGTCCCACCAGCCAATCCTCTTTCGGTACTCGCGCCAGCTCCCCGGCCTCTTCCCGCAGGCGATCGTTGGTCAGGGCCTCGACGGCCCAGACCGCCTCCAGCTCGTCCGCGTTGGCCACGTCCTCATAGAGGCAGATGGGGGGATAGCGGCTCGGGATGATGCGAAAGGCCTGCTGATCCTGTAGCTCGCTCGATGGCGGCATCGCGGACATCAGGCCATGCCTCCACGCCAGGCGTGCAGGCGGTTGGCCACTTCATAGAGATCGGCGACGCGGCCCCCCTGCATGACATCCATGGCGCTGCGCCCGGCGAAGAAGGGGTGGCTGCTCGGCTTGCGCACCCAGCCGTAGATGCTTTCATCGACGCTGAACAGCACCCGCAGGCTCTTGTGGATGTTGAGGATGTAGCTCATCCGTTCCTGCAGATCGGCGCTGAGACGGATGCCACCGCTCGCCTCCTTGTATTTGTTCAAGGTCGAACGGGAAGAGATGCCGAGCAGGGTCAGCTGTTCATCCGTGCTGCACCGCCATTTGTCCAGAATGCGGAACACCACCGGCAGCGCCTTGCTGGGATCGACGGCAGTGTCCCGGTGGTTGGCTTGTGCTGTGGCGACCATGGCTCCTCCTTATGGGTTGCATCGGGGCGAACCTCAGTGTGAGTTTGCCTTGTCCTCAGTATGGCGACATTGTCCATATATGTACATGCATGTGTCATTTTGTTCACATCGGGATGCGGGTAGAGAGATTGCAAGGTGCGGCCTCCCATCGCTGGGCGGGCAAATGACGAGAGGCCCCGCCAACCGGGTTGGCGGGGCCTCTCGCGAGCCGCAGGGGAAGGTCGCGGCTTAGAGCGCGGGCAGCATGCCTAGGCTGACGCTCACCTGGACGCCAACGATCAGCACCCCCATGGCGCCGGCCAGGCCCAGAGCCAGCACGCCGCCCGGGACACGGTAATGATGCGCCTCGGCCTGCTTGCGGCTCTGCCACACCAGGGCCACCGGCAGCAGCACCGCCAGCACCGCCAGGGCAATGGCGGCGTAACCCAGCGCCATGATGAAGCCTTGCGGGAAGTAAAGGGCAAACAGCAGGGGAGGCACGAAGGTGATCATGCCTGTCTGGCTGCGGCCCTGCCAGTTGTCCTTGCGGCGGGTCACCTTGGCCATGAAGTCAAAGAGCCCCAGGGTCACCCCGAGAAAGGAGGTGGCGAGCGCGAGATCCGCGAACAGGTGCATCGCCTGATTGAAAGCGGGCCAGCTGACCAGGTTGCCGACGCTGGCGAGCAGGCTGTCGAGGGCCCCGCCGGTCTGGATCAGGGTCTGCTGGCCGAGCAGGCCGAGGATGGCTACCTGCCACAGCACATAGAGGATGAGCGGCAGGGCAGAGCCCCACACAAAGACCCTGCGCAGCTGCTTGGGGCAGTCGCCCAGGTAGAGCATGACGCTCGGGATGGAGCCGTGGAAGCCGAACGAGGTGAAGATGACCGGCAGGCCTGCCAGCAGCAAGCCCTGACCGAGCGGCATGGAGAGCAGGTGCTGCCCCTCGGCGCGGGGCAGCAGCAGCGCCAGCACCCCTACCATGATCACCAGTTTGACGGTGAACATCAGGCGGTTGAGGTAATCCACCTGCTTGGTGCCGACGCAGACCATGCCGCCAAACAGCAGGGTGAAGGCCCAGGCCGCCTGCTCCTGGCTGACGGTGGTGCCCGCATCCGCCAGCGCCTGTGCCAACAGGCTGCTGCCGCCGCTGATGTAGGCGGAGGCCAGGGAGTAGAACAGCATCAGTATGCAGAAGGAGGCGATGCGCTTGCCCCAGGGGCCGAGCAGGTGATCCGCCAACTGGTGCAGGTACCACTTGCCGGTATTGAGGCTGGCCTCCACCTGCAGCATGGCGGTGAAGGCCATCAGGGCCCAGAGCCCGACCATCAGCAGCAGGGTGGCGGGGCCGCCCAGCGACGAGGAGGCCAGCGGCAGGGCCAGCATGCCGGCACCTATGGTGGTGCCGGCGATAAGCAGGGTGCAACCCAGGGTTTTGGTGTTCATGGTGTCCATCCAGATAAAGAAACTGCGTATTCAAAAAAGCGTGTCAGTGGCGCTGTTGGCCGGGTGCCTCCGGGGGCGAGACCGGAGGCTAGCAATATCGGAGTGGACGCATCGTTACGAAAACCCTGTGGATTGTAAAATATGGTTGCCACGTTAACGGATCAAAATAGTGGAAACAAGCCTGAAAAGGCGGATTTTGTACTGTGAGGTGGCAGTGAGTGGAAATAAAAGATGACAGCAAGCGGTCTTGACTGGTGGAGAAACGCGCCGGCGTGGCAGGAGGCCGCCGGCGCGTGAGGGGGTCAGCGGCGACGCTTGAGGGTGCGGCTCACATAGTGCAGGCCAGAGTGGTAGTGGCCGTTGATGGCCTCGAAGGCGAGGGCAAGGGCCTGGGCAGCCAGGGCGTCGTGCTGCTGGGGCAGTGAGTTGATGCCAAAGGGGAGGAAGTCCAGCAGCCGATCGTCCCCGAAGGTGGCCATGGCAATCCGGCTCATGTCGGCTTCCTGCTCCAGCAGATAGTCGAGCACCCCCTCCATCAATATGTAGGAGGTGGCGACCAGCGCCTCGGGCAGTTGGCCGAGCCGCTGGTGCAGCTCCTTGATCAGGCGATAGCCCTCGGCGCGGGAGAAGTGGGCTCCCTCGCAGACATGGGGTGTCAGCAGGGCGGCGCTGGCGTGGCTGCTCAACGCCTGCTCGAAACCGGCGCGGCGCTCCTGGCTGATCGTGAGACCCGGCAACGCTGTGATCAGGGTCACGTGGCGAAGGGCGGGGGTGAGCAGGGAGGCGGTGAGATCGCAGCTCGCCTTCTGGTTTTCACTCGCCACTGTGATGAAGTGCTCGGCGGCCAGTGCCCTGTCTATGGCCAGGATCTGCACACCATGGGTCTGCTGCTCCCGATAGAAAGGGTCCGCCGGTGGCAGGCAGCTCGCCACCAGCAGCGCATCCACATGGCGGCTGACCAGCATCCGGGCCAGCTCCTTCTCAGTGTCCGGCTCATCTTCCGAGCAGACGATCAGCAGCTGATAGCCCTGAGCCCGGGCGCCTTGCTCGAGGCGCTTGGCGAGCTTGGCGTAACTGGCGTTCTCAAGGTCCGGCAGGATGAAGCCCAGTGTCCTGGTCTGGCCGCCGCGCAGGGAGGCGGCGCGGCTGTCCGGCTGATAGTTGTGGGCCAGGACTACGGCCATCACCTTGTCACGGGTGGCCTGGCTGATGCGATATTGATCCGCCTTGCCGTTGATCACATAGCTGGCGGTGGTACGCGAGACACCGGCCAGGGCGGCGATTTCATCCAGTTTCATCATATTGGCTCTGTTTGAGTTGCAAGGCCCGCGATGGTTTCAGGTGGGGGCACCGAAAAGTGTGCGCGGGATCATATCATTGAAAAGCACTCTCAGTGGGATCTTGAACAATTGGCTGAAACGATTCAGTCTGAGTGTAAGTGAAACGATTCAGCTTGTCAGTAAGCGATGAATGTTCGACCAGGAAATGCCGTGGCGGCCTACCTGGGGGAAGATTCCCGTCTATTGTCAGCAGGCAAATTACCCGAAATCCAAGTTGAGTTGAGCCGGTGTGCCGCGAGGCGAAGCCGGACCTGATGGAGAATCTCTATGTTGAAGTTGGCGCGACAGCAAATCCTGCTGGGACAATCGGTGACGACCAAGGCGGACGCCATCGCCCTGCTGGCAGGCAAATTGACCGAAGCGGGTCTGGTGGAAGCCGGTTATGTGGACGGCATGCTGGCGCGGGAAGCCCAGCACGCCACCTACCTTGGCAGCGGCATCGCCATTCCTCACGGCACCACGGACACCCGCCATCTGGTCAAGAGCACCGGTGTCATGGTGGCCCAGTTCCCCCAGGGCATCGAGTGGGATGAGGGGCAGACTGCCTATGTGGCCATCGGCATCGCCGCCAAGTCCGACGAGCATCTGGGCATCTTGCGCCAGCTCACCCATGTGCTGGGTGACGATCAGGCCGCCGCGCAATTGAGAGAGGCCACAGATGAAGAGACCATCATCAATATCCTCACCGGCGCGACAGCTGCTAAAGAGGTGCAATACCTGACCCTGGCGGACTTCCCGGCCGACGATCGCGACCAGCTGCTGCTGGGAGCCGCCGCCCGCGCCAAGTCTGCAGGTTGGGGCGATGCCGCCATGGTGACCTCCCTGCTGGCAAGCGAGCCCGCCTATCTGGGGGATGGCGTCTGGCTGGCCCGCACGCCGGCAGCCCAGACCGGCTGGGTCGTGGCGACTCCGAGCAGCGCGCTCAGCGCAGGGGAGCTGCCCGTCAGCGCCCTCTTGCTGCTGTGCGCCGCAGACAGCAGCCATCTGCCCCAGCTGGATAACCTGGCCAAGTTGGCTGCCGCCGGTCAGCTCGAGACGCTCGCGGGCAGCGACGGATTGGCCATGCTGCAATCGGGCCCGGCGAGCGGTCTCTCAGAGACCTTCACCATCATCAACCCCCATGGCCTGCACGCCCGTCCGGGCGCCATGCTGGTCAAGGTGGCCAAGGAGTATGCATCCGACATCCGGGTGGCGAACCTGGATGGCAGCGGCGAAGCCGTCTCCGCCAAGAGCCTGATGAAGGTCATCGGCCTTGGTGTCAAGTGCGGTCACCGTCTCGCCTTCCGTGCCGAAGGGGCGGATGCCGAGGCGGCCCTCAAGGGGATAGGCGAAGCCATTGCCGCCGGTCTGGGCGAGGGGGCACTCTCATGACACTAATGACCATCACCCTCAACCCAGCGCTGGATCTCACCACCCGTCTGGGCACCATGAGCCTGGGGGAGGTGAACCTGGTGAGCGAGGCTTCCTTGCGCGCCGCGGGCAAGGGGATCAACGTCGCCATGGTCCTGAAAGACCTGGGTCGTGACGTGGGCCTGACCGGCTGGCTCGGGGCTGACAACCAGCAGAGCTTCGTCTCCCTGTTTGCCGAACGCTCACTGGCCGATCACTTCGTGCGTGTGGCGGGCAGCACCCGCATCAACGTCAAGATCTCCGAGCAATCGGGTCGGGTCACGGATCTCAATCTGCCGGGGCTTGACGTGCATCAGGCGGAAGTGGCCGCGCTGGAGGCCGAGATAGAGAAACTGGCGCCGCGCGCCGACTGGTTCGTGCTGGCGGGCAGCCTGCCCAAGGGGGTCGAGCCTGGCTACTGCGCCAAGCTCATCAGCCTGCTCAAGGCCAAGGGCAAGCAGGTGATCTTCGATTGCAGCGGCGCGGCCCTGAGCGAGGGCATCAAGGCGGCGCCGACCCTGGTCAAGCCCAATCTGGAAGAACTCAGCCAGTGGGCAGGTCGCCCCATCAAGACCCTGAGCGATCAGGCCGACTGTGCCCGCGCCCTGCAGGCCGCCGGTATCCCCCATGTGGTGATCTCCAATGGCGCCGACGGCCTCATCTGGTTTGGCCCCGATGCCGTCTGGCAGGCCATTCCGCCGCGCATGAATGTCGTCAGCACTGTGGGTGCCGGCGACTCCCTGGTGGCGGGGCTGGCCCATGGCCTCAGCCTTGGCTGGGCGCCGGAGCAGACCCTGCGCCTGGCCACCGCCGTCTCTGCCCTGGCGGTGAGCCAGGTGGCGGTCGGCTTTGACGATATCAAGGTGCTCACCCCCTTACTCGAGCAGGTGCGCGTGCAGCGTCTGGATGACCTGGCACCGGCTCAATCCAATCCCCTTTCGATGACACACTCAGGAGATGCCCAATGAAAGCAATTCTGGTTACGGCTTGCCCGGCGGGCATTGCCACCAGCTTTCTCGCTGCAAAACGGATAGAACAGCAGGCCAAGCTGGCGGGCTGGGAGCTCACCCTAGACGTCGGCTCCAGCGTGCAGCCCCGCCAGGTTCCCTCGAAAGAGCAGATTGCCGCCGCCGACCTGGTGCTGGTAGTCGCTAGTGCCCCTGTGGATCTCGCCGCCTATGACGGCAAGCGCCTCTATCAGGGCAGCATGGATCTGGCGCTGCAGGATCCGGCCGCCCTGCTGGAAGCCGCAGCGAGTGGTGCCAGCCTCTATCGCCATCAGGCCGCGTCCGTGGTTGCCACTGCCGCTCCCAAGGCGACCACAGGTGCCAAGCGCATCGTTGCCGTCACCGCCTGCCCGACCGGCGTGGCCCACACCTTTATGTCGGCGGAAGCGCTGGAGACCATGGCCAAGCAGCTGGGTCACCAGATCCGTGTCGAGACCCAGGGCTCGGTCGGTGCCCAGAATGCCCTGACTGCGGATGAGATAGCCGCCGCCGATCTGGTGTTCCTCGCCACCGACATCGAAGTGGACATGGCCCGCTTTGATGGCAAGCCCGTCTATCGCACCAGCACGGGGGCTGCGCTCAAGAAGACCCGCGCCGAGCTCGACAAGGCGTGGACAGAGGCGAAGACCTATCGCCACAGCGGCGCCGCTGCGGCCAAGAAAGAGGAGAAGGCCGGCCCCTACAAGCACCTGCTGACCGGTGTCTCCTTCATGCTGCCCATGGTGGTGGCCGGTGGCCTCATCATCGCCCTCTCCTTCATCTTCGGCATAGAGGCGTTCAAGGAAGAGGGCACCCTGGCGGCTGCCCTGATGAAGATTGGCGGCGGCTCCGCCTTCGCCCTGATGATCCCGGTACTGGCCGGCTACATCGCCTACTCCATCGCCGACCGTCCGGGTCTCGCCCCCGGCATGATTGGCGGTATGCTGGCCAGCTCCCTCGGCGCCGGTTTCCTCGGTGGCATAGTCGCCGGCTTCCTCGCCGGTTACAGTGCCAAGTACCTGAGTGACAAGGTGCGCCTGCCGGTGACCCTGGAAGCGCTCAAGCCCATCCTCATCATTCCGCTGTTTGCCAGCCTGTTCACCGGCCTGGTGATGATCTACGTGGTGGGCGGCCCGGTGGCCGGCATCATGAATGCCATGACAGAGTTCCTCAACAACATGGGCTCCGCCAACGCCGTGCTGCTGGGTGTCATCATAGGCGCCATGATGTGCTTCGACATGGGTGGCCCGGTCAACAAGGCGGCCTACGCCTTCGGGGTCGGCCTGCTCGCCTCCAAGACCTATGCCCCCATGGCTGCCGTGATGGCCGCCGGCATGGTGCCGGCCCTGGGGATGGGGATAGCCACCTTCCTGGCCAGCAAGAAGTTCATCAAGGCGGAGCAGGAAGCGGGCAAGGCCTCCTTCGTGCTGGGTCTGTGCTTCATCTCCGAGGGGGCCATTCCCTTTGCGGCCAAGGATCCGATGCGGGTCATCCCGGCCTGTATGGTGGGCGGTGCCCTGACAGGTGCGCTCTCCATGCTGTTCGGCTGCGAACTGGTGGCGCCCCACGGCGGTCTGTTCGTGCTCTTCATCCCGAACGCCATCAGCCACGTGATGATGTACATACTGGCGATTGCCGCAGGCTCGCTCCTGACCGGGGTCTCCTACGCCATGCTCAAGCGCGGCGAGGAGCAGGCCAAGCTGGCAACGGCCTGACTGGCATCCCTCCGATGAATGACAAGGCGGCCTGCGGGCCGCCTTTTGTTTTGGTGGGCAGAAGGAGGGCAGGGAAGGGGTCAGAAATCCCAGCCGGGTTGCGATGGCGGCTCGACGAGTTCACCCTCTTTGGCCTTGCGGCGGGCGGCGTCGACCCGGGCCTTGCGATTGCGGCACAGGCGCATCACCTCCTGCTGCTGGGTCGGGGTCATGACCTGCCAGTTGAAGCGCTCTTCCCGGCTGCGCAGGCACCCCTTGCAATATCCCTTGTTGTTCACTTCGCAGACCCCGACGCAGGGGCTTGTCAGGGGGAAGATTTCGAGCTGTTCCATCCACGACCTCTCACATCTTGTCACCTTGTTATAACCCAGAAGATCCCCTTTGGAGAAATAGGGCGTCCGGGGGCGGATGGCGTTTGCTTTCCCCCGGCAAATTTGGCATCTTCCCCGCCGAACATGATGCTCGGTGTTATATGAGGACATATGAATAAACATGCGTACTGGCTTGCCGCCGCCGTCGTGGGGCTGGCCGGTTGTGCGGGCAACCCTGAACCCGCCAAGGTGCCCCAGAAGAAGGCGGAATCCGGATGTTTTCTGAACTGCGAGGTGCCCGAGAATCTGGGCAAGCAGTATCTGGATGGTGCTCTGCCCGGGGATCTGGTGCGGGTGGAGCGCGTCAACAGCCGTCAGGCGTCGGATTTTCGCAAGTTCGGCCCCCAGAGCCGACTGGTGCTGGAGCGCTCCGGCAAGATGACCCGCCGCTATGGCGAGCTCTATCGCCAGCTTTCCCGCTGGGTGGCCAATGGCGGTGATCCTGCCCATATCACCCAGTACGGCATCAGCCTGGCCCAGCTCGGCGGTGCCGATCGCATGGGCAACGTGCTCTTCACCGGCTACTACTCGCCGGTGCTGGAGGTGCGCCACCGCCCGGATGCCAAGTACAAGTACCCCATCTATGCCATGCCCAAGTGTGGTGGCCGCTGCCCGAGTCGTGCCGAGATCCATCAGGGGGCCCTGGCCAACCGTGGTCTGGAGCTGGGTTACAGCAAGTCCCTCATCGACAACTTCCTGATGGATGTGCAGGGCTCCGGCTTCGTGCACTACGGGGATGACGACAGGTTGCAGTACCTCGGCTACAGCGGCAAGAACGGCCACGGCTATGTCAGCATAGGTCGGGTGCTGATCGACAGGGGCGAGGTGCCCAAGGAGCAGATGTCCATGAAGGCCATCAAGGAGTGGGCGAACCGCCAGCCGGAGGCGAACGTCAAGGAGCTGGTGGAGCAGAACCCCTCCTACGTCTTCTTCGAGCGTCGCCCCACCAACGACGTGGTGGGCGCAGCTGGCATTCCGCTGCTGCCCATGGCGGCGGTGGCCGCCGACAAGACGCTGCTGCCCATGGGGACACCTATCCTCGCGGAAGTGCCGCTGCTCGACAAAGCCGGCAACTGGACCGGCAAACACCAGCTGCGCCTGCTGATCGCGCTGGATGTGGGCGGCGCCGTGAAGAAGGGTCACCTCGATCTCTATCACGGCATGGGAGAGCAGGCCGGTGTGGCCGCGGGTCACTACAAGCACTTTGGCCGGGTCTGGAAGCTGGGCCTGCACCAAGGGCCGACCGCCGCTCCCTGGTTATGACCCTGTGAGGGTTCGGGCGCCTGCGCAGGGCGCCCTGATCAGATGACGCAACAAAAAGCCGCCGGATTGCTCCGGCGGCTTTTTGTTGGGTGGGATTCCACCTTGGCTGGGGTCAATCCTTCTGGATATCCAGCCGGATGGCACCGACCGGTTTGCAGCAGCAGGGCAGGCACTCCCCTGGGGAGACGAATGCCAGCGGCACGCTGGGGTAGTGCACTCTGCCTGCCAGCAGCGGGGTGCGGCAGGCGCCGCAATAGCCGCTGCGGCACTGGAACTCCACCCTGTGACCGTGGCGCTCCAGGGTATCCAGCACGCTCTCGCCGGGATGGGCGTGCAGGACGCCATCCTGGGTATGCACCCGTGGCGAACCCGCCTCGCTCTGCGCGGAGGCAGAGCAGGGGGCTGGGGGTAGCATGTTGGTGGCGTCACTCACGGCGCGAAGTCACCCAGGCCGTCTGAGTGCACTTCACTGTCGATCTGGCCGTCCAGCAGGTCGGGCAGCTGACTCACAGCTCGAAATCGCCCAGGTCGTCTGCATGCACTTCGCTGTCGATCTGGCCGACCAGGTAGGAGCTCACTTCCACTTCCTGGGGGGCCACCTGTACGTTGTCAGAGGAGAGCCAGGTGTTGATCCAGGGAATGGGGTTTTGCTTGGCGCCGGCGAAGGCTGGCTGCAGACCGACCGCACTCATGCGCAGGTTGGTGATGTACTCCACGTACTGGCAGAGGATGTCCTTGTTCAGGCCTATCATGGAGCCGTCCTGGAACAGGTACTCGGCCCACTCCTTCTCCTGAATGGCCGCTTCCTTGAAGATCTCGAAGCAAGCCTGTTCGCACTCGGCGGCGATCTCGGCCATCTCGGGGTCGTCCTGGCCGGTGCGCATCAGGTTCAGCATATGCTGCGTCCCCGTGAGATGAAGCGCCTCGTCGCGGGCGATCATCTTGATGATCTTGGCGTTGCCTTCCATCAGCTCGCGCTCGGCGAAGGCAAAGGAGCAGGCGAAGCTGACGTAGAAGCGGATCGCCTCCAGGGCATTGACGCTCATCAGGCACAGATAGAGCTTCTTCTTCAGGCCGCGCAGTGTGATGGTCAGCTCGCGCTCACCCACCCTGTGGGTGCCTTCACCGTGCAGGTGGTAGAGGGCGGTCGCCTCGATCAGATCGTCGTAGTAGTGGCTGATGGAGCCGGCACGCTTCAAGATCTGCTCGTTGGTGATGATGTCGTCGAACACCTGACCCGGGTTGTTGACGATGTTGCGGATGATGTGGGTGTAGGAGCGAGAGTGGATGGTCTCGGAGAAGGCCCAGGTCTCGATCCAGGTCTCCAGCTCCGGGATGGAGACCAGCGGCAGCAGCGCCACGTTCGGGCTGCGACCCTGGATGGAATCCAGCAGGGTCTGGTACTTCAGGTTGGAGATGAAGATGTGCTGCTCGTGGGGCGGCAGGGCCTGGTAGTCGATGCGATCGTGGGACACATCCACCTCTTCCGGACGCCAGAAGAAGGAGAGTTGCTTCTCTATCAGCCGCTCGAAGATGTCGTGCTTTTGCTGATCATAACGGGCCACGTTGACCGACTGGCCGAAGAACATCGGCTCCTTGAGCTGGTCGTTCTGGGTCTGGCAGAAAGTTGAATAAGCCATGGTGATTTGAATGTCTTGAATGAGAGGAAACAGGAGGGCGGGAGCTTCATGCTCCCGCCCGGTTCATCAGATCGTGCTGCGACTTATATTTTACAAGCCCCGCCGGCGCAACCGTCGTCTTGCAGATCGGTCTGGGCATCGTCCGCACCATCACGGGTGTTGTGATAGTAGAGGGTCTTGAGGCCGTATTTGTAGGCGGTCAGCAAGTCCTTGAGCAGCTGCTTCATCGGGACCTTGTTGCCTTCGAAACGGGCCGGGTCGTAGTTGGTGTTGGCGGAGATCGCCTGATCTACAAACTTCTGCATGATACCGACCAGCTGCAGGTAACCGTCGACGCTCGGCTGCTTCCACAGCAGTTCGTACTGATCCTTCAGGCGATGGTACTCGGGTACCACCTGCTTGAGGATGCCGTCCTTGGAGGCCTTGACCGACACCAGGCCGCGCGGCGGCTCTATGCCGTTGGTGGCATTGGAGATCTGGCTGGAGGTCTCGCTCGGCATCAGGGCGGTCAGGGTGGAGTTGCGCAGACCCACCGTCTTTATCTCTTCACGCAAGGACTCCCAGTCCAGATGCAGCGGCTCGTTGCACAGCACATCCAGATCCTTTTTATAGGTATCTATGGGCAGGATACCCTGGGCGTAGGTGGTCTCGTTGAAGGCCGGGCAGGGGCCGAACTCGCGGGCCAGCTGCACGGATGCCTTCAGCAGGTAGTACTGGATCGCCTCGAAGGTGCGGTGAGTCAGGGCCAGACCTGAGCCGTCGGAGTAGCGGGCGCCGTTCTTGGCCAAGTAGTAGGCGTAGTTGATGACGCCTATCCCCAGGGTGCGGCGGTTCATGCTGCCCTTCATCGCGGCTTTGAGCGGGTAATCCTGATAGTCGAGCAGGGCATCCAGGGCGCGCACCGCCAGATCCGCCATCTCTTCCAGGTCTTCCAGCTTCTCGATGGCGCCGAGGTTGAAGGCAGACAGGGTGCACAGGGCGATCTCGCCCTCTTCGTCATCCACGTTGTTGAGCGGCTTGGTGGGCAGCGCAATCTCGAGACAGAGGTTGGACTGGCGCACCGGGGCCACGCTCGGATCGAAGGGGCTGTGGGTGTTGCAGTGATCCACGTTCTGGATGTAGATGCGACCGGTACCGGCGCGCTCCTGCATCATCAGGGAGAAGAGATCCACCGCCTTGAGGGTCTTCTTGCGAATGGACGGATCCTGCTCGTACTTGACGTAGAGCTGCTCGAACTTGTCCTGATCCGCGAAGAAGGCGTCGTACAGACCCGGCGCATCGGACGGGGAGAACAATGTGATGTCGCCGCCCTTGATGAGGCGCTGGTACATCAGCTTGTTGATCTGCACCCCGTAGTCCATGTGACGGACCCGGTTCTCTTCCACGCCGCGGTTGTTCTTCAGGACCAGCAGGCTCTCCACCTCGGTGTGCCACAGGGGGTAGAAGAGGGTGGCGGCACCGCCGCGCACGCCGCCCTGGGAGCAGCACTTCACGGCAGTCTGGAAGTACTTGTAGAAGGGGATGCAGCCGGTGTGGAAGGCTTCGCCGCCACGGATGGGGCTGCCCAGGCCACGGATGCGGCCGGCGTTGATGCCGATGCCCGCGCGCTGGGAGACGTAGCGGACTATGGCGCTGGCGGTGGCATTGATGGAATCCAGGCTGTCATCGCACTCGATCAGCACGCAGGAGCTGAACTGACGAGTCGGGGTGCGCACGCCGCTCATGATGGGGGTGGGCAGGGAGATCTTGAAGGTCGAGACCGCATCGTAGAAACGCTTGATGTAGTCCAGACGGGTATCTTTCGGATACTTGGAGAAGAGGCAGGCCGCCACCAGTATGTAGAGGAACTGCGGGCTCTCGTAGATCTCGCCGGTGACGCGGTTCTGCACCAGGTACTTGCCTTCGAGCTGCTTGACGGCAGCGTAGGAGAAGTCCATGTCACGCCAGTGGTCCAGGTAGCCGTTGAGCTCCTCGAATTCGGCCTGGGTATAGTCGGTCAGCAGGTGCTTGTCGTACTTGCCCATGTCTACCAGACGGGCGACGTGCTGGTAGAGGTGGGGCGGCTCGAACTGGCCGTAGGCCTTCTTGCGCAGGTGGAAGATGGCCAGGCGGGCGGCCATGTACTGGTAATCCGGGCTCTGTTCGGAGATCAGGTCAGCAGCGGCCTTGATGACGGTTTCGTGGATATCGGCGGTACGGATACCGTCATAGAACTGGATGTGGGACTTGAGCTCCACCTGGGAGACCGACACGTTGTCGAGCTTCTCGGCAGCCCAGTCGAGCACGCGGTGAATTTTATCCAGATCGATGGGTTCTTTGTGGCCGTTACGCTTCGTCACAAACAAGTTCATTGGCTGATGACCTTTAGTTGATTCCCGAAAAACCATGGCGCCACGCATCCAGGGTTCCCTTCTCTAGGGTGGCCTGGGGGCGAAGTGCGCCATGAATCACAAGATATAGTGTTATTTTAAATTCGAACTACAAGATAGTGAGGTCGGCACGGCATTGCAATCTGTGGATAACGCATTAGCTGTGGATAAATTGTGGGTGTTCGGGCTCGAGTTAGTGACTGCTCACAGTGAGTGGGTTTTCATCCGTCCGATCCGGCAAATGCAAGTCCGATGATCGAAGATGGAAAATTTAAATAACTTTTTTTGCTTGCGAAAAGAGGGTGTTTTTACTAGCAAATTCAGCCTGGTTATCCCTTGTGCAGCCAGGGTCAAAAGCTGTCCTGTCCCCGCAGGCACGCACTTGTCATCCCCTCAAAACAGGGGGCGCATCTGCGCCCCCTGTCATTGCCATTGTGCGGCTCGGTGAATGAGCTCGGTGCTCATCTGGGAACCCTCTGACGCTAAAGCTGCCCGGATGATCCATCTATAGCGTTATGTTGTGCTGGCTCAGCTCAGCTCGTAGCGCAGCCAGTGGTGCTGGGCCTGCCTTGTAGGGCGTCGAACTGCAGATCCGCCCCCCGATGATCCATTTATACCGTTATGCAGTGCACTGCGGATCAGGTCAGCTCGTAGCGCAGCCAATGGTGGAGGGCCTGCACAGTGTCGAACTGCAGATCGGCACCCCAGTCGGCGGTATCCTCGTCATCGCTCAGATAGCCCCAGCCCGCCACAGCGGTACGCATGCCGGCGTTGCGTCCCGCCTCTATATCACGCACGTGATCCCCCACGTAGAGACACTGGCTCGCCTCGACCCCGAGCCGCTCGCAGGCAAAGAACATGGGGGCGGGGTCTGGCTTGCGCACCGGCAAGGTATCGGCGCTGACCGTCACGCCGCAACTGGCCAGCGCTGGCAGGGCGGCCAAGAGCGGCTCGGTGAGAAAGCCCGGCTTGTTGGTGACTATGCCCCAGGGCAGTTCCTTCTCATCGAGCCATTCGATGAGATCCAGCATCCCCTCATAGGGACGGGTGCCGACGCAGAGGTTGGCCGCGTAATGGTCGAGCAGGGCGGTGCGAAGGCGCGTGGCCCCCAGCTCTTCCAGCAGTTCCTCCCCCAGACCCGCCCTGAGCAGCCCGAGGGCACCGTGGGAGGTGGTCTGGCGGATGATGGCCTCGGGCAGCGGGGCAAAGCCTTCGCTTATCAGCACATGGTTGACGGCGGCACCGAGATCCGGGGCCGTGTCGAGCAGGGTGCCGTCCAGATCGAACAGCACGCAGCGCAGGGGCGCCTTGTCGGTGTTCATCAGACTGACTCCGGGCGCACGAAGGCCACCATGTAGTTGACGTCGACGTTCTTGCCGAGCTTGAAGCTGTTGGAGAGCGGCGCGTAGTGCACCCCGCTCATGTCTCGTACCAAGAGGCCTGCGGCTTCACCCATGCGACACAGCTCGGCGGGGGTGATGAACTTTTTGTGATCGTGGGTGCCCTTGGGGACCATCTTCAGCAGGTACTCGGCCCCCAGGATCATCATCAGGTAGGCTTTCGGGTTGCGGTTGATGGTGGAGACGAACACCTTGCCACCCGGGCGCACCAGGGTGGCGATGGCGCGCAGCACTGAGGCAGGATCCGGCACGTGCTCCAGCATCTCCATGCAGGTGACCACGTCATACTGGCTAGGGGCCTCGTCCGCGTGGGCCTCGGCGGTCATCTGGCGGTATTCGAGCTCCACCCCCTGTTCAAGGGCGTGCAGGCGGGCGACCCCGAGGGGCTCCTTGCCCATGTCGATGCCGGTCACGCGAGCACCACGGCGGGCCATGCTCTCGGAGAGGATGCCGCCACCGCAGCCGATGTCGAGCACGCGTTTGCCAAACAGGCCGCCGCTCTTGTCGGTGATCCAGTCAAGGCGCACCGGGTTGATTTGATGCAGGGGTTTGAACTCGCCCTCCATGTCCCACCAGCGGGAGGCGATGGCTTCAAATTTGGCGATTTCTGTCAGATCGACATTGGCATCACTGTTCATTTTTTGATGATCCTGTGGCAGGGCGCGCAGCGGGCAGGGCGCGCGCAATCTATTGTCCTGGCGGGCATTATAACGGACGGACTTGGCCACACCAGCCCGACGTGTTACCCGGATTTGTGGCTTAAGGTATTTGGCTCAGTGTGTTACCATGTCGCGCTGTTTAAGCCAAAGAACAACTAATTAGGGATTAAGGCTTTCTATGAGCGATCTGGCCAGAGAGATCACGCCGGTCAACATCGAAGAAGAGCTCAAGAGTTCCTATCTGGATTACGCCATGAGCGTGATCGTAGGACGAGCTCTGCCGGATGTGCGTGATGGCTTGAAACCGGTTCACCGCCGCGTTCTGTTTGCTATGAACGAGTTGGGGAACGACTGGAACAAGCCCTATAAGAAATCGGCCCGTGTGGTCGGTGACGTAATCGGTAAATATCACCCGCACGGCGACAGCGCCGTGTATGACACCATTGTCCGGATGGCGCAGGATTTCTCCATGCGTTACATGCTGGTCGATGGTCAGGGCAACTTCGGCTCGGTCGATGGCGACAACGCTGCGGCCATGCGTTACACCGAAGTGCGGATGGCGCGCATCTCCCATGAGTTGCTGGCCGATCTGGACAAAGAGACAGTGGACTGGGTGCCGAACTACGACGGCACCGAGATGATCCCGGCTGTCATGCCCACCAAGGTACCCACCCTGTTGATCAACGGCTCCTCCGGTATCGCGGTGGGCATGGCGACCAACATTCCTCCTCACAACCTCACCGAGATAGTCAACGGCTGTCTGGCGTTGATCGAGAATGGCGCCCTCACCATTGACGAGCTGATGACCTATGTCACCGGGCCCGATTTCCCCACCGGCGGCATCATCAACGGGCGTTCCGGCATCATACAGGCCTACCGCACCGGTCGCGGCTCCGTCTATGTGCGGGCCAAGGCCGAGGTGGAAGTGGACGAGAAGACGAGTCGCGAGACCATCATCGTTCACGAGATCCCCTATCAGGTGAACAAGGCGCGGCTGATCGAAAAGATCGCCGAGCTGGTCAAAGAGAAGAAGGTCGAGGGCATCAGTGCCCTGCGCGATGAGTCTGACAAAGACGGCATGCGCATCGTTATCGAGATCAAGCGCGGCGAGTCCGGCGAGATTGTGCTGAACAATCTCTACAAGCACACCCAGATGCAGACCACGTTCGGCATCAACATGGTGGCGCTCGATAACAACCAGCCCAAGGTGATGAACCTCAAAGAGATCCTGGATGCCTTCCTGCTGCACCGCCGTGAGGTGGTGACTCGCCGGACTGTGTTCGAACTGCGCAAGGCGCGGGATCGGGCGCACATCCTGGAAGGTCTGGCGGTGGCGCTGGCCAACATAGACCCCATCATAGAGCTGATCCGCCACAGTGCGACCCCGGCGGATGCGAAAGCGGGCCTGGTTGCCAAGGGCTGGGAACTCGGCAACGTGGCCGCCATGCTGGAAAAAGCGGGCGACGACGCGGCGCGGCCGGAGTGGCTGGAGCCGGAATTCGGTATCCGTGAAGGGCAGTACTTCCTGACCGAGATCCAGGCACAGGCCATCCTTGACCTGCGTCTGCACAAGCTGACCGGCCTCGAGCATGAGAAGATCCTGGAAGAGTACCAATCTCTGCTGGATCTCATCGCCGAGCTGCTGTTCATCCTGGCAAGCCCGGAACGCCTGATGGAAGTGATCCGCGATGAACTGCTGGCTGTGCGCGAGCAGTATGGCGACGAGCGTCGCACCGAGATCAGCATGTCCAGTGCCGAGATCAACATCGAAGATCTGATCACCCCGGAAGACGTGGTCGTCACCCTGTCTCACCAGGGCTATGTGAAGTATCAGCCGCTCTCCGACTACGAGGCCCAGCGCCGCGGTGGTCGTGGCAAGTCGGCCACCCGGATCAAGGAAGAGGACTTTGTGGAGCGTCTGCTGGTGGCCAACACCCACGACACCATTCTGTGCTTCTCCACCCGTGGCAAGGTCTACTGGCTCAAGGTCTATCAGCTGCCGGAAGCGTCCCGTGGCGCTCGTGGTCGTCCCATCATCAACCTGCTGCCGCTGGAAGAGGGTGAGCGCATCACCGCCATACTGCCGGTGAAGGAATATGATGCCGACAAGTACGTCTTCTTCGCCACCGCCAACGGTACCGTGAAGAAGACCAGCCTGTCCGACTTCAGCCGTCCGCTCTCCTCCGGTATTCGCGCCATCAACCTCAAAGAGGGTGATGAGCTGATCGGGGTGGACATCACCGACGGCAGCAACGAGATCATGCTGTTCTCCGACGCGGGCAAGGTGGTTCGCTTCGCTGAAGGCAGCGGTCGCGCCGATGTAGCCGATGCGGATGCCAGTGATGAAGTCGAGACCGACGACGACGCCGGCAACGACGATGATGGCAGCGACAACGGCGAAGGCACTGAAGGCACCGAAAGCAAGGGTACCTTCAAGGGCGTGCGTCCCATGGGTCGTACCGCCGCCGGTGTGCGCGGCATCAAGCTGGCCGCTGGCGACAAGGTGGTTTCCCTTATAGTTCCGCGCGGGGTCGGTGCCATCCTCACCGCCACCGAGAACGGTTACGGCAAGCGTACCGCACTCGAAGAGTACCCGACCAAGAGCCGTGGTACCCAGGGCGTTCGCTCCATCAAGGTGGACGAGCGCAACGGCAAGGTGATCGATGCGATCCAGGTCGAAGATACCGACCAGATCATGCTGATCACCAACGGCGGCACCCTGGTCCGTACTCGCGTTGCCGAGGTGAGCGTCATTGGCCGTAACACCGGCGGTGTCCGTCTGATCCGTACCGGTGAAGACGAGACAGTGGTCGGCCTGCAGCGCATCGCCGAGAGCGACGAGGAAGAAAACGACGCTCTGGTCACTGAGGGCATGGCCATCGATGGCGAGCAGGTGGAAGGGGCAGAGACTGCGCCAGACGCCGGTGCTGCCGACGATGCTGGCTCCAGCGAAGAGGGTGTGGTTGACGACGAATAATCGTTACCTGCCTCGATAAAAAAAGAGCGGCCCTTGGGTCGCTCTTTTTATTTGTCCTGCCCTTGTCGCCGTTCGCTCCCGCCGTGGCGATCCACCCGAATTCTTCCGAGCCACATCGACGTGAGGGCGCCACTCTGCCCAAGTCTGGGCGCCAGTTCATTCTCATACCCAATCCTTCATCCCGACGTCATCTGGCTGTCATCCCGGCGGGACAGACTGCGGCTGTTCAGGTGGGGGCATGACCATGCCCGAGCCCGACGTTGGCAATATCATCCAGAAGGAGCAGGGTATGACCAGTTGGATCATGTGGGAGATCTGGTGGAGCCGGATGTGGGGAGAGGATGCCAAGGCATTGGCGCACAGCGAGCAGGAGGAAGTCGCTTATGAGCCATCGCGCCTGCCCGCCGAGCTGATCGCGCAGGGCAAGTCGTTGCGCCCTTATCCGCCCAGGCCCAGGGGCTGATCAGAGATAGCCGCAGCCATCAGAACAGGCGCAACTGCTCGTTGGGGCGCAAGAAGCGCTCCACATTGAGCTGCACGTGGCGTTTGCCCAAACCAAGGCGCTTGCTGATGAGGCGAAAGCGCTGGGCGAGCAAGTCGGCGAATTGCCCTTCGCCCCGCATGCGGGTACCGAAGGCGGGGCTGTTGAGGGTCCCCCCTCTGCTTCCCCTCAATTGGTTCAGGATGGCTTCCTTTTGGCCGGGGTAGTGCTCCTCAAGCCAGTCGCAAAACAAGGTGGTCAGCTCGTGGGGCAGTCTCAGCAGGATATAGTCGGCGCAGCCGGCGCCCGCCTCCACGGCGCCCTTGATGATCTGCTCCAGCTCGGGCTCGTTGAGCCTGGGGATCATGGGGGCCGCCAGCACCCCCACAGGTATCCCGGCCTGGGCCAGCTTCTCGATGACCTTGAGCCGACCCGCGCCCGTGCTGGCGCGGGGCTCCAGCTGTCGCCTCAGCGTCTCGTTCAGGGTGGTGACCGACACCATCACTTGGCACAGCCCCTCCCGGGCCAGCTCGGCCAGCAGATCGAGATCGCGCAATATCATGGCGCTCTTGGTGATGATCCCCACCGGGTGGCGATGGGCCAGCATCACCTCCAGCAGCTCGCGGGTGAGGCGATAGTGGTGCTCTATGGGCTGGTAGGGATCGGTATTGGCCCCGAGCACTATGGTCTGCGGCTGGTAGCCCGGCTTGGCAAACTCCCGGCGCAGCAGCGCGGCGGCATTGAGCTTGGCGAACAGCCGGGTCTCGAAATCCAGGCCGGGGGAGAGCTCCAGGTAGGCGTGGCTGGGTCTGGCATAGCAGTAGATGCAGCCATGTTCGCACCCCTGATAGGGATTGATGGAGCGGCCGAAGGGGACATCCGGCGAGAGGTTGTGGCTGATGATGGTCTTGGCCTGGATCTCCCGCACCTCGGTTCTGGGTCGGGACGCACGAAATGCCGCCTCCCATTCCACTGCCTGCCAGCCATCATCGACGGCATCGATCTGCGGGCCGCTGAAACGGTGTTCGATATTGTGGGTGCTGCCTCGTCCTGCCATCTCATCACACTATGTACTGTTTATATATACAGTTATTCTGCTCGGGATAGTGCCAAACATCAAGTCCGGCCAGTCTTCCCTTATTTCACTCGGCCAAAGAACGGGATCTCTTGCTTGATCTGTCGCTACATTTCGTTTACATAAACAAAATGCGAACTGGATCACGGAAATCGTCATGAGCCCCACCACTTACCGCTGGCTGTTTATCGCCCTCATTGCCCTGGTCACCTGGCGTCTGCTCCCGCTCTCCACCGAGCAGGAGCTGGCGGCGGCCAACCGCGCCTGGCGGGTAGGTCACTTCGAGCAGGCGACCGGTATCTGGCAGCCATTGGCCGAACAGGGTCAACCCAGGGCGCAGGCGCTGATGGGGTGGAGCCATGAGCTGGGGCAGGGGAGCGAACAGGATCTGGTGCAGGCCATCCGACTCTATCGCCAGTCCGCCGAGGCGGGAGATGCGTTTGGCCAGTACCGGTTGGCGGAGCTCTATCTGCGCGGGGTCGGTGTGCCACGGGATCTACGTATCGCCTTTCACTGGATGGAGCGAGCGGCCCGCAACGGGGATGTGCCCGCCATGCTCAAGGTGGGGGTGCTGCATCTGATGGGGGCCAACGGCCGGGTCGACATGGCCGAGGCCAAGCAGTGGCTCTATCAGGCCTCGCAAAAGGGCAACAAGCTGGCGTTGACGGTATTGCAGGAGCTGGCGCTGGCCGAAGAGGGTCGCAGCGCCTTCGATTTCAATGGCCAGTCACTGCTGGGGGAGGGTTAGCCCCTCAGCGGCTGGCGGTGATCTTGCCCGGTGTCACGTCGGTGACATAGAGGGTACTGCGATCGGCGCTGTGCACTATGCTGCATACCTCTCGCTTGCTGCCATCGCTCAGGATCACCAGCTCCCCGAGATGGACGGGGCAGTGTGTCGTCAGCAGGTGGTCCGGGTGGACAATCTTCTCCGCATGCTCCGGAAACGAAATCTCATAGGTGTACATCATGCTCTCCTTGCTCAGGCAGACGCCTCACTGGAACCCTAGCACAGAGAGGGCGCCACGGGACCCGCATCGCATGTGCACCGTCCCGATTGCCTCTGTGACACCAGGCAAATCAACTGATGACGGCGCACCTCGCTTTCCCCTTCCATGGTATACAAAATCGGCAAGGCAACTTGTCTGAGTCGTGACGTCTGATACAATCCTCCGCTGTACCTGTCAATTGATGGCCTTGCACACCCAAGAGGGTGTGTACCACTCCTGTGTACCAACCGTATTGTGAACGGTGAAACTCAGGAGTGAACTGCTTGAAATGAAAGGTTTTCTCCAACCTGCATGTGCCCTTTGGTAGGGGGCACCACTGTATAAGGAAACACCTAATGCCAATCATTACTCTGCCTGACGGCAGCCAACGTCAATTTCCCCACGCCGTTTCCGTCATGGACGTCGCCGCCGACATAGGTCCCGGTCTCGCCAAGGCGTGCATTGCCGGCCGGGTGAACGGTGAACTGGTGGATGCGTGCGAGCTGATCGAAGCCGATGCCTCCCTGGCCATCATCACCGCCAAAGACGAAGACGGTCTGGACATTCTGCGCCACTCCTGCGCCCACCTGCTGGGTCATGCCATCAAGCAACTCTGGCCCCAGACCAAGATGGCCATAGGTCCTGTCATCGACAACGGTTTTTACTACGACGTTGATCTCGACCGCACCCTGACCGATGAAGATCTGGCTGCCCTGGAAGAGCGCATGCTGGCGCTGGCTGCCAAGGATTACGACGTCGTCAAGAAGAAGGTCTCCTGGCAGGAGGCGCGCGATGTGTTCGAGGCCCGCGGCGAGACCTACAAGGTCGAGATCCTGGATCAGAACATCGCCCGTGATGACCAGCCCGGTCTCTATCACCACGAAGAGTACGTCGACATGTGTCGCGGCCCCCACGTGCCGAACATGCGTCACTGCCACCATTTCAAGTTGCAGAAGATGTCCGGCGCCTACTGGCGCGGCGACTCCAACAACAAGATGCTGCAGCGCATCTACGGCACCGCCTGGGCCGACAAGAAGCAGCTCAAGGCCTACCTGCAGCGTCTCGAAGAGGCCGCCAAGCGCGACCACCGCAAGATTGGCAAGCAGCTCGACCTGTACCACATGCAGGAAGAGGCCCCCGGCATGGTGTTCTGGCACAACGATGGCTGGACCATCTTCCGTGAGCTGGAAACCTTTATCCGCGGCAAGCTCAAGGAGTACGACTATCAGGAGGTGAAAGGCCCCTTCATGATGGATCGCGTGCTGTGGGAACGCTCCGGCCACTGGGAGAAGTATGCCCAGGCCATGTTCACCACCCAGTCCGAGAACCGCGAGTACGCCATCAAGCCGATGAACTGCCCGGGTCACGTGCAGATCTTCAACCAGGGTCTGAAGTCCTACCGGGACTTGCCCCTGCGCATGGCCGAGTTCGGCTCCTGCCACCGCAACGAACCCTCTGGCTCCCTGCATGGTCTGATGCGGGTGCGTGGCTTCACCCAGGATGACGCGCACATCTTCTGTACCGAAGATCAGATCATGGAAGAGGTCTCGGCCTGTATTCGCATGGTCTATGACGTCTACGGCACCTTTGGCTTCGAAAACATCGTGGTCAAGCTCTCCACCCGTCCGGAGCAGCGCATCGGTTCCGATGAAGCCTGGGATCGCGCGGAAGCCGCCCTGGCTGAAGCCCTGGTGCTAAACGGTCTGAAGTACGATCTGCAGCCGGGGGAGGGGGCGTTCTACGGTCCCAAGATCGAATTCACCCTGCACGATTGTCTTGATCGTGCGTGGCAGTGTGGTACCGTGCAGCTCGATTTTGCCTTGCCGGGCCGTCTTGGCGCCACTTATGTGGGCGAAGACAACGAACGTCACGTACCCGTGATGATCCACCGGGCCATTCTCGGGTCCCTCGAGCGTTTCATCGGTATCCTGACCGAAGAGTACGCCGGACTGTTCCCGACCTGGCTGGCACCGACTCAGGCCGTGGTCATGAATATCACGGATAATCAGGCCGATTATGCGGTGAAAGTTGCCAAGGCATTGAATGATGCGGGCCTTCGCGCAAAAGCGGACTTGAGAAATGAGAAGATTGGCTTTAAAATCCGCGAGCATACTTTGAAGCGAGTGCCTTTCATGCTGGTCTGCGGCGATAAAGAAGTAGAAGCCGGCAAGATTGCAGTACGGACTCGTAAAGGGGCTGACCTGGGTTCTTATCCTGTTGAAGAGCTGATAGCTCTGTTAACCCAGGAAGTTCAGACCCGCGGACAAAAGAAAGTGGAGGAATAAGCTATAAAAGGCGGAAAAAAACTGGGCAAGCAACCGCAAGCCCGCGCTCACCGGATCAATGAAGAGATCCGTCTGAAAGAAGTTCGTCTGACTGGTTTGGACGGTGAGGCCATTGGCATCACTACCATTCAGGATGCACTGAACTTGGCCCTTGAAGCCGGAGTGGATCTGGTCGAAATCAGTCCTAACGCTGAGCCGCCCGTTTGCCGAATCATGGATTACGGCAAATTCCTCTACGAAAAGAGCAAGACCACCAAAGAACAGAAGAAAAAGCAGAAAGTCGTCCAGGTAAAGGAAATCAAATTCCGTCCTGGCACTGACGAAGGCGACTATCAGGTAAAACTACGCAACCTGGTTCGCTTTCTGGAAGACGGGGACAAGGCGAAGGTCACCCTGCGCTTCCGTGGTCGTGAAATGGCCCACCAGGATCTTGGTATCAAGGTTCTGGAGCGAGTCAAGAACGATCTGGAAGAGTTGGCCGTAGTCGAGTCGTTCCCGAAAGTCGAAGGCCGTCAAGCTGTGATGGTCCTCGCACCCAAGAAGAAATCTTAAGGCCCACAAGAAATTGACTCATGGGTTCGCCCCATGAGTCGGTTCGCCTTGCGATTTTGTTGTCACTCACAATGCGGAGTATAAAATGCCGAAGATGAAAACCAACCGGGGTGCTGCAAAGCGCTTCAAGAAGACTGGCTCAGGTCGCTTCAAGTGCAAGCACAACCACCTGCGTCACATCCTGACCAAGAAGAGCAGTAAGCGTAAGCGTAAGCTGGGGCCGAAGTTCATGGTTTCTGCTGCCGACCACAAACGTGTTGTCGCTTGTCTGCCGTACGCATAAGGGGGATGTGAAAAATGCCAAGAGTTAAACGTGGTGTGACTGCTCGCGCTCGTCACAAGAAAGTAATGAAAGCCGCCAAGGGTTACTACGGCGCCCGTTCCCGTGTCTACCGCGTAGCGGTACAAGCGGTAACCAAAGCTGGTCAGTATGCCTACCGTGACCGTCGCCAGAAGAAGCGTCAGTTCCGTCAGCTGTGGATTGCGCGTATCAACGCTGCAGCCCGTCAGAACGGTCTGTCCTACAGCCGTCTGATCGACGGTCTGAAGAAGGCTTCCATCGAGATCGATCGCAAGATCCTGTCCGATATCGCCGTTCACGACAAGCTGGCTTTCACCGCCCTGGTTGAAAAGGCCAAAGCAGCTCTGGTTTAATCCGGTTCTGTTATGAAAGATAAAAGGAGGCTCAGGCCTCCTTTTTTGTTGCTCGCTTTTTGCTTTCAGGGAGTTGTGCCGTACAGCGCCATCCGTCTTGGTGGCTGATGCGAAAATGTCTGATATGCCAACAAACCAAGTTCGAACATCAGAAATTGAAGCAGGCGGGGGACAGCTTGAGACTCGCTTGATATAACAAAATGATTTATAGGGATAAAAGCCCGCCATAACTATGGTCAGCCAAGGGGCTTTTTTTGTATTATTCCCCTCTTGACCTTATTTAGCCTAAAGGCTCCTGTATCGGGAGTGGTGACGAGGAAGACATGCAACAGCTTGAAGAAGTAGTCGGCCAGGCCAAGGCCGAAATTGAGGGCGTAAGCGACATCGCCGCCCTCGACGAAATCCGGGTCAAATATCTGGGTAAAAAGGGCTTTTTCACCGAGCAGATGAAGGGCCTTGGCGCCCTTTCGCCTGAGGAGCGTCCCGCCGCAGGCGCCGTGATCAACCAGGCCAAGCAGCTGGTTCAGGATGCCTTGAACGCGCGTCGTGAAGCCCTCGAAGTTGCCGTGCTGAACCAGAAGCTGGCCGCCGAGACCATCGACATCAGCCTGCCGGGTCGCCGCATCGAGAACGGTGGCCTGCACCCGGTGACCCGTACCATTGAACGCATCGAGCGCCTGTTTGGCGAGATGGGTTTCAAGGTAGAGCGCGGTCCCGAGATTGAAGATGGCTTCCACAACTTCGATGCGCTGAACATTCCGGCTCATCACCCGGCGCGGACCGATCACGATACCTTCTACTTCAATCCCGATCTGATGCTGCGTACCCACACCTCAGGTGTGCAGATCCGCACCATGCAGCAGCAACAGCCGCCAATTCGCATTATTGCGCCGGGCCGCGTCTATCGTAACGACTACGACATGACCCACACCCCGATGTTCCATCAGGTCGAAGGTCTGCTGGTGGACGAGCATGCCAGCTTTACCGAGCTGAAGGGCATACTGCACGACTTCCTGCGCAACTACTTCGAGGAAGACTTGACCATTCGCTTCCGTCCTTCCTACTTCCCGTTCACCGAGCCGAGCGCCGAAGTGGACGTCATGGGCAAGAACGGCAAGTGGCTGGAAGTGCTGGGCTGCGGCATGGTGCACCCGAACGTGCTGCGTTCGGTCGGCATAGATCCGGAAAAATACTCCGGTTTTGCCTTCGGCATGGGCGTTGAGCGCCTGACCATGCTGCGCTACGGGGTCAATGACCTGCGTGCCTTCTTCGAAAACGATCTGCGCTTCCTCAAGCAGTTCAAGTAAGGGCGAGAGAACATGAAATTCAGTAAATCCTGGGTGATGGAGTGGGTCCGCACCGAGTTGAGTGACAACGCACTGGCCGAGCAGATCACCATGGCCGGCCTGGAAGTGGACGCCGTGGAAGCGGTGGCTGGCCAGTTCAACAACGTAGTCGTGGGTGAAGTGGTCGAGTGCGCCCAGCATCCGGACGCCGACAAGCTGCGGGTGACCAAGGTCAACGTGGGCGAAAGCGAGCTGCTGGACATCGTCTGCGGCGCGCCGAACTGCCGCACCGGCCTGAAGGTCTGCGTGGCCAAGGTGGGTGCGACCCTGCCGGGTGATTTCACCATCAAGAAGGCCAAGCTGCGTGGCCAGCCGTCCCACGGCATGCTCTGCTCTTTCAGCGAGCTGGGAATCGAAGTGGAAGCGGACGGCATCATAGAGCTGCCGGCCGATGCCCCCATCGGCACCGACATTCGCGACTACCTCAATCTGAACGACGTCGCCATCGACGTGGACTTGACCCCGAACCGTGCCGATTGCCTCGGCATCGCAGGTCTGGCCCGCGAGATTGGCGTGCTCAACAGCGTGGACGTGGTCGAGCCGACCTGGACCCCTGCTGCCGCTACCATAGACGCGACCTTCCCGATCCGGGTTGAAGCGCCAGCCGATTGCCCCCGTTATCTGGGCCGCGTCATCAAGGGGCTGAACTTGCAAGCGCAGAGCCCGCTCTGGATGCAGGAGAAGCTGCGCCGTGGCGGCATTCGCTCCATCGACGCTATCGTCGACATCACCAACTTCCTGCTGCTGGAATTCGGTCAGCCGATGCACGCCTTCGATCTGGCCAAGCTGAAAGGGGAACTGGTGGTGCGCCGCGCCAAGAGCGATGAGCCCATGACTCTGCTCGACGGTACCGAGGTGAAGCTCAAAGACAACACCCTGGTGATTGCCGATACACAAGGCCCTGCCTGCATGGCCGGCATCTTCGGCGGCGATCGCACCGGTGTGTCCGAGACCACCACCGACATCCTGCTGGAGTGCGCCTTCTTCGCGCCGCTCTCCATCACTGGTCGTGCCCGTGCCTATGGTCTGCACACCGACTCTTCCCACCGCTTCGAGCGCGGGGTCGATCCCGAGCTGCAAGCCAAGGTGATGGACAGAGCCACCCGCCTGCTGCTGGATATCTGCGGCGGTGAAGCGGGTCCGGTCATCGAAGTCAAATCCGATGCCCATCTGCCCAAGGCTGCCCCCATCAAGCTGCGCCGTACCAAGCTCGACAAGGTGATCGGCATCAGCGTGGCCGACGCCCAGGTGCTCGAGATCCTGACCCGCCTCGGCATGCAGGTGACGGTGGACGCCGACGGCTGGACCGCACTGGCCCCCTCCTGGCGTTTCGACATCGCCATCGAGGAAGACCTCATCGAGGAAGTGGCCCGCATCTACGGCTACAACAAGATCCCGAACCTCAAACCCGCCGCCTCCCTGGCGATGGTGGAGCAGGCCGAAGGCCAGGTGACCCTGAAGCGGGTGCGTGACCTGCTGGTCGACCGCGGTTTCCAGGAAGCGATCACCTACAGCTTCGTGGATCCCAAGGCCCAGCAGACCCTGTTCCCCCAGAGCGATGCCATAGTGCTGCCGAACCCCATCTCGGTCGAGATGTCCGCCATGCGGGTATCGCTCTTCCCGGGTCTGGTGCAGGCTGTGGTCTACAACCAGAACCGCCAGCAGGGCCGTGTGCGTCTGTTCGAGCAGGGCCTGCGTTTCATCAAGGACGCGAGCGCCGAGAACGGCATCCGTCAGGAACCCATGCTGGCCGGCATCATCACCGGCAACCAGAGCGACGAACACTGGGACGTCAAGAGCCGTGGCAGCGACTTCTTTGATTTGAAAGGGGATCTGGAAGCAGTGCTGGATCTCACCGCCGAAGGGGCTACCTTCAGCTTCGAGCGCACCGAGCACAGCGCCCTGCATCCGGGTCAGAGTGCCGCCATACTGCGCAATGGCGCCGTCATCGGCCACATCGGCGTGATCCACCCGAGCCTCGAGAAGAAGCTGGGTCTCAAGAGCCGTGCCGTGATGTTCGAGCTGGAACTGGACAAGCTGACCCCTGCCAAGGTGCCGGTTGCAGCCGAAGTTTCCCGCTTCCCGGCCAATCGCCGTGACATCGCCGTGGTGGTCGACATAGCGGTTCTGGCCGGTGACGTCCTGGCAGTAATTAAAAAAGTTGGCGGAAATCAGTTAGTTGGAATAAACTTGTTCGACGTATACCAGGGTGCTGGTATGGCAGAGGACAAGAAGAGCCTGGCCATCAGTCTAGTGTTGCAAGACACCCAGCGCACCCTGGAGGAGAAAGAGATTGCCGAGACCGTAGACAATGTCGTGCGGGCCCTTGGTGAAGAGTTGAATGCATCCTTGAGGGATTGATCTATGGCGCTTACCAAAGCCGACATTGCAGAGCACCTGTTCACCCAGCTCGGGATGAGCAAGCGTGAAGCCAAAGACATGGTGGAAGCCTTCTTTGAGGAAATCAGACAGGCGCTCGAGCGCGGTGAACAAGTCAAGATTTCAGGCTTCGGTAACTTTGATCTTCGTGAGAAGAACCAGCGTCCCGGACGTAACCCCAAGACGGGCGAGGATATTCCCATCAGCGCCCGTCGCGTGGTGACCTTCCGGCCTGGCCAGAAGCTCAAGGCCAGGGTAGAAAATGTTGAACCCAATGAGTAAAGAAAAGCCAGGCAACCGCCTGGCTTTTGCGTTTCGATGATAAAGACCCTCTTCCTGTTTGGTACGCTGCTGGCCTTGCCGCTGCGTGCCGCCACGCTCCCCCTGTCAGCCGAGACCCAGGCCTATGCCGATACGCTCACCGGGCTGACTTTCTGCTACCCGGCCCTGCAGCGCCCCCCCTACCTGGAAGCGCAGGGGGGCCTGCTCATCGATCAGATGAAACGACTGGCCCTGCAACTGCCGGTGCCGCTGCGTTTCGAAAAACTGCCAAACTGGGCGGCGACCCTGCAGGGTTTGCAGCGCGGGCAGTGCGATCTCATCCCCCATGTGGGCCCAACCCGGGAGACCATGCCCGGCACGGCCTTGAGCCGTGCCATGCTGGAGGCGGAGTCCGCCATCCTCTATCGGGGGGAGCTCGAGCAGGCGACCTTCCTGGTCTCGCCCATCTGGCAGGCAGAGGAGACCCTGCAGCGGCTCTATCCCCACTCGTCCCAGCTGCTCCTGACCGATGCGGAAAACTGGTACGGGGCCCTGGTGGCGGGCAGGGGCAGCGCCTACCTCGGTGACTATCTGCAACTGCGTTACCTGATGCGGGAGTTCCCGGACGAGGGGCTTCGCCTGCGGCGGATGCGCAGCGACGATCTGGTGATCAGCTACCGGCTGATGATGGCCGACAAGCCGCAGTTGCAGGAGCTGATAGACACGGCGATCCGCTTCCTGCCGCCGGGCAGCCTCTATCGGGATCTGGGGCGCTATCTGCCCCAGAGCGAGCAGGACATCAACCCCTTGCACTTCACCGACAAGGAGCAGGCCTGGCTGGTCGGCAGCGCGCGCACCATCAAGCTGGTGGCGGATCCCGGCTTCATGCCCTATAGCGGCGTCAACCAGCAGGGTGAACTCATCGGCTGGAGCGGCGATGTACTGCGGGAAGTGAGCCGCCAGACGGGGCTGAATTTCGAGCTGATCCCCGTTGCCAGCAAGGAGGAGGCGCTGGCCAGGCTGCGCAGCGGGGAGGCCGCCATGATGGCCGGTCTGCTGGAGTCCCCGACGCTGCACGAGGAGTTCGAGTTCACCCGTGCGGTGGCAACCAGTCGCTATGCCCTGGTCAGCCGCAAGGGGGGGGCATATCACGCCCTTGCCGAGGTCAAGGGCAAGGTGGTCGTGCCCCGTATGCTGTACGACCCCAGCCTGCTGGCCCGGTTCGGGCAACACGACTGGGGGGTGACCGACAACCTGCTGCAAGGGCTGGCGGCGGTGCAGAGCGGTGAGGCCGATGCCATGCTGGCCGAGCTCTATCAACTGCAATATCCGCTGCGCAACAACCAGCTGAGCGAGCTGAGCATCACAGAGCTGCCTGAGGTGTTTGGCCTCGGCTTTGCTATCAGGCGGGATCAGCCAAGGCTCGCCGGGGTGCTGGAGCAGAGCCTGACGACGATCAACGATCGCCAGGTGAGCGAGCTGGTCCAGCGTTGGCGGCGCCTCGTCCTCAACCAGCAGGAGGGGGTCAGTTACGGCTTCTGGCTTGGCTCCATTTTGCTGGCACTCCTGATCAGCGCGGGGGTGATCTGGTCAATCTGGCGCTCCCGCCAGCAGTTGGCCCAGGAGGCGCGCGAGCGCCAGAAGGCGGAGCAGGCGCTGGCGCTGGAGAGCAAGTTCAGGGAGTCCCTGTTCCAGGCGCTGCCCGTGCCCGTGTTCTTGCGCAATGACAAGGGGGAGGTGATCAAGCGCAACAAGCGTGCCAAACGGATGGAGGCGCGCTACGCCACCGATCTCGTGCTGCCGTCCCCGCAGCTGCAAGGGGCTGAGGGGGAGATAGCCCTGCGGGATCAGGTCTACTCCTATGCCCAGATCCCGCTGCGCCTGGGGCCCCAGGCCCCGGCCGGGGATCTCATCGCCCTGTCAGACATCAGCGCCCTGCGTGAGCGCACCCGCTTGCTGCGCCAGGCGGAGCGACGCTTGCGGGCCCTCACCAATACGGTGCCCGGGGTAGTGCTGCAGTTTACCCTGCAAGGCGGCGCCATCACCCGGGTGGAGTTCGTCAGCCGCGGCAGCCATGAGCTGCTGGGGCTGGCGAGCCAGCAGATCCGTCTCAATCCCAACGAGACCCTCACCCGCATCTCGCACCAGGACAGGCGGGAGATGCGTGCCCCCATGCTGACCATGTTGCAGGCCGGGCGCCCCTTCTCCCATCTGCTGCGCTACCAGCATCCGACCAAGGGCTCGCGCTGGTTGCAGTTCTCCGGCAGGGGGCGCCGTCAGGGGGAGGGGTGGCGCGTCTTTGGGGTGGTGCAGGATGTGACCAACCGGGTCGAGCAGGAGCACTCTCTGCAACTCTCCCACGAGCAGGCCCAGCAGGCCGTGCTCGCCAAGGGGCGCTTCCTCGCCGCCGTGAGCCACGAGATCCGCACCCCCATGAACGCCATCCTGGGCTTGCTGGAGTGGCTGGATCAGACCGAACTCTCCGCAGAGCAGACCTCGGTGCTGGCGCACGTCAGGCAGGCGGGCAACGAGTTGCTCGGGCTGCTCAACGACGTGCTCGACTTCAGCCGCAACGAGAACCGCCAGCTGCGGCTCACCATGCAGCCGACCGATCTGGTGGAGCTGTGCGAGCATGTGGCGGCGGTGCACTGGTCCAAGGCGCGCTCCAAACACCTGCAGATGCGCCTCAACCTGGACCCGGCCCTGCCTGCCCTGATGGCGCTCGATCCCCACAGGGTGCAGCAGGTGTTGCACAACCTGCTCTCCAACGCCATCAAGTTCAGCGAGCACGGCGAGGTGGTGCTCTGGGCCCGCCGGCACGGGGACTGGGTCTGGTGCGGGGTGGACGATCAGGGGCCCGGTATCAGTGCAGAGCTGCTGCCTCGGCTGTTCCAGCCCTTCGAGCAAGGGGAGGAGCTGGGTCAGCTCAGGGCCCAGGGCACCGGCTTGGGGCTGGCCATCTGTCGCCAGCTGATGGAGCAGATGGGAGGGGAGATCCGGGTCGAGCCGGTGGCCACTGGCGGCAGCCGCTTCATCTGCGCATGGCCCCTCAAAGAGACGCAGGAGAAGGCGCCCTGGCAGCCAAGGTTCAAACAGATTTCCCTGCAGCTCCCCCCCGAGGAGCTGGCGTACGTGCGGGCCTGGCTCGCCGAGTTTGGCGTGACCGAGGAGGCGACGGCGCCCGGCCTTGCCGCCACCCAGGATGAACAGGGACTGCGTGCCTGGTCCTGGCAGGGTGAGCCCTGGATCCCGGGCGCCGTGGTGAGCCTGCTGCAACCCAGGCTGGTTCAGGGGAGCGGGGAGGTCGCGGATCTGCCGGGGGCCGGCATGCGTGTCCTCCTGGTGGAAGATCACGAGGTGAACCGGGTGCTGATCAGCATGCAGCTGAGTCAGCTGGGCGCCCGGGTGCTGAGCGCCGCCAATGGCCGCCTGGCCCTCGAGATCCTGGGGCGGGAATCTGTCGATCTGGTGCTGACCGACCTGCAGATGCCGGTGATGGACGGTGCCGAGCTCTGCAAGCAGTTGCGGGCCTCGGCGCGCTGGCAGCAGCTGCCCGTCTATGTGATCACCGCCGATCTCAGCGAGCAGGCTGCCCAGCGTCTGGCCGACTGCGGTTGCCAGGGCCATCTGGACAAACCCGTCCTGCTAAAGGAGCTGGCCATCTTGCTGCGCACCGTCTCCGGTCGCAGCAGTGCGCCCCTGGTGGAGGCCTCGGTCAAGGCCAGCCCCATGACGACACTGCTCAACCCGGCGCTCATCAACCTCTATCTGGTGTCGGCTCGTCAGGATCTGGCCGACATTGAGGGGTGCGTCACGGCAGGGAATGAAGGCGCCCTCGATACGGCTTTACACAAGATGAAGGGGGCCGCCAAAATGGTGGGGGCCGCCGCCCTGGTACAGGTGATAGAGCGCTGGCAGCGCGCCCCCGGGCACCCCTTGGTGGAAGAATTGCAGCAGGCCGTGGAAGACGTCTGCCGGCAACTGGGCGAGAGAGCATGAGATGATCATCACAGATGAAGAGTTGTTGGCCTTGCTGGAGTCAGATGTCAGCCAGGAGCCAGTATTTCACCCCGTCAGCGTCTATGCCCTGGACGCCGTCTCCCATCAGGCGGCAAAGGAGGCGGGCCTGCCGGCCTATGCCAGCCTGCACCGTACCCGGCCGGACGCGAGCTGGCAGTGGGAGGGGTTGTTCGCCGCCGGGGCCATCGCCCTGTTCGATCCCGCCTCCCACGGGGGGGCCGACTATCTGCCGCGGCTGCAGACACCGGGGGTGGGGATCTACCGCCTGTCGGATCCCTGGCTTGAGGGGTTGCAGGCGCGGGAGCAGGGGTGGCGGGACTGGCTCGCCCGGCTCCAGATCCTGCTGCTCGAGGATCACCCCTTCCAGGGAGCCTGCATCCAGCAGGAGATCCAGATGCTGGGACTTCCCTGCCACTGGGTGCAGGATGGCGACGGCTGCCTGCAGGCGCTGGAAGAGGGGGGCGTGGGGCTGCTGATCTGCGATCTCAGCCTGGCGGAGCAGGATGCCATCAGTCTCCTGATGAGCCATCCCCAGTACCGTCACAGCGGCCTGCCCATCATACTGCTGTCTGCCCACGATCAGACCCTGATCGACGGCGCCAGACGCCTGCTGCACGACGCCGGCTTCAACGTGCTGGCTGCCCTGGCCAAGCCGCTGCAGAGCGACGATCTGTTGCGCCTGCTCAAGGCGCTCTACCTGGGGCCGCAGCGCCAGCGCAGGCTGGGTGGCCTGAAGCGTACCATTCGCAGCTGGCAGGGAGGGGCGCGGGGTCAGCTCGGTCTGCAGGCGGATGCGGCCTCCAGCCCCCTGCCAATCTGGCTGGCCGTGAGCAGCCTGACCCCTCACTGGGAGCCCCTCAAGGCATGGCTGGAGCAGCATGGCAGGCAGGCGAGCGAGCTGACCCTGGTCATCCATCGGCGGGATAACTTGCTGAACCAGGCGGATCGCTTCGCCCTGGTGCTGCAGGCGAGTCTTGCCGGGGCCAGGCTCGCCCTGCTGCTGGACAATGCCCAGCACCTGCCTTTCGATCAGCTGGAGCGGCTGCCGATCCAGAGCCTGCTGCTTGGGCAACATCTGCTGCCGGAGCTGGAGGCCATGGCCGCCGACTCTCTGCTCGCCCGCTTCATCCAGCGTGCTCGCGAGCTCGGCATGGCCCTCTATCTCGACGATCCCTTCAACCTGCAGGATCCCGCCCAGTGGCAGGATCTTGGCATGGCGGGGCGCTGGTAGCCCGTGCCGCGCTACCTTTGCTGGCCTCCCGACGAGGCGCGCCTGCTCCGGGCGCTGGCGGGCTGGGTACACCCCGGCTCGCGGGCCTCTCTGCCCCTGATGATGGAGGTGGGTGGCATTCCCTGCCGACTGCAGGAGCTGGCAGGATCCGATCCCGAGCGGCTGAAGGCGGCCTACGAGGCGCTGAGCGAGCAGAGTGTCTACCTGCGCTTCATGCGCGCCAAGCAGCCTGCCACCGCCGATCAGCTCGCCTTCTTTCTCGACTACCCCAGAGCGCCCCAGATAGGGCTGCTGCTCACCGACGAGCAAGGCGCCCCGCTGGCCATGGCTCAGTCCATCCGGCGGCGTCTGCACCCGGACAGGGCGGAGTTCTCCTGCATAGTCGCGGATCATTTTCAGCATAGGGGGGCCGGGCGCCGCATCCTGCTGGCGCTGGCACTGCTGGCGCACGGGGAGGGGATCCGCGAGTGGACCGCCGAGGTGCTCGGCCAGAATCGCCCCATGCTGGCCCTGCTGAAGGGGCTGGGGCTGCCGCTGACCCTGGTGACGGGGCGGGAGATGGTCTTTGTCAGGCTGGACTTGAGCATATTGGGCACCCTGGTGCCCCGGCCTTCCTAAGACCAAGGGCGAATGTGCCGGGCCAGCCGGCTGTGCTAAGGTCAGCCTGTGATCCGTTGGAGGAAGTCAACCATGGTGCAGTCAGCCAAACATATCGTGATCCTCACCGGTGCCGGCATCTCGGCCGAATCCGGTATCAAGACCTTCAGGGCCTGCGACGGACTGTGGGAGGAGCACAGGGTGGAAGACGTGGCCACTCCGGAGGGCTACGCCCGGGATCCCGAACTGGTTCAGCGCTTTTACAACGCGCGGCGCCATCAGTTGCAACGCGCCGAGATCCACCCCAATCCTGCCCACTATGCCCTGGCGCGCCTCGAGCGCCTGCTGCCGGGGCGAGTGACCCTGGTCACCCAGAACATAGACAATCTGCACGAGAGTGCGGGCAGCAAGCACCTCATCCACATGCACGGCGAGCTGCTCAAGGCGCGCTGCCCGGGCTCGGGACAGGTGATCGAGTGGCGCGGGGATCTCCACCAGCACGAGCTCTGCTCCTGCTGCCAGTTGCCGCAGCCGTTGCGGCCTCATGTGGTCTGGTTTGGCGAGATGCCCCTCGGACTGGATCGCATCTACTCGGCCCTGGCGCAATGCGATCTCTTCATCTCCATAGGGACCTCGGGGGCCGTCTATCCCGCGGCGGGGTTCGTCCATGAGGCGGGCCTCAATGGTGCGCACACAGTCGAACTCAACCTGGAGCCAAGCGAAGTGGGTAGCCAGTTTGACGAGAAGCGCTATGGCCCTGCCTCCCTGCTGGTACCCGCCTTCGTGGACGAATTGCTGCAAAGCTGCGGGGTGCATCAGCCCAAACAGATCGACGGTCATAACTGGATGGAGATGCGTGGGCCATAACTATTGAGTAACAACATAGTTGCATTGACTCAATGAAGCCGCCAAACTGACCCGTAAAATAGAAGATGCAGCTGGCGCAAGGGATATGGACATTTTCAAGCATGGAATCGCGTTTCTTCTGCTGGTGCTGACGGCGTTCGGCACTCAGGCAACCGCTTCTTCACCACTGTTGCACTTGATCCTGCCAGACAAGCGGGAGATCCCCCTGGATGAGGCGGCGCTGGCCGCCTTGCCACAGACCGAGTTCGAGACCGCGACTCCCTGGACCGCCGGGGTTCATCGCTATCGTGGCCCGACCCTGAAGGCGATGCTGGCGGCGCAGGGGCTCAAGGATGTCACTCATGTCAGGGTGACTGGCCTCAATGGCTATCAGCAGCAGTTCGATCTCGCCCCGTTTGCCCAGGTGCCGCTGACCCTGGTGCGCTATCAGGATGACAAGCCGCTGACCCGTCGCAACAAGGGACCCGTCTGGCTGCTGATGCCCTTCTCTGAATACCCAGAGTTCGATGTCTCTCCCATTCACAGCTTCATGGTGTGGCAGCTGGTGCGCATCGAGGTCATCCCGTGACTCGTCGCCACCGTCATAACCTGCTGCTGGCGGCCATCTCCCTGCTGTTTCTGTTCTCCTCTGTCTGGGGGCTGCTGCTGCAGAGCCGGCACGAGCAGCTGGTCGATATCTTCTATCGCAACACCCACTGGAACATCAGCCAGGTCATGCTGGAGTCCCAGCGTTTCCTCTATGGCTTGCGCCTCTATCGGGCGGGGGGCCTCGAGATGGAGGCCCTGAGCCTGGATTACGATCTGCTGTGGAATCGACTGGATGTGTTCCTGATCAGCAGCGAGACCGCAGATGCCCGCGCCCGCCATGGCCTGGGGACTGTGTTGGCCGGGCTGTTTGACGAGATCAAGGCGCTCGAGCCCCAGATACAGGCCGGTGCGCTGCAGGAGGGGGAGGCTCTCGATCGTTCCCAGGCCCGGATTGCCGAGCTTACCCGCCAGGTGGAGCAGATAGGGGATCAGATCCTCTCGGGGCAGGAGCGGGAAGCCTCGCTCAATCAGCTGCGCCAGAGCCTGTTCTGGATCCAGATCTGGCAACTGATCCTGCTGGTGATGGGGGGCGTGCTGGTGTTTGCCCTGATCCGCACCAATCTGCAGAATCGCCGTCTCTCCCTGCTCGACCCCATGACCCGACTCGGCAATCGCCGCGCCTTGCAGGGCCAGCTCAGGCAATCCCTGCAGCGTGGCCGTGTCCAGGCCCTGGTGGTACTGGATCTGAAGCGGTTCAAGCAGGTCAATGATCTGCTCGGCTACCAGGTCGGGGATCGCCTGCTGCAGGCGGTGGCCGCAAGGCTGCGGCAGGCCTATCCAGGTCGGGCCTACCGGCTGGGGGGAGATGAATTTGCCGTGGTCCTGGCCGGCGAGCAGCCCGGTCTCGAAGCCGAGATGGAGGCCATGGTGAGCCTGCTGCAGTTCGAGTTCGTGACCCGGGAGAGCAGCTTCGATCTGGCCTGCCGCTTCGGGGTGGCCAGGGCCATTGAGGGAGAGGATGCGGATCAGTTGCTGGAGCAGGCCATATTGGCGCTGAACCAGGCCAAGCGGGACAACGCGACCCTGATCTGGTACCAGCCGGCGATGAAGGCCTCCCTGAGCATGGGCCAGCGCCAGCTGCATCAACTGCGGGAGTGGCTGGCGGGGGCGGCGCCCTCGCCGCTGGAGACTATCTCAGAGACCCTGGAGGACGAGCGGGGGCAACAGGTGCTGGGCATCAGCCTGCGCTGGCGGGTGGGGCAGCAGGTGTGCGACATGGACTGGATGCAGGAGCGCGGTATCCTGGGCCCTGTGGTGGCACGGCTGCTGACGGATGCCGAACAGCGGCTGCCGCTGCTCTTGATGCTCCATCAGCAGTCCCAGCTGGCCCATGTGCTGGCCTATCTGCCGCCCCTGGGAGAGCGAACGCTTATCCTGGCGCTGCCGACCCTGACGGAGGATGCCCTGCTGCTGGAGAAACTGAGCCAGCGCGGCTGCGTGCTGGCATTGCGTGAGCTGGGTAGTCGGGTCCCCGTACTCTTGCGAGCGGGCTGGCCGGTGCGCTACTGGCTGCCCGATCCCTCGGATCACGATGCCTTGCTGCAACCCCTGGCGCAGCAACTGGGGCTGCTGCGGCTGGGCCGTCCGGCAGAGGTGCAGGAAGGGGAGATAAGGAGACAGGGGGAGCCCCGTTGACCTGGTGGTGATGGATAGAGAATGACAAGGGCGGCCGAGGCCGCCCTTGTCATTCTTTGCAAATCAGGACTGGTGGGGGCCGGCGGAGGGCTACAAGGGGGCGCAGGAGTCTCTGATCACCAGGTCAGGGTCCACGGTGATCATGCGGTTATCAATCTGCTCGCCATTGATCCTTGCCAGTAGCCGGGTGACGGCGAGGCGACCCAGCTCCTCCTTGGGTTGATTGATGGTGGTCAGCGGCGGGGACATATACTGGGCCAGCGCCACGTTGTCATAGCCGACGAGGGAGAGATCCCGCGGGATCTGAAGCTCGGCGCGATGGGCGGCGCTGATGACCCCCATGGCCATCATATCGTTGCACACAAACAGGGCGCTGGGGCGTGCAGGCAGGGCAAGCAGCCGCTCCATGGCGCTGAAACCACTGGCGCAATCGAAATCCCCCTCCTGGATCCAGGCGGGATTGACGGTGAGCCCCGCCTCCTGCATCGCTTGTTCGAAGCCCGCCAGGCGCTGGTTGGCGGGGGCGCGGCTGTGGGGCCCTGTGATGCAGCCGATATCGGTGTGGCCCAGCGCCAGCAGATGACGGGTCGCCAGATAGCCGCCGCGATGGGAGTTGTCGGCGATGAGATCCACCTCCTTGCTCTCCATGCCCCAGTCCATCACCACCACAGGCAGGCTCTTGAGCCAGTCGAGCTGGTTGAACACCTCCTGCTGCCCCTCGCTGCACATGATCAGCAGGCCATCCACTCGTTTTCTGAGCATCATCTTGAGGTAGGAGAGGGCGGTTTCGGCCTGTCCCTCTGTGTTGCCCAGCATCAGGTTGTAGCCCTGCTCGAAGCAGTAGCGTTCCACCCCGCGCACCACCTCGGCGAAGAAGGGGTTGCTGGAGGTGGTGACCAGCATGCCGATGCTGTTGGTCTCCTTCACCTTGAGGCTGCGGGCCACCAGGCTGGGGGCGTAGTTGAGAGCGCGCATGGCACTGAAGACCCGCTCCCGGGTCTCTTCTGCGACGAAGCGGGTTTCGTTGATGACGTGGGAGACTGTGGTGGTGGAGACCCCCGCCCGCGCCGCCACCTCCTTGATGTTGGCCATCAGTGCCCCTGCGCCGTTTGGGACTGGAGGAAGGTGTCGACCTCCTGCTTGCCCGGGATCGAGCTCTGGGCCCCGAAGCGGGTCACCGAAAGCGCCGCCGCCCCGTGGGCGAAGCGCACCGCACTGTGGAAATCCGCGCCAGCCAGCTCGGCGGCCAGCAGGGCGCCGTTGAAGGTGTCGCCTGCGGCCGTGGTGTCCACCGCCTCGACCCTAAAGCCCGGAATGAGCGTCTGCTGCTGGCCGTTGCTGCAATAGACCCCCTGGGAGCCTAGGGTGATCATCACATCCGCAATCCCCATCTGGTGGAAACGGGCCGCCGCCTCTGCCGCGCTCGCCTCGTCGCTCACCTTGACCCCGGTCAGCAACTCGGCCTCGGTCTGGTTGGGGGTGATGAGATCCACCAGCGCCAGCAGATCGGCCGAGAGTGGCTGGGCGGGCGCCGGGTTGAGCACCACCCGGGTGCCGTGGGCATGGGCCAGACGAGCCGCCTCCAGCACGCTGTCGAGCGGCACCTCCAGTTGCAGCAGCAGGGTGTGGGCGCCCGCGATCATGGCCTCATGGCGTTTGACCATGGCGGTGTCGAGGGCGCCGTTGGCCTCGGTGGAGAGGCCTATGCTGTTCTCCCCCTCATCGCTCACATAGATGATGGCGATGCCGGTGGGGAGCTTGTCGTCGAGTTCGACGGCGCTGACATCAATGCCGTCGTTGGCAAAACCCGTTTTCATCTGACGGCCGATGGCGTCATCGCCGATGCGGGCGATAAAGGAGACGGCAGCGCCGAGGCGGGCGGCGGCCACCGCCTGGTTGGCCCCCTTGCCACCGGGGACCACCTGGTAACTGTGACCGGTCAGGGTTTCACCGGGACGGGGAAAGTGGGGGACGCGCAGCACATGATCCGCATTGACGCTGCCGAGAACTACGAGACGATTCATATCGATCACCCTTGATTGAGAACATCTTGGCTTGAGTGAGCCCAAGCCGGGAGGCTCTGCCTGCGCACAGGAGACAAAGGGGGAGGCGAACCTCCCCCGTCATGCTTACTTGCTGACGATTTGCAGCGGCACCGGGATGGATTTCTCCACCGGCTGGCCCTTGAGCACCTTGTCGGCGGTTTCCACGCCGATGGCACCGATCAGCGCCGGCTGCTGAGCTACTGTGGCGGCCAGTTTACCCTTGGCCACCGCCGCCTTGCCATCGTCGGTGCCGTCGAAGCCGACTATCATCACCTCTTTGCCGGCCGCCTGCATGGCGCGGATGGCACCCAGCGCCATCTCGTCGTTCTGGGCGAACACCGCCTGCACGGTCGGGTGGGCCGCCAGCAGGTTCTCCATGACGTTCAGACCCTTGGTGCGGTCGAAGTCGGCCGGCTGGGAAGCCAGCACCTGCAGCTTGTTGGCGGCAACGGCCAGAGCAAACCCTTCGCCACGGTCACGGGCGGCCGAGGTACCGGCTATCCCTTCGAGCTGGATCACCTTGGTACCGGCCCCCAGCTTCTCGGTGATGAAGTCACCGGCCAGCTTGCCACCGGCCACGTTGTCGGAGGCGATATGGGCCTTGACCTCACCCTGGGCCGCGCCGCGGTCCAGGGTCAGCACCGGGATATTGGCCTTGTTGGCCAGCCGGATGGCGTTGCCCACGGCTTCGGAGTCGGTGGGGTTGATCAGGATGGCATTGACCTTGCGCACGGTGAGATCTTCCACGTTGGAGAGCTCCTTGGCAGGGTCATTCTGGGAGTCCAGCACCACCAGCTCGTAACCAAGCTCCTTGGCCTTGGCTTCGGCCCCCTCCTTCATGGTGACGAAGAAGGGGTTGTTGAGGGTGGAGACCACCATGGCCAGTGTCTGATCGGCGGCCTGGGCGGTACCCAGCACGGACATGATGGCGGCAGCGAGCAGGGTATTGAGCTTTTTCATCATTTCATTCCTTGTGTGTGCATGGCTTACGTTATTAACGATTGCTTTTGTTATCGATCATCACGGCAAGCAAAATGACGCTGGCCTTGGCGATCATCTGGTAATAGGACGAGACGTCGAGCAGGTTGAGGGCGTTGTTGAGGAAACCTATGATGAGGGCCCCGATGAGGGTCCCCATGATGCGGCCCTTGCCCCCCATCAGACTGGTGCCACCCAGCACCACGGCGGCGATGGCATCCAGCTCGTACCCCATGCCGGCGGTCGGCTGGGCCGAAGAGAGGCGGGAGGTGACGATGAGGCCGGCCAGGGCCGACAGCATGCCGCACAGGCCGTAGACTGCGAGCTTGACCCGGGCCACGTTGATGCCGGAGAGGCGGGTGGCCGACTCGTTGCCGCCCAGGGCATAGATGTAACGGCCGAGGCGCGTGTGGTTGAGCAGGTACCAGGCCAGCAGGAAGACGATGGCCATCAGCCAGATGGGCACAGGCAGACCGAACAGGTAGCCGGTCCCCAGCCAGGCGAAGTGATCGGCGCCGTCGCTGAAGCCGGTGGAGATGGGACGTCCCTCGGTGTAGACCATAGTCACGCCGCGCAGGGCCGTCATGGTCACCAGGGTGGCGATGAAGGCCTGCACCTTGCCCTTGGCGATGATGAGGCCGCTGACGCCGCCGAGCAGGGCACCGGCACCCAGGGTGAGGGGCACCACCAGCCAGATCGGCAGCTCCATGGCCACCATAGTCGCCGCCAGGGCGCCGCACAGGGCCAGCACGGAGCCGACCGACAAGTCGATGCCGGCGGTGAGGATGACCAGCGTCATGCCGACCGCCATGATGGCGTTGACCGAGGTCTGGCGCAGTATGTTGAGCAGGTTGTCGGCGGTGAAGAAGTTGGGGCTCAGGAAGGAGACCACGCCGATCAGCACCAGCAGCGCCACCAGGGATTTGTTCTCGATCCACCAGGCCTTGCTCATGACGCCACGGCGGGGAAGGGTTTGGGTTGTCATTGTGCTGCCTCTTGCTCTGCTTGCCACTGTTTGCCGACTGCCGCCGCCATCAGTTTCTCCTGATTGGCCTCGCGGGTGTTGAACTCTGCGCTGATGCGCCCTTCGTGCATCACCAGGATGCGATCACTCATGCCGAGCACTTCCGGCATCTCGGAGGAGACCAGGATGATGCTCATCCCCTCCTTCTTGAACTGGTTGATGAGCTGGTAGATCTCCTTCTTGGCCCCCACGTCGACGCCCCGGGTCGGCTCGTCCAGGATCAGCACCTTGGGCCTTGTCAGCAGCCCCTTGGCGATGGCCACCTTCTGCTGGTTGCCGCCTGAGAGCAGCTTTATCAGCTGATCCTGACTCGGGGTCTTGATGTTGAACAGGCGCACATAGTCGCTCACCGCCTGGCGCTCGGCCTTGCCGTCAATCTTGCCGTGACTGATGAACTCGCCGAGGGCGCAGAGGCTCATGTTTTCACGGACCGACAGCTCCAGCACCAGGCCATCCCCCTTGCGATCCTCGGAGATATAGGCGATGCCGGCGGCCAATCCGTCGGCCGGGGTGCGCGGTACCAGCACCTTGCCATCGACCTCGACAGCGCCGCTGCTGATGGGGCTGGCGCCGTAGATGAGCTTCATCAGCTCGGTACGGCCAGAGCCCATGAGGCCGCTGAAGCCCAGGATCTCCCCCTGACGCAGGGAGAAGCTCACCCCGCGCACGCCGGGACCGGCCAGATCTTTGACTTGCAGGCTGACGGGGCCAAGCTCGCGCGCCAGGCGCGGGTACTGCTCCTCCAGCCGGCGGCCCACCATCATCTCGATGATCCTGTCTTCGTCCAGCTCGCTCACCGCCTGCTCGCCGATCCACTTGCCGTCCCGCAGCACGGTGACGCTGTCGCAGATCTGGAAGATCTCCTTGAGGCGGTGGGAGATGTAGACGATGCCGCAGCCCTGCTGGCGCAGCTCGCGGATGACCACGAACAGCTGCTCCGTCTCGGTGTCGGTCAGGGCATCGGTCGGCTCGTCCATGATGATGACGCTGGCATCGAACGACAGCGCCTTGGCGATCTCCACCATCTGCTGTTCGCCGATGGAGAGGTCCCCGAGCCGGGTGTCCGGTCCGTGCTTGACGCCGAGACGGGCCAGCAGGGTGCTTGCCCGCTCACGCAACTGCTTGTGATCGATGTTGCCAAAGCGGGTGCGCGGCTCGCGGCCGAGGAAGATGTTGGCGGCAATCGACAACTCCGGCAGCAGGTTCAGCTCCTGGTGGATGATGCTGATCCCCTGATCCTGGGAGTCGCGCGGGCCCTTGAAGTGGACCGGCTGGCCGCGATAGCTGATAGTGCCCGCATCGGCCTGATAGATGCCGGTCAGCACCTTCATCAGGGTGGATTTGCCGGCGCCATTTTCACCGAGCAGGGCCATCACCTGGCCCGGATAGACTCGCAGACCTGCTTCGTCGAGGGCGCGCACACCGGGGAAGGTCTTGACGATCCCGGTGAGCTCGAGAATGGGTGAGGGGGAGGAGGTTGTGCTCATTTGCAGCTTCCTTGAAGAGGCTTAAAACGCCACACCGGCGCAGAGAATAATGTTGGCGTAGGGAGTCACCTCGCCGCTGCGTACCACAGCCTTGCTCTGGCGGGAGCGGGTCTTGAACGCCTCGTGAAGGCAATATTCGATGGTGATGGGCTTGCCCTGGGCCAAGGCATGGGCCTCTAGCTGCGCAACCAGTGCCTGATGGGCATCCGGGCTGATCAATTTTATTTCGCTTGCCATGATCACCTTCTCCACCACCAGATCGGTGAGCAGGGCGGTCAGCACGGTTTCAAGGCTGGGAGTGCCCGCCATCAGCGCCAGATCGATCCGCTCCGGCCCTGCCGCAATGGGCAGGCCCGCATCGCAGACGGTGATCTCGTCGGTGTGGCCCATCTGTGCCACCAGGGCACTCAGGGGAGCATTGAGCAGCTTGCCTCGTTTCATACAACACCTCGGCGGCATGGGGACCGCATGTCGATATTTATCTGGGCAACCGGTTACGCAACCGGTTGCGTCGTTGAGGCGAAAGATAGGCGCTAACCGTTAACGGGTCTAGGAACAGATGACGAAAATGTGAAAACGATCTCAGTGATCCGGCCGTCGGAGGGAAAAACGGGTGCCAGAAGAGCACCCGTACCACGGAAAGAAGGGGTCAGAGGAGGAGGGCTTGCTGCACGGCGGGGCGCGCCTGCATGCGCCTGGTATGGGCCGCCACCTTGGGAAACTCGTCGATGGCGACCCCGTCGCTCTCGAGCCAGCTGGCCACCACGAACAGGTAGATGTCGGCCAGGCTGAAATGCTCCCCCAGCACCCAGGGACCGGCCAGATAGTGGTGTTCTATCTCGGCAAACCCTTCGCGCATGTTCTGCGGCATCCTGGCCTTCATGGCGGCGATGGCGTGCTCGTCATCGGCCCAGCGGCTGCCACGGCGACCATGGGCATGGGAGACGTGTACCGTCGAGGCGAGGAAGCTGTGCACCTCCTGCATCCTGGCCAGCAGGAAGGGGTCGTCCAGGGGCGCGAGCCCCGCATCGGGGAAACGCTGGGCCACGTAGAGCAGCAGGGCCGGGGTTTCGGTCAGCACGCCGCGCTCCGTCACCAGGGCCGGCACCCGTCCCTTGGGGTTGATGGCAAGGTAGGCGGGGGTGCGTTGCTCCCCGGCGGCGAGATCGAGGCGCTTGATCTGGTGCGGGGCACCGGCTTCCACCAGGGCGATGCGCACCGCCATGGCACAGGTACCGGGGGCGAGATAGAGCGTCAGTTCGGACATTGCAGCTTTCCTTGTGTGGGCGATCCGGGATGGAGTGCGCGAGTCTGTCGAGTCTTGGCCATCCATCCTACGCCCATGGTGGGCCAGGGCCAAGCCAGGCGACCGGAGCACAAACAGAGGGCAGGGTAACAGCGCGCTTGTCAGTGAAATCAATGGCTTTCTGAACGGAAGATAACAGGAAAAACGACTACGCATGCCCGGTCAAACCGCTATAATGTGCCACCTTGGAACAGTCGCCTTTGAATGTTGGATAGTCAATTGAGTAATAGAATGCGGATCGGTGGAACCCTCGAACAGTCCCTCAGCCAGGGATATCGTCTGGACCTGCAAGGGGTGTTGAAAGAGGCCTGGCAACAGACCCGCCGCACCGGTTTCGGTCTGACGCTGGCCATCGCCGGGGTCATGGCGATCTGGATCCTGCTGAGCAACACCCTGCTGGCCCCCTATGTCAGCCAGGAAGGGGGTGACATGGACATGGCTCTGATATTGAGCCTGCTCATCACTGTCATCATGTCTCCCATGACCTCTTCCCTCGACATGTTGGGGTTGCAGCAGTCGGTGGGCGTACGGGCTCGCCCGAACCAGGTGTTCGACTTCTTCCGTCACTTCCTGCGTCTGGGCTCCCTGAGCCTGCTCGGCAGCCTGATCACCAGCCTGTTCGGCCCTCTGTTTGAAATGCTGGGCCTGCCGGTAATGCTGGCCTTCATTCCCTCAGCCCTGGTGGGCATGGGGCTGGTGTTCACCGTGCCCCTGGTGCTGGAGCGCGGCCTGTCGCCGGCCCAGGCCATCCTGGTCTCCCTCAAGCTGTTCGCCCGCGGCTGGCCCAGCATAGTGCTGCTGCATGGCGTCATGCTGGCGCTGTTTTTCCTGGCCATCATCCCCATGGGCATAGGCCTTATCTGGGTGGCCCCCCTCTATTTCAACCTCAAGGGGATCCTCTATCGGGATCTGTGCGGGGTTGCCGTGGAGGTGACCGAAGTGGCGGACAATGCCGCCACCGGGCAAGGGCCTGATCATTTCAACGCGTGATGCAAAAGGATGGCATATGAAGCTGGTTCGACATGGCATGGCGGCAAGTCTGCTGATAGTGCCGGTGCTGTGCGCGGCTGCGCCCTCGCTGGATCTGCAATACAGCACCTTCTACAGCCAGATGAAGACCTTTGCCAAGGGCGAGTTTGGTGATGCCAGGCTGGGGTTTTATCTGACCGATCCGCAAAGTGGCCAGCGCTGCGGGCTCTCCTCGGCCCGGGTTTCGACCCTGGACAGGGACGTTGCCGCCGAGGTGACCATAGACAGCGAGCTGCGCCTGCCCTATGACGACGATCTCAATCTCGACAAGGCAACCGTGGTGGTGGAGCTGACCGAACCACACGCCGCCTGCGACATGTCGGTGCAGGTGATGGCCGATGCGCCCCCTGCATCGGATGGTCAGGGGTTCAGGGTGAGCGAGGTGGTGGCACGCCAGCAGGAGATGCAGTCGCTGCTGGACAAGCTGGCCGGCATGGTCGGCAAGCACTTCCTGCCGGACATGGCGGGGATACGGGTGACCCTGGTGCAGCCGAGCGGCACAGCCTACCTCATCGACGGTGCCCGTCAGCAGCCTCTCCCCTGGCTGGATGGCCAGCTGCTGCTTCGCAACGAACAGCTCGCAGACTTCGCGGCGGGCAAGTTGCAGCTTGAGGGAGATATACTGCGACTGACTCCCTGGTTGCACAAGGGCTGAAGACGCCTCGAGCCAGACAGATAAAGAAAAGGAGCGCATGGCGCTCCTTTTTCGTGGTTGTTGGCAGGGCGCTCAGCGCACCTCTATCACATCCAGCACGTCCATCTCATCGATGTTGAGCAGGGGCGCGGTCGGCAGCTCGGGGGGATCGAATGCCTTGTCGCCGCCGTCGATGATGCCGGAGTCGCGGTTGATGCTCTTGAAGTCAAACAGCTTGTGATCCAGCAGGTGGCTCGGGATCACGTCCTGAATGGCGGTAAACATGGTCTCTATCCGGCCCGGGAAGCGGCGATCCCAGTCCTGCATCATCTGCTTGATGGCCTTGCGCTGCAGGTTCTCCTGCGAGCCGCAGAGGTTGCACGGGATGATGGGGAAGGCCTTGACCTCCGCATAGCGCACCAGATCCTTCTCCTTGCAGTAGGCCAGGGGACGGATCACCACGTTCTTGCCATCGTCGCTCACCAGCTTGGGGGGCATGGACTTGAGCTTGCCGCCGTAGAACATGTTGAGGAACAGGGTCTCGAGGATGTCATCCCTGTGGTGGCCGAGGGCAATCTTGGTGCAGCCCAGCTCCTGGGCGGTGCGGTAGAGAATGCCGCGGCGCAGGCGGGAGCAGAGGGCGCAGGTGGTCTTGCCTTCCGGTACCTTGTCCTTGACGATGGAGTAGGTGTCTTCCTCGACTATCTTGAAGTCGACGCCGAGGGCGGCCAGGTATTCCGGCAGCACGTGCTCGGGGAAGCCGGGTTGCTTCTGATCCAGGTTGACGGCCACGAGATCGAAATGGATGGGGGCGCTGGCCTTCAGGCTCATCAGGATGTCGAGCATGGCGAAGCTGTCTTTGCCGCCAGACAGGCACACCATGATCTTGTCACCCTCTTCAATCATGTTGAAGTCGGCGATGGCCTGACCCACGTTGCGCCGCAGGCGTTTCTGCAGCTTGTTGAAACTGTATTTCTCTTTGGCGTTAAGCTCTTCTAGCATGGCCTCAAACCCGGGACAAAAATAAGCGGCTTATTATAGCCATGTCCCGGGGGAGGGCAAGAAACGCTTATGCAGGATGACGCTTGTCATCCACGGGGCAGCTGTAATCATCGGGTTTGAGGATCAGGATGTCGCAGTTGAGCCTGTCCACCACATGTTCAGCCGTGTTGCCAAGCAGGGCGGCGGAGAGACCGGTGCGACCGACGCACCCCATGATCATCAAAGTGGACTTGAGTTCGTCCGCCATGTCAGGCAGCACCTCCTCCGGCAATCCTTCCGCCACCTTGGTCCACATGTGATTGATGCCGAATTGATCGGCATGCTCTCGCAGCAGATCCTCGTGATGCTTGCGGATGGCGTCGTTGTAGGCGTTGGGGTCGAACTCGGGCAGCTCGATGGCCACATTCACCGGCGTGCCGGGGTAGGTGTTGACCAGATAGAGGTTGGAGCCGAGCAGATCGGCGATGGCGACGCCCTCGCGGGTGATGCGCTCATTGAGGACTTTTTGCTCCAGATCGTCGCTCGAGCAGTTGATGGCGGCAATGATGTTGCCGCCCCGCTGCCAGTGACCCTCCTTGACCAGCAGGACGGGGCAGGGGCACTTGCGCAGCAGGTGCCAGTCGGTCGGGGTGAAGATGAAGGTTTGCAGGAAGGAGTGCTTGTGGGTCGCCTTGACCACCAGATCGTGGCGATGCTCCAGCACTTCCTGGATGACGCACTCAAAGGGGCGATTGTGCCACAGCACCTTGATCTCGCACTCCAGCCCCCTGGCACGATAGGGTTGCAGTATTTCGTCCAGCCACTCCCGGCGCTGGGCAATGACGCCGTGGCGCATCTCTTCCCGCTCATCCACGGACAGCATGGCGGTCATCTCGTACGAGAAGTCGTAAATCGTCAGGAGCAGGGTCAGCTGGGCGCCCTCGTCCAGCTCGGCGACCTTGACCGCGCGTTCGAGCGCGATCTGGCGCTCCTCTTCCGGGTTGATCACCACCAGAATGTTTCGGTACTTGACCATGTTCTCCTCCTTGGCAAAAACGCCAATGATGGCAACTCTTTAGCCATTACAGCTTAGTCCAAGGGGGGAGACGGGAAGGTGTGCCGGATCAAATTTCAGGGTGAACCGATCCGGCAACAGAGGGGAAAGGGGGTGATCAGCCGCAGGCAGGGCGAGTGGCACCGGCCATGACGCCGAGGGCCACGTGATCCAGCACTGTAATGTATTTTCCCTTGACGCTGATGAGGCCGGACTTCTGGAAACGACCGAGCAGACGGCTGATGGTCTCGACGGTGAGGCCGAGGTAGTTGCCGATGTCACCCCGGGTCATGGAGAGACGGAACTCCTTGGCGGAGAAGCCGCGCTCGGAGAAGCGTACCGAGAGGTTGTGCAGGAAGGCGGCGAGGCGCTCTTCCGCATTCTTCTTGGAGAGCAGCAGTATCATCTCCTGATCTCCCATGATCTCGTTGCTCATCAGGCGCATGATCTGCTGGCGCAGCTTGGGCATCTTGCCGGAGAGATCGTCGAGCACATCGAACGGGATCTCGCACACCATGGCGGTTTCCAGCGCCTGGGCGAAGGAGGGGTGTGCCTGCTTGTGGATGGCATCGAAACCGACCAGATCCCCCGCGAGGTGGAAGGCGGTGATCTGCTCGTCACCCTGTTCGGTGATGGTGTATGACTTGATGGTCCCGGAGCGGATGGCGTAGAGCGACTTCAGTTCATCGCCGGCCTTGAACAATTCCTCACCCTTCTGGATCGGCTTTTTGCGCTCGATGATGCTGTCCAGCTGATCGAGCTCACTGTCGTTCAGGGTGAAGGGAATGCAGAGCTGACTGATGCTGCAATCCTGGCAATGAATTGCACAGCCACCGCTCTGAATACGTCTGCCAGGTTTCTTGTCCGGGATCATAGGCTCATATGAATAATTGATTTATATCAAACAAGTTTACCACCAACTCATCCGTTTTGGATAGGGTTTCAAAAGGATGCCAGCCCGATCCAGAGGGTATGCAGGCCATAGGCAATGAGCAGCAGGGCACCGCCGAGGCGCAGGCTGCGCAGGGTCAACCAGTAGCGCAATCTGTCTGCCAGCCCCCCCAGGGCGAACAGTGTCGGCAGGGTGCCCAGACCAAAGCTCAGCATGATGAGCGCTCCGCCACTTGCGGAGCCTGCCGCCGCGCTCCAGGTCAGCATGGAGTAGACCAGCCCGCAGGGCAGCCAGCCCCACACCATGCCAAAGGGAAGCGCCTGCCAAGCCGAGGTGAAGGGGATGAACTTGCCGGCCAGCGGCTTGATAAAGGGCCAAAGTCTTGCGCCTAGCCGCTCCAGCACCAGCACTCCCTGCCACCAGCCCGCCAGATAGAGGCCCAAGGCTATCATCAGCAGGGCCGCAACGAGGCGCAAGCCGGCGATGGCGTGCTTGCCGGCCCCGAGCTCGCTGGTGGTGGCCAGCAGCCCGCCCACCAGGGCGCCGGCCAGCACATAGCTCAGGATCCGCCCCAGGTTGTAGTTGAGCAGGTAACCGAGTCGCCCCCAGAAGTGCTGTTTCCCGGCGGGGATGGCCATGGAGAGGGCGGCGGAGACGCCACCGCACATGGCGATGCAGTGGCCTGAGCCTGCCAGTCCTACCAGCAGGGCGCCCATCAGATCAAGGCTGTTTGTCATCGCTCGGCTGATCCTTGCCCTTGGTGACGGGTTGCTCCTCGTCAAACAGTATGTTGGAGCCCTGGCGGTCGAGATCCTCGAACTGCTCCGAGCGAATGGCCCAGAAGAAGACGGCTCCCGCGATGATGACGAACAGGATGGCGATGGGGATCAGGACAAAAATGATGTTCATGGGAGCTACCTTGCATTCATCCGTGGCAATCGACCCCTATGGTAACCCTGTTCGGGCAGGGGGCCAGCCGCTATCAGCGAGAAATGTGGCCTGCATCGGAGGCAGGCCACATTTTCAGCTTATTTCCCAGCCTGCTCATCGATTGAGGCGCATGGAGTTGGTGACGACTATGAGTGAGCTCAGGGACATACCCGCCGCCGCCAGATAGGGGGGCAGCCAGCCGCTGGCCGCGAGTGGCAACACCAGCAGGTTGTAACCGATGGACCAGGCGAAGTTCTCCTGGATGATCCTGCGGGTGCGCAGCGCCAGGGCGCGGGCAGTCAGCAGGCGGGAGAGATCGTCGGCCAGCAGAATGGCGTCGGCGCTGTTTTTCGCCAGATCCGTGCCGCCTGCCATGGCGAAGGAGGCATGGGCACCGGCCAGCACGGGGGCGTCGTTGATGCCATCCCCAACCATGATGCTGATGTCTCCCGCTGCTTCCCGGGCCTTGAGGTAGGCCAGCTTGCCATCGGGGGTGACCCCTTTCACCAGCTCATCGACCCCGAGTTCACGGGCTACGGCGTCGGCCTGAGGGGAGCTGTCGCCGGTGAGGATGGTGGTCTGCAGCCCGGCCGCCTTGAAGGCCTGGATCAGGGCACCGGCATCCGCCCGCACCGTATCGGCCAGGGTGAAGCGGGCCAGCGGCCCTGTCTCGTCAGCCAGATAGATGGCCAGCCCCTGGGTCGCCTCTTGCTCGTCAGCCAGCGCTAGCCAGCGGGCGCTGCCGATGCGGTAATGCTTGCCTGCGATCCTGCCCTGGATGCCGTGGCCGATGACGGGGGTCACCTCGCTTGCCGGCAGCACGGCATCCTCTGCCCCCTGGCTGCGAAACGCGCGGGCAATGGGGTGTTCGGAGTAGGCTTCCAGCGCGCGGGCGATTGCCAGGCACTCGTCTTCGCCAAGCTCTGCCAGGGGCTGGACGCCCACCAGGCTGATGTTGCCCGTGGTCAGGGTGCCTGTCTTGTCCATCACTATGCGGTTGGCCCGGGTCAGCACGTCCAGCACGTGGCCGCGGCGCAGCAGTATGCCGCTGCGGGTCAGGTGGGCGGTGGCCGAGGTGAGCGCCGTCGGGGTCGCCAGCGACAGGGCGCAGGGGCAGGTGGCCACCAGCACCGACAGGGTGACCCAGAAGGCCCGCTCCGGGTCATGGAAGTGCCAGAAGGTCCAGACCCCGGCGGCGATAAGCAGCAGTACCAGGATGAAATGGCGGGAGAGCACATCCGCCAGCTGGGCGATGGCGGGTTTGTCATCCAGCGCATGATCCTGCAACCGCATGATCTGGGCGAGGCGCGACTCTTCGATGGGGTGGCTGACCCGGATCTCCAGCGGCGCATCCGTGTTGATGGTGCCGGCGAAGACGGGATCCCCCGCCTGCTTGAGCAGGGGCAGTTGCTCGCCGGTCAGCATGGCTTCGTTGAGACTGGCCTGCCCCAGGGTGATGATGCCGTCTGCCGGCAGGGTGGCGCCGGCCAGCACCCGGACCCTGTCCCCCACCCGCAGCGTCTTGGCGGCCACCTCGTGTTCGCCATCTGCATCGATGCGGGTGGCCATGATGGGCACCAGGCGCGCCAGGTTGGAGCTTGACTCGGATGCTTTGCGCCTCGCCCTCAGCTCGAGCAGGCGCCCCAGCAGCAGGAAGAAGACGAACATGGTGATGGAGTCGTAATAGACCTCACCCGTGTTGAAGACGGTGGCCCAGATGGAGGCGACGAAGGCGCCGATGAGGGCCAGCGACACAGAGACATCCATGGAGAGGTGCCCCTGTCTCAGGCTGCGCCAGGCGCCTGCGTAAAACGGCTGGGCCGAGTAGATCATGATGGGGGTGGAGAGCAGCAGGCTTATCCACTTGAAGTAGATCATGAACTCCTCTTCCACGCTGATGAAGAGATCCATGTAGAGCGCCACGGCGCACATCATCACCTGCATGGAGCCGAGACCGGCCAGCGCCATGCGAAACATGTAGCTGCGCACCTCGCGGGCGTAGAGGGCTTCCTGGCTGTGGGTCTGGAAGGGGTAGGCGCGGTAGCCTATCTTGGCGAATCCCTTGAGGATGTCGCTTAACGAGAGCCTGTCCGGATCCCACTTGATGCGGGCGCGGTGGGTGGTGGTGTTGACGTTGACATAGTGCAGGCCTGGCAACCCCATTAGGTGGCGCTCGATGAGCCAGGCGCAGGCGGCGCAGGTCAGCCCTTCCACGCTGAGCTGGCTCTCCCGCAGCGTGCCCGTTTCGGTGACAAACTCCTGCTGCACTTCGGCCAGATCGTAGTGGGTGAGGGCCGCCAGCTCGCTCGGCACCAATTCCCCCTTGATGCCGGGGGCGGTGCGGTGCTCGTAGTAACTGGCAAGGCCGCATTCGAGAATGGTCTGTGCCACGGCCTGGCAACCAGGGCAGCACATGGGTTGCACTATCCCCTTGATCTCCAGGGTAAAGTCACTGCCAGTGGAAACCGGTTCACCACAGTGAAAACAGCCGGTCATGGTCATTATCCCTCTTGGAAGCTGCCCGCGTGGGCGAGAAAAGGGAGGACGCCGTCATGCCTGGATGAACGCTGCCGCTCATCCAGGGTTCAGCGTCCCCTGGGATCGAGTTCCACCGGGGCCTTGGTCGGCAACTGCGCCGTCTCTTGCAGGCGCCACTCGTGGTTGAAGGCATCGACCCGGATGTGCCACTTGCCGGTGAGTGGCTTGTCCAGCATCAGGCGATAGACTCCCTTGCCATCGGCAGTGAGCAGATGATCGCTGTCCAGACCCGCCAGGGTCGGGTGGAACAGGGATAGGTGCAGCGCCTGACCGGCGGGGATCTCACCCGACAGGGGCTTCAGGGTCAGCTCCTTGTCGCTGACCGAGAGCTCGACGCGGATGCCTAGGGCCTCGGCGCGATCGAACTTGCTGAGATCCTGATTAATCTCCTTGCCCTGCTTGTAATAGTCTTCCGCCACCAGGTTGACCCCATCCTTGCTGGCGATGATGGCGGTGGCGATGCTGCCTACCACGGCGGCGCAGGGGAGGGCGATGATGAACCAGGGCCAGAATTGGCGATACCAGGGTTGAGTCATGGTGCTACCGAAACAAATGGTTAACGAAATGGAGGGATTCTAGCCAACACAAGATAACAAAAAGCCTCGAAGAGTCGAGGCTTTTTGCTGCGTAATCACGTGCTTATCACATGTTACTGCTTATTTTACTGCGCCTGGTGGGACAAACTGTAGACATAGGACGCCAGCAGGTGGACCTTGTCTTCTCCCAGGATATCCTTCCAGGCCGGCATCACGCCGTGACGACCATGGGTGATGGTCTGCTCGACCACCTGACGGGAGCCGCCATACAACCAGGTGTTGTTGGTGAGATCCGGCGCGCCGAAGGCGATGCCGCCCTTGGCATCCGGGCCGTGACAGGCGGCGCACATGGCGAAACGCGCCTCACCCTTCTTGGCTTCCACCAGATCCACCTTGCGGCCGGAGAGGCTCAGCACGTAGGAGGCCACTTCCTTGACCCCGTCCTGACCCAGGATCTCGCCCCAGGCGGCCATGATCCCCTGACGACCGCCCATGATGGTGGTCTTGATCTGATCCGGCGCTCCGCCCCACTGCCATTCGCTGTCGGTCAGGTTCGGGAAACCGCGACCACCGCGGGCATCGGAGCCGTGGCACTGGGAGCAGTTCTGCAGGAACAGACGCTGACCCACTTTCAGGGCTTCAGGGTCCTTGGCGATCTCGGTGATCTCCTTGTAGTTCTTGCCGTCGGCCTGATAGGTCAGCTCGCGGAACTTGGCGCCATAGACCTCGTCGGCCTTGGCCAGTTCCCGATCGTACTCCACCGCGCGCCCTTCGTCCTTGGCAGAGGCAGCCGCCGCCTTGGATTCGGCCAGGGAGCGAACGTCCTGGTTGGAGCTCTGCCAGCCCAGTAGACCCTTGAAGTTGCCCAGACCCGGGAAGGCGAGCAGGTAGATGAGACCGGTGACGATGAAGAAGAGGAACATATAGGACCACCACTTCGGCAGGGGATTGTTGATCTCCTCTATGCCGTCGAAGGTGTGCCCCATGGGCTTGCCCTCTTCGGTCCCCATCTTGTCTTTCATGCACCACATCAGCAGCAGGAAGCAGCCGAGTATGGTGCCCAGACTTATGACGGTCACAAAAATGCTAAACAAAGTGCTCATTATTGCTTCGCTCCTGCGTTCTTGTTATCAGCACTGGGTTGCTCGTCATCGGCAAAAACCAGGTTGGCAGCCTCATCGAAGGAGGCCTTGCGGCGCTTGCTGTATGCCCAGACGATGATGCCGATCATGATGATCATCAGCAGCAGGGTGTACAGGCCGCGAAATGTGCCGTAATCCATATCCCGACTCCTTATTTCAGGGCATGACCCAGTGATTGCAGATAGGCCACCAGGGCATCCAGCTCGGTCTTGCCCTTGACTGCCTCGGCCGCACCTTCGATGTCGGCATCGGTATAGGGCACCCCGAAGTGATCCCGGAACAGCGCCAGTTTCTTGCCGGTCAGCTCACCGGTCAGGACATTGGTCTCGAGCCAGGGGAAGGCGGGCATGTTGGACTCGGGCACCACGTCGCGCGGGTTGATGAGGTGGGCGCGATGCCAGTCGTCGGAGTAGCGGCCGCCGACCCGGGCCAGATCCGGACCAGTACGCTTGGAGCCCCACAGGAAGGGGTGCTCCCACACGCTCTCACCGGCGACCGAGTAGTGGCCGTAACGCTCGGTTTCGGCGCGGAACGGGCGGATCATCTGGCTGTGACAGACGGTGCAGCCCTCGCGGATGTAGATGTCGCGTCCTTCCATCTGCAGGGCTGTGTAGGCCTTGAGGCCCTCCACCGGTTCGTTGGTCTGCTTCTGGAAGAACAGCGGCGTGATCTCGACCAGGCCCCCCAGGCTGATGGCAAAGATGATGCCTATCACCAGCATGGGGACGCTCTTTTCAAAAATTTCGTGACGGTTGTTATTGCTCATGCTTTAAACCCCTTCAGATCAGGCTGGCTGTGCGACGGGTTCCAGGGAACCCTTGGGCGCAGTGACGGTGCGGTAGGCGTTGTAGGCCATCAGCAACATGCCGGTGACGAAGAAGCAGCCACCCAGGAAGCGCACGAAGTAGAAGGGATAGGAAGCTTGCAGCGCCTCCACGAAGCTGTAGGTCAGGGTGCCGTCATCGTTGACCGCACGCCACATCAGACCCTGCATCACCCCGGAAATCCACATGGAGACGATGTAGAGCACAGTGCCCACGGTCGCCAGCCAGAAGTGAACGTTGATCAGGCGGATGCTGTACATGCGGCCCTGATCGAACAGGTTAGGGATCAGGTGATACACGGCGCCGATAGAAACCATGGCAACCCATCCCAGGGCACCGGAGTGAACGTGACCTATGGTCCAGTCGGTGTAGTGGGAGAGGGCGTTGACCGTCTTGATCGCCATCATTGGGCCTTCGAAAGTGGACATGCCGTAGAACGACAGGGACACGATCAGGAAGCGCAGTATGGGGTCATAGCGCAGCTTGTGCCAGGCACCGGACAGGGTCATGATGCCGTTGATCATGCCGCCCCAGGAGGGGACGAACAGGATGAGGGACATCACCATGCCAAGGGACTGGGCCCAGTCGGGCAGGGCGGTGTAGTGCAGATGGTGCGGACCGGCCCAGATATAGAGGGAGATCAGCGCCCAGAAGTGCACTATGGAGAGGCGGTAGGAGTATACCGGGCGACCCGCCTGCTTGGGCACGAAGTAGTACATCATGCCCAGGAAGCCGGCGGTGAGCAGGAAGCCGACCGCGTTGTGGCCATACCACCACTGCACCATGGCATCCATGGCACCTGAGTACATGGAGTAGGACTTCATGCCAGAGAGCGGCACTTCCATGTTGTTGACGATGTGCAGCACGGCCACAGTGATGATGAAGGCACCGAAGAACCAGTTTGCCACATAGATGTGGGAGGTGGTGCGCTTGACCAGGGTGCCGAAGAAGACGATGGCATAGCTCACCCAGACCACGGCGATGGCGATGTCAATGGGCCACTCCAGCTCGGCATACTCCTTGGAAGTGGTGTATCCCAGCGGCAGTGTGATGGCGGCGGCGAGTATGATCGCCTGCCAGCCCCAGAACACGAAGGCGGCGAGCGGGCCGCCAAACAGCCTGACCTGGCAGGTACGTTGTACCACGTAGAAGGAGGTGGCCATCAGCGCACTGCAGCCAAATGCAAAGATGACCGCATTGGTGTGCAGGGGACGCAGGCGGCTGTAGGTCAGCCAGGGGGTATCAAAGTTGAGGGCAGGCCAGATTAACTGGGCTGCGATCAGTACACCAACCGACATACCGACAATTCCCCAGACAATCGTCATGACGGTGAACTGGCGCACAACGGTGTAGTTGTACTCAGGGTGGTTTGTTGTATGGCTCATCGTTGTATTCCGCTTCCGATGCTGTTGTTTGTTTTTCGCCCGGTAATCGGGGCCATTTTCACCCCTGATTTGCAAAATCCTCTCGTTAACATCTGTTAATAAAAGGAAAAGCAAAAGGTGGTTAAATGAAAATTCATTGAGAATGATACTGAACTGACCGGTAAAATAACAGTACAAACAGTGATATATTTGGCTCCAGCGGGTCTGGTGCCCGCCAGTTTTTACCTTGCGCAAGATCACGAAAATCGCATTTTTAAAGTACCTTACAGGGCTGTTTTTTCATGAAAGAGAGACTCACTTCACGCAAAATCGTGCACTTGACCATAGTGCTGGCCATTTTGCTCTCCCTGATGGCCTATCGGACCTGGTTTTCGGGCCCGCCGAGCGGTGAGGCGACGGGAACAAATGATCAGATTTGTGATCTGTCCCACAGCAGTTGCTCCCTTCTGGTCGGTGACAAGCCCCTGACGGCCAGCATAGAGGGCTTGCCGATCCGCCCTGAACATGACTTTGTATTGCGCATTCAGGGGGGATCCCCTGCCATCACCCCCACCAAGGCCTGGCTGGAGGGCAAGACCATGTTCATGGGGGTCATCCCGGTGCAACTCGAGGCGAAGGACGGGGGCTGGCAGGGGGCCGCTCAGGTAGGAAGTTGCACCACTGAGGCCATGGAGTGGCTGCTCAATATCGAGTGGAGCAATGGCCAGCGCCAGCAACTGGCGTTGGGGGTTTCCCCCTGACAGGGGCCGTTGTTTATGGCCCAGGAGGGGGGAGAAGTGAAATTTGATTTGAATTTTTCAGGCAGGTCGGTACCTTGCATTCATTATCAAGGAGTGAAGTTCATTTAATCATGATTGAAAAACAAGCATTTTATCGCACCCTCAACCAACAGGCCCAGGCTCTGCTGGAGGGTGAACCCGACCTGATTGCCAACCTGGCGAACCTGTCTGCCCTGCTCAATCAGGAGCTGGCCGACATCAACTGGGTCGGTTTTTATCTGTTGCAAGGGGAGACCCTGGTGCTCGGCCCCTTCCAGGGCAAGCCGGCCTGCGTGCGCATTCCGGTGGGCCGCGGCGTCTGCGGCACTGCGGTGGCCGAGGGCAAGACCCAGCTGGTGGACGACGTACATCAGTTCACGGGTCACATCGCCTGCGACGGCGCCAGCAATTCTGAAATCGTGATTCCGCTGCGTCGCGGTGGTGAGATCATCGGGGTGCTGGACGTGGATAGTCCGATTTTTAACCGTTTCGACCAGGAGGACCGAATTGGCCTCGAAGAAACGGTGCAAATTTTGGAAAGCATGCTCTAAGTCATTGCTAGATGGTTCGCAAAAGGTCCCAAGCTCTCTATAATAGGGCCTTTGTTGTGTTCGGGCATGCCCGTGCGTCTATATGAAAGCCAAGGTTATACATGGAAAACACTGAAAAGCTGAAGAACAGTAAAGAGATCGTTGCCTACCTGGTCGAGAAATTCCCGGCCTGCTTCATCGCTGAAGGAGAGGCCAAGCCACTCAAGATTGGCATCTTCCAGGATCTGGCCGCGCGTCTTGCTGATGACGAGAGAGTCTCCAAGACCATGCTGCGCTCTGCTCTGCGTCAATACACCTCCAGCTGGCGTTACCTGCATGGCCTCAAGGCTGGCCAGGCCCGTGTCGATCTGGATGGCAACCCCGGTGAGCTGCTGACCGAAGAGCACATCGAACATGCCAAACAGGCCCTCAAGGAGAGCAAAGAGCGTGTCTTTGCCAGCCGCCGCACCAACACCAAGGAGAAGGAAGACAAGCCCAAGCAGCCGCGCCGCAACGCGCCGCGCAAGGCCGATGCTCCTCGCTCCGACAAGCCCAAGTCCGCCCCCAAGGCCGCGCCTGTAGCCGATGCTCCCCTGGTCAAGGTGGATGCCGCCACCCTGAAAGTGGATCAAGGCGTGCGCGTCATGCTGGGCAAGTCTCCCCTGCCTGCGACCATCAAGGAAGTGACCAAGGATGACGTACAGGTTCAATTGCAGACCGGCATGATGTTGCGGGTCAAGTTCGAACATCTGGTTCTCTAAGGAGACGAATGTTGAAGCATGGCGTGATTCGTTTTTCCCTCGTTGCCTGTAGCCTGGCGCTTGCCGGGCTCGCGCAGGCCATCGAGCCGGTGCTCAAGGAAAGTGATTTGCCTGTGTTGGCTCAGGAGAGCCAACATGCTACGGCCAGCAAGCGAATTGCCAATCTGTTTACCCGCTCTCACTACAAACAGTTCAAGTTGGACGATGCCTTTTCCTCCGTGATATTTGATAAATATCTGGAGAATCTGGACTACAGCCGCAACCTGTTTCTGGCCTCTGACATCAGCCGTTTTGAAAAGTACCGTACCGGTTTTGACACCGACCTCGAGAGAGGGCGTCTGGCTCCGGCCTACGAGATGTTCAACCTGAGTCAGCAGCGGCGTTACGAGCGGTTCGAATACGCCCTCAAACTGCTCGACACTCCCCTGGATTTCACCCAGCCTGACAATTACATCTTCGATCGGGAAGGGGCTCCCTGGCCCAAAGACGAGGCCGAGCTCAACGAGCTGTGGCGTCAACGGGTCAAGTTCGATGCCCTGAGCCTCAAGCTCAGCGGCAAGGAGTGGCCCGAGATCAAGGAGCTGCTTGGCAAGCGTTACAACAACGCCATCAAGCGGATGTCCCAGACCGAGAGTGAAGATGTGTTCCAGCTCTTCATGAACTCCTTCGCCCGTGCCATCGAGCCCCACACCAGCTACCTCTCGCCGCGCAGCGCCGATCGCTTCAACACCGAGATGAACCTCTCGCTGGAGGGCATAGGTGCCGTGCTGCAGGCGGAAGATGACTTCACCGTCATCCGCTCCCTGGTGCCCGGCGGCCCGGCGGCCAAGTCCAACCACCTCAAACCCGATGACAAGATCACCGGGGTGGGGCAGGACGACGGCAAGATTGTCGATGTGATCGGCTGGCGTCTCGACGACGTGGTCGAACTCATCAAGGGGCCCAAGGGCAGCAAGGTGAAGCTGGAGATCCAGCGCGGCAAAGGCGCGACCGCCAAGACCGAGCTGGTGGAGCTGACCCGCGACAAGGTGCGCCTGGAAGACAGGGCCGCCAAGTCCAAGGTGATCAACGCCGAAGGCAAGAAGATAGGGGTACTCGAGATCCCGAGCTTCTACGTCAATCTCCATGACGACGTCATCAAGGAGCTCTCCAGCCTCAACAAGCAGAAGATAGATGGTCTCATCGTCGACCTGCGCGGCAACGGCGGCGGCGCCCTGACGGAAGCCTCGGCCCTGAGCGGTCTCTTCTTCGCCAGCGGTCCCGTGGTGCAGATCCGGGATCACATGGGTCGTATCACCGTCAATGGTGACGACGACGGCAACGTCTACTACGGCGGCCCCATGTCGGTGATGATCGACCGCTACAGCGCCTCGGCCTCCGAGATCTTCGCCGCCGCCATGCAGGATTACGGCCGCGCCCTGATCCTCGGCGAAAACTCGTTCGGCAAGGGCACTGTGCAGCAGCATCGCAGCCTCGCCAAGGTCTACGACTTCTACGAGCAGCCGCTGGGTCACGTGCAGTACACCATCGCCAAGTTCTACCGGATCGATGGCGGCAGCACCCAGAACAAGGGGGTGGCGCCGGACATCAACTTCCCGACCGCCGTTTCGCCTGACGAGACCGGGGAGAGCCGGGAATTCAACGCGCTGCCCTGGGACAAGATAGCCTCGGCCAGTTACGACAAGCTGGGGGACTTCTCTGGTCTGCTGTCCAAGTTGAAGTCGGCTCACGAGGCGCGGATCGCCAAGGATCCTGAGTTTGCCTACGTGATGCAGGACATCAAGGAGTATCAGGCGGACAAGGACAAGAAGTCGGTCTCCCTGAACGAAGCCGAGCGACTGGCGGATCAGGCCAAGCAGGACGAGAAGGCGCTGGCGCGAGCCAACGAGAGACTGACCCGCCTTGGCAAGCCGACGGTGAAGAGCCTGGATGAACTGCCTGCCGATTTCGAGGCCCCTGACGAGTATCAGATCGAAGCCGCGAACATCACGGCGGATCTGGCGAAACTCAGCAAGGGCTGAGTGTCCTGGGTGACATCCACATGAATACAAGGGCGACTCAGGTCGCCCTCTCTTTTGGCTGAATGCAAACTATTTGACCCTGCGGGACCGTTGTGACAGCCTCTGACACGTTGATAACAACGCGTGGAAGCACACAATAATGACCGATCACTCCCAGGCCATGACGGCCAAGTATCGCCAGGATTACCAGGCGCCTCTCTACTGGATCGACAGCATCGATCTCGATTTTCAGCTGCAGGAGCCCCTGACCCGGGTGACCGCCATCTCCCGGCTGCGCCGCAGCGGCGAGCACAACGAGCCCCTGGTGCTGGATGGGGAAGGATTGGTCTTGCACAGCGTCAGCGTGGACGGTGTCCCCTACACCCGGTTCGAGCAGGGGGAGAGCAGCCTGACCCTGTTCAACCTGCCCGCCGAGTGCGTGCTGACCATAGTCACGGATCTGGATCCCGCCGCCAACACGGCGCTGGAGGGGCTCTACAAGTCCGGCGATGCCTACTGCACCCAGTGTGAAGCGGAAGGGTTCCGCCGCATCACCTATTACCTGGACAGGCCCGACATTCTGGCCCGCTACAGCACCCGGATCACCGCCGACAAGGCCAAATACCCCTATCTGCTCTCCAACGGCAACAAGGTCGACAGCGGAGAGCTCGATGGCGGTCGCCATTTCGTGCAGTGGCAGGATCCCTTCCCCAAGCCGAGCTACCTGTTTGCCCTGGTGGCCGGCGATTTCGATGTGGAGCGCAGCCACTACGACACCAAAAGCGGCCGCAAGGTGGCCCTCGAGATCTTCGTCGACAAGGGCAACCTGGATCGCGCCGGCTTCGCCATGGAGAGCCTCATCAACGCCATGCGCTGGGACGAGCAGCGTTTCGGCCTCGAGTATGACCTCGACATCTACATGATCGTCGCGGTGGACTTCTTCAACATGGGCGCCATGGAGAACAAGGGGCTCAACATCTTCAACTCCAAGTTCGTGCTGGCCAACCCGGCCACCGCCACCGACGGCGACTACCACGGCATAGAGCGGGTCATCGCCCACGAATACTTCCACAACTGGACCGGCAACCGGGTCACCTGCCGCGACTGGTTCCAGCTCAGCCTGAAAGAGGGGCTGACGGTGTTCCGGGATCAGGAGTTCTCCTCGGATCTGGGCTCGCGCGGGGTCAACCGCATCAACAACGTGCGCACAGTGCGCGGCCCGCAGTTTGCCGAAGACGCCGGCCCCATGGCCCACCCCATCCGCCCGGACGTGGTGATCGAGATGAACAACTTCTACACCCTGACCGTCTACGAGAAGGGCTCGGAAGTGATCCGCATGCTACACACCCTGCTGGGTGAGGATAATTTCCAGGCCGGCATGCGCCTCTACTTCGAGCGTCACGACGGCTCGGCCGCCACCTGCGACGATTTCGTGCAGGCGATGGAGGATGCCTCCGGGGTGGATCTCGGCCGTTTCCGCCGCTGGTACAGCCAGTCCGGCACCCCCGAGCTGACCGTCACCGACGACTACGATGCCGCCAGCGGCGTCTATCGCCTCCACGTGCGCCAGCACACCCCGCCGACCCAGGATCAGCCGCAAAAACTGCCGCTGCATATCCCCCTCGACATCGAACTCTATGACGAGCAGGGTGCCGCCATTGCGCTGCAATACCAGGGCAAGGCCATCGGCAACGTGCTCGACGTGCTGGAAGCAGAGCAGACCTTCGTCTTCGATCGGGTGCCGGTCAAGCCGGTTCCCTCCCTGCTGCGGGACTTCTCCGCGCCGGTCAAGCTGCACTATGACTACAGCGACGAGGCGCTGGCCTTCCTGATGCGCTTTGCCCGCAACGAGTTTGCCCGCTGGGATGCGGCCCAGATGCTGATCAACAAGGCGGTCATCGATGGGGTGGCGCGGGTGCAGCAAGGGCAGGGGGTTGAGCTCTCCCCAACCCTGCTGGCCGCCTTCGTCGCCATTCTGGACGATGCCGAGCTAGACTCGGCCCTCAAGGCGGAGATCCTGGCGCTGCCCGGTGAGGCGACCCTGGCCGAGCTGTTCGAGGTGGCCGATATCGATGCCATCCATCGGGTGCGCAACGAGATCCACACCTCGCTGGCCCACGCCTTTGGTGCCCGGCTGGCCAGCACCTATGAGGGTCTGCGGCTGACGGGCTACAGGGTGATCCATGCTGACACCGCCAAGCGCTCCCTCAAGGCCGTGGTGCTCGGTTATCTGGCGGCACTGGATGCGGAGCAGGCCGATGTGCTGGTGCGCGAGCAATACGCCGCGGCCGACAACATGACCGACACCCTGGCGGCGTTGCAGGTGGCAAACAGCCATCTGCTGCCATGCCGCAGCGCGCTGCTGGCGGACTTCGAAGGCAAGTGGGCCCATGACGGCCTGGTGCTGGACAACTGGCTGCGCCTGGTGGGCTGCAAGCCTGACGCCGATGTGCTGGATGAGGTGAAGCAGGCGATGGCCCATCCTACCTTCAGCATCCGCAACCCGAACCGGCTGCGGGCCCTGATCGGCAGCTTTGCCATGAACAACCAGGTGCAGTTCCACGCGGTGGATGGCAGCGGCTATCGTTTCCTGACCGATCTCTTGATCGCGCTCAACGAGGTCAATCCCCAGGTGGCGTCCCGCCTCATCACGCCGCTCATCCAGTTCAAGCGACTGGATGAGGGGCGCAAGACGCTGATCCGGGCAGAGCTGACTCGTCTGGCCAACCTCGAGGGGCTGGCACGGGATCTGTTCGAGAAGGTAAGCAAGGCACTGGCGCAGTAAGCGTGCTGGTCACGGGCAGGGGAGCCAGGCTCTCCTGCCCGTTTTTCATCAAGAGGAGGGGGAATGAGGCAGTACACCTTTCGACTGGCCCTTGGTCGCGACGAGATCATGCTGATGTACCAGGGCCAGGCCAGACGCCTGGTGGTGCGCACCGAGCAGGGGTTGACCATAGAGCTGGGCCTGGAAAAGATCCGCTCCTTTGTCAGCGTCAACGGGGTGCACGGTCACTTTCGGCTGGTGACCCAGGAGGATCACCGCTTTGTTCGTCTGGAGAGGATCTCCTGAGGGCCGCTCACCATCCAAGAGCGCGCCGTTCATCCCGGTGGCCTTTGCCTCGAAAGGGTCGCTTGCCGTAGTCGAACCGCTCGTGTGAGCGTCCTACTAGAGGGGAATTCGCCTGCTTGCGGCGCCAAATGCAGGACGATGAGCGCCCCGATAGCCCAAAACGCATAAATTAACAAAACATGAACATTATTCCGGGTAAATATCTGCTTTAAGTCACTATCCATCCGGTAAATCGGCTGACAACCAGTGCGATTTTCTAAATTTTAGCGACTTGGCAAAATTTATCACAACCCAAGCCGTGATCTGCCCCTTGTTTTTAACATCCCGTTATCACCTTTGCTCGCCTTCCTCGATCCAAGTCATTACACTTCGCAGCAACTCTGTACCGGCGCGCATCCTGGGTGGATGTCGCCGTGTCTGTGATGTCGTCCGATAAGGAAACTAGCAATGGCATTGAAAGACGCCCCTACCTCAGTTCTGCTCGAAAACGTTCTCAGCCTGATCCATCAGAAACTGCCCAAGAACAGCGCCTCCCTGGTCGAATGCTTCGTCGCCAAGTTCTACGGCAACATGGCGAGCACCGACCTGCACGATCGCAATGACAGCGATCTCTACGGGGCGGCGCTCAGCCTGTGGAATGCGCTCAACCAGCGCACTAGCACAGAGCCCTATATCCGGGTCTACAACCCCGAGCTGACCCGCCACGGATGGCAGTCTCCCCATACCATCGTCGAGATCATCCTGCAGGACTCTCCCTTCCTGGTGGACTCCATCCGCATGGCCCTCAAGCGCCGGGGTATCACGGCCCACATGATGCTGCACCAGCCGCTGCACCTGATTCGCGGCAGCGATGGCAAGATAGGCGCCATCCTGGATCTGGACAACACGGCCTCCCAGACCTCGGTCGAGACCGCCTTCCTCATCGAGATCGATCATCTGACGGATGAGGAACAGATGGATGCCCTGACCGCCGAGCTCAACTCGGTGGCGAGGGAAGTGGCCCTGGCGGTGGGGGACTGGCAGCCCATGCTGGGTCGCCTCAACGAGATCATCGAGGAGCTGCCCAAGCGCAAGAACCCGGTCAGCCAGGCAGAGGTCGACTCTTGTGTAGCCTTCCTCAAGTGGGTCGCCGCCCACAACTTCACCCTGATGGGCTATCGCCGTTATGACGTCAAAGCGGTGGAGGGGGATCACGAGATCCTGCCGCTGTCAGAGTCGAGCCTGGGGCTGATGAAGAACTCCATCAAGGACGAGGGGCAGCGCCTTGGCAACATGCCCGCCAGCGCCCGTCACGCGGCCCTGAGCTCTGACTTGCTGATCCTCACCAAGTCCAACTCCAAGTCCCGGGTACACCGCCCGGCCTATGTGGACTACATCGGCATCAAGCGCTTTGACGAACACGGCAAGGTGGTGGGGGAAGATCGCTTCATCGGTCTCTACGCCTCCTCCATCTACAACACCAGCGCCACCCAGATCCCCCTCATCAGCCATCGCCTCGAGCGCATCATGGCCGCCTCCGGTCACGAGAAGGGTTCCCACGCCTACAAGGCGTTGCTGAACGTGCTGGAAACCTATCCCCGCGATGAGCTGATCCAGGCCCGGGAAGAGGAGCTGCTGGCCACAGGTCTTGGCGTGCTGGAGATGCAGGAGCGCGACATGCTGCGCCTGTTCGTGCGCCGGGATGTCTACGGCCGCTTCTTCTCCTGCATGGTCTATGTCACCAAGGAGCGCTACAACACGGCGCTGCGAGTCAAGACCCAACAGATTTTGCAGAAGTATTTTGGCAGCAACGAAGAGGTGGAGTTCAACGTCTACTTCACCGAGGGCGTGCTGGCACGGACCCACTACATAGTGCGGGTCAACAACAACAACGTGGATGTGGATGTGAACGAAGTACAGAACAACCTGATTGAAGCGGCCCGCAGCTGGGACGACCGCCTGGATTCCGTGTTGCTCTCCCATTATGGGGAGGCCCGTGGCAACGAGCTGCGCCGCCGTTTCAGCACCGCCTTCCCCCGCGCCTATAAAGAGGACGTGCTGCCGGGCTCTGCGGTCGCCGACATCATGGCCCTCGATGGCCTGAGTGAAGCCGAGCCGCTGGGCATGCTGTTCTACCGCGCCCAGGAAGAAGAGAACGATCGCCGGGTGCGCCTAAAGCTGTTCCACCGCACCGAGCCCATCCATCTCTCTGACGTGCTGCCCATGCTGGAAAACATGGGACTGCGCGTCATCGGCGAGACCCCGTACCAGGTACGCACCCCGAGCGGCGAGATCTTCTGGATCCTCGACTTCTCCATGCTGCTGCGCGGCACCCAGCCATTCGATCTGGCCCAGAGCCAGCAGCGCTTCCAGCAGGCTTTCGCCGCCATCTGGAACAAGACCCTGGAAGATGACGGCTTCAACCGTCTGGTGCTGGGGGCCGGCCTCACCGGTCGTCAGGTCTCTGTGCTGCGCGCCTATGCGAAATACATGCGCCAGACCGGCGTCTCCTTCAGCCAGTCCTATATCGAGGAGACCCTGACCCGTTACCCCGACATCGCAGAGCTGCTGTTCACCCTGTTCGAACAGCGCCTCAATCCCGTCATCAAGCAGGATGCCAAGGTACAGGTCAAGCTGCACGAGCAGCTCGCCGCCAAGCTGGATCAGGTCGCGAACCTGGACGACGATCGCATCATCCGCCGCTACATGGAGATGATCGACGCCACCCTGCGTACCAACTACTACCAGCCGGATCAGGAGGGTCAAGCCAAGCCCTACATCTCCTTCAAGCTGGCCCCGGCCAGCATCACCGACATGCCGCTGCCGCTGCCCAAATTCGAGATCTTCGTCTACTCGCCGCGGGTGGAAGGGGTGCATCTGCGCTGGGGCAAGGTGGCCCGTGGCGGCCTGCGCTGGTCCGATCGCAAGGAGGACTTCCGTACCGAGGTGCTGGGTCTGGTCAAGGCGCAGCAGGTGAAGAACACCGTCATAGTGCCGGTCGGCGCCAAGGGCGGCTTCTACTGCAAGCAGATGCCGGTGGGGGCGCCCCGCGCCGTCATCCAGGAAGAGGGCAAGGCCTGCTATCGCCTCTTCATTCGCGGCCTGCTCGATGTCACCGACAACATCATCAAGGGGGAGGTGATCCCGCCAAAATCCGTGGTACGCCACGACGAGGATGACTACTACCTGGTCGTGGCCGCCGACAAGGGCACCGCCACCTTCTCCGACATTGCCAACGAGATAAGCCAGGAGTATGGCCACTGGCTCGGGGATGCCTTCGCCTCCGGCGGTTCGGTCGGTTATGACCACAAGAAGATGGGCATCACGGCGCGCGGCGCCTGGGAGTCGGTCAAGCGTCACTTCCGCGAGATCGGCGTCAACTGCCAGACCACCGACTTCACCTGCGTGGGGATAGGTGACATGGCCGGCGATGTGTTCGGCAACGGCATGCTGCTCTCCGAGCACACCCAGCTGGTGGGCGCCTTCAACCACATGCACATCTTCATCGACCCGACTCCCGATGCGGCCAAGAGCTTCGTCGAGCGACAGCGGCTGTTCGAGCTGCCGGGCTCGAGCTGGGATGACTACAACCGGGAGCTCATCTCCGTAGGGGGCGGCATCTTCCTGCGCTCCGCCAAGTCCATCAAGCTGAGCCCGCAAATTCAGACCCTGCTCGGCACCGACAAGGCCAGCATGGCCCCGAACGAGCTGATCAAGGCGCTGCTCTGCCTGAACGTGGATCTGCTCTGGAACGGCGGCATAGGCACCTACGTGAAGAGCGCCCGCGAGAGCGACGCCGACGTGGGGGATCGCAGCAACGACGTGCTGCGGGTCAATGGCCGTGATCTGCGTGCCCGCATCGTGGGCGAGGGTGGCAACCTTGGCTTCACCCAGCTTGGCCGGGTGGAGTACGCCAGCCAGGGCGGTCATATCAACACCGACTTTACCGACAACGTGGGCGGGGTGGATTGCTCCGACAACGAGGTCAACATCAAGATACTGCTGAACCAGTTGGTGGCCGCAGGTGACATGACTCTCAAGCAGCGCAACCAGATGCTGTACGAGATGACCGATGATGTGGCGCAGATCGTCATCACCAACGCCTACCGCCAGTCCCAGTCCATCTCGGTCACCGCCTTCCGCGGCGCCGAACAGCTGAAAGAGCAGCAACGCTTCATCCAGGGGCTGGAGCGTGAAGGCAAGCTGGACCGTGCGCTGGAGTTCCTGCCCTCCGACGAGGAACTCTCCGAGCGGATGGCCGCAGGGCAGGGGCTGACCCGTCCCGAGCTCGCCGTGCTGGTGGCTTACGGCAAGATGGTACTGAAAGAGCAGCTCAACTGCCCGGAAGTGACCGAGGAGCCCTTCCTCGCCAACATGCTGGTCACCAGCTTCCCGGCCCAGTTGCAGCAGCAGTTCGGTGCCGAGCTGGCCCAGCACCCGCTGCGCGGCGAAATCATCGCGACCCGGGTGGCCAACATGCTGGTCAACGACATGGGGCTCAACTTCGCCAGCCGGATGAAGGACGAAACCGGTGCCTCTGTGGCCGAAGTGGCTTGCTGCTTCGCCATGGCCCGTGAGGTATTCGGTCTGGGTACCCTGTGGCGCGACATCGAGGGTTGTGACAACCTGGTGGATGCCAACACCCAGCTCGAGCTGATGTTCTACAGCCGCCGCATAGTGCGTCGTGCCACCCGCTGGTTCCTGCGTGCCCGCAACCGCAGCTGGAGCATAGGGGAGAACATCGCCTTCTTCCGTCCGGCCTTCGAGACCCTGGGGGAGCACCTTTACGAGGTGATGGACGAGAGCGAAGTGGCTGAGCATCAGCAGAAGGTCGCGGAGCTGGTGGCCAAACAGGTGCCGGAAGCCATCGCCCGTCAGGTCGCCCACATGAGCAGCCTGTTCTCCAGCCTGGATCTGGCGCAGATTGCCGCGGAGCACAAGACCGACATAGTGCGCGCCGCCAACGTCTACTACCGCCTCGGCGCCAAGCTGGATCTGCACTGGTTCCTCGAGCAGATCAACCATCAGCCAGTGGGCAACCATTGGCAGGCGATGGCCAGGGCCTCCTTCCGCGAGGATCTGGACTGGCAGCAACGCAGCCTCACCTCAGTGGTACTGGAAGGGTGCAAAGAGCAGGGGGAATGCGCTACCATACTGGCCGACTGGATTTCGGAGCATGAGCAACTCTTGTCCCGTTGGACCCATATGTTGGCCGACTTCAAGACCACGAGTACTCACGAGTTCGCCAAGTTCTCGGTGGCCTTGCGAGAGTTGAACCTGCTCCAGTTGAATTGCCGAACCTCGGCATAACCCCAAAAGCCCCGGCCAGTTGCCGGGGCTTTTTTAAGGAGCAAACATGCTGTACCCCCTCGCCAGGCATTTTCTGTTCAAACTCAATCCGGAACAGGCACACGATCTCTCCATCAAGTATTTGCCCCGCCTTCTCGGTACACCGCTCGATTGTTTCTTCCGTCATTCACTCCCCCAACGCCCCGTCACTGTCATGGGGCTTAATTTTGCCAATCCGGTGGGACTGGCTGCCGGCCTCGATAAAGACGGGGAGTGTATCGACGCATTTGGTGCCATGGGGTTCGGCTTTATTGAAGTAGGCACTGTGACCCCCAAGCCCCAGAGCGGAAATGACAAGCCGCGGTTGTTCCGGGTAATTCCAGCGGAAGGGATCATCAACCGGATGGGATTCAACAACAAGGGTGTCGATCATCTGGTGGCCAAGGTGAAAGAGGCCAAATATCAGGGGGTGATTGGCATCAATATCGGCAAGAACAAGGACACCCCGATAGAGCAGGGCAAGGACGATTATCTGATCTGCATGGACAAGGTTTATGATCATGCCGGTTATATCGCCGTCAATATCTCCTCTCCCAACACCCCGGGACTGCGTTCGCTGCAATATGGCGAGGCGCTCGATGAGTTGCTGGCTGCCCTCAAGGTTCGGCAGCAGGAGCTGGCCGCGCAATATAAGAAGTACGTGCCCCTTGCCGTTAAAATTGCCCCCGACCTCAGCCTGGATGAAATTAATCAGGTTGCCGCCTCTTTGATCAAAAACGGGATCGATGGCGTCATCGCCACCAATACCACCCTGGAGCGTGACATGATTTATGACATGCCCCATGCCGGTGAAGCCGGGGGCCTCAGCGGCCGTCCGCTCCAGCACAAGAGCACAGAGGTGATCCGCCAGCTGGCCAAGGCCCTCAATGGGGCCCTGCCTATCATTGGGGTGGGCGGTATTGACAGCGCCATGGCCGCCCGGGAGAAATTGGCGGCGGGTGCCAGTCTGGTCCAGATTTACAGTGGCTTTATTTATAAGGGCCCGAGTCTGGTCAAAGAGATAGTTACCCATATTTAAAAGATAACCGCTTGCCCTTATTTAAAGTTGCTCAAATTCTCGACATGGAATAAAGTCGAGGGACGGCTTAAGTAAGGGCAACTCCATGTGTATCCAACCCAATGACAATTGGCAGTGGCATTATGATGCTCAGGATGATCGTCTGATGCTGGATTTATCCGATCGCATGATATTCGCCACCGAATATAAGGGGCGACAACTCGTCCCCAGCTCCTTCACGACCCAGCCCTTTTGTGTCGACGATGCCGCCCTCTATTATCAATTGATGGACAAGGCCGCCGAACTCGATTGGAGTGTTCCCCATCAGGTTCAGCTGGTACTCAATGCCATCGCCGTCAGCCGCTTTTATAAACCCCTGATGCCACAAAGCTGGTTCTTTCATGAACAGCAGACTCATTGCTCGCCGGAAATGGGCTCCCTGGTGTCGATGCAGACATCCCATGGCAGGGGAGAGTTCATGGTCATCGAGGCCGGGGAACAGGCGAGCGTCTGCCTGAACCTGACCGAGGAATTGGTGCTGACTGCCAGCAAGATCCTGCCAAGGTTCGCGGTGATCAAGGTGATGAATAACCGGATGCAGACCAGGACCCGTGCCCAGGCACAATATCGACAGGTCAGCTGATGCTGCCTCTGCACGTTATTTTTGGTTGATATTCATACGCCCTCGGAATAACCGACGCCGGTTATTTATCGCTCGTCTCTCCCATGCCATTGCGGCACCTTCCTTGAGTCAATTCGTCGCCGTTCGGCGCACGCCCTTCTGCACTGGATATTGAGTTGCCTCATCGAGCCCGCGCCCTCTGTGCCGGTGACAAGAGCAAAAAATGGTAGCCATTGCGTCGGCCAGCCCCTTTATATTCGCGCGAACCCCAAGGTTCGGATGCCGAGTGCGGGCCGATAAGGTATAATGCGGCACTATTTTTATGGCATCCCCGTGAGCGTGATGAAAGAATTTTTTGCAACCTGCCCCAAGGGGCTGGAAAACCTGCTGGCCGTCGAGCTGACCACCCTGGGCGCGGAGCAGGTCCGTGAGACCGTGGCCGGCGTCCACTTCAAAGGCGAACTGGCCATCGGCTACAAGGCCTGCCTGTGGAGCCGTTTCGCCTCCCGCATCGTGCTGGTGCTCTCCGAATTCCAGATGAACGACGATCTGGATCTCTATCTCGGTGCCCACACCATTCCCTGGGAAGAGCACTTCCCCGGTACCGCCACCATAGCCGTGGACTTCACCGGTACCAACCCGGCCATTCGCAACACCCAGTACGGCGCGCTGAAGATCAAGGATGCCATCGTTGATCGCTTCACCAAGCGCGGCCATGTGCGCCCGGACGTCGACAAGAAGTCGCCGGACATTCGCATCATGGCGCACCTGGGCAAGGGCAAGGCCAACATAACCCTGGACCTGTCCGGCCCGGCGCTGCATCAGCGCTTCTACCGTCAGGGCACAGGCGAAGCGCCCCTTAAAGAGAACCTGGCCTGCGCCATGATTGCGCGCAGCGGCTGGACCGGCGAGCCCATGATGGACCCCATGTGCGGTTCCGGCACCCTGCTGATCGAAGCGGCCTTCATCGCCGCCGACATGGCGCCGGCCCTGCGCCGGGAGCGCTTCGGTTTCGATCGCTGGCTGCAACACGATGGCGATCTGTGGCAGAGCCTGATGATGGAAGCCCAGGTGCGCGCCAAGCGTGGCATGCAGCGCTGCGAAGTGAAGCTGTTTGGCTGCGATGCCGACCCTCGTGTGCTGATGAAGGCACGCGACAATGCCAAGGCGGCCGGTGTGGCCCACCTCATCACCTTCAAGCAGGCCGACGTGACCGCGCTTGAGAACCCGCTGCCGCAAGCCGCCGCAGAAGGGGAGGCCCGCGAAGTCGGCATGCTGATCTCCAACCCGCCCTATGGCGAGCGTCTGGGGGAGTTCCCGGCCCTGCTGGAAGTGCACCAGGCCCTGGGCGATGCCCTGCGCCGCAGCTTCCAGGGCTGGAAGGTCACTATTCTGTCTGCCTCGCCTGAGCTGCTGAGCTGCCTGCGCCTGCGGGCCGACAAGCAATATCGTCTGTTCAACGGTGCCCTCGAGTGCCAGCTGCGCAACTACCAGATAGCGCTCGACTCCGTGGCCTCCCAGAAAGAGGTGGCCCAGGACTTCGCAAACCGTCTGCGCAAGAATCTGAAGACCCTCGAGAAGTGGGCCAGCAAGGAGGGGATCGACTGCTATCGCCTCTATGACGCCGACTTGCCGGAATACAACGCCGCCATCGACCGCTATCGGGATTACCTGGTGGTGCAGGAGTACGCCGCGCCCAAGGACATTCCCGCCCAGAAGACCCGTCAGCGTCTGCTCGACATGGTGCAGGCCGCCATCAAGGTGACCGGCATGGACGGCGAGAAGGTGATCCTGAAGGTGCGCGAGCGTCAGGAAGGCAAGCAGCAGTACCAGAAGCTCTCCGAAGAGCAGCACAGAATGGAGGTGCAGGAGTACGGCGCCCGTCTGTGGGTCAACCTCTATGACTACCTGGATACCGGCCTCTTCCTCGATCACCGTCAGACCCGTCGCATGCTGGGTCAGATGGCCCGCGGCAAGCGCTTCCTGAACCTGTTCGCCTATACCGGCAGTGCCACCGTGCACGCGGGCCTTGGCGGGGCGAGCGAAACCACGACTGTGGACATGTCCCACACCTACCTCAACTGGGCGCAGGACAACATGCGGCTCAACTCGCTGGTGGGTCGTCAGCACAAGTTCGTCCAGGCCGATTGCCTGAAGTGGCTCTCCGAGGCCGAAGATCAGTACGATCTCATCTTCATCGATCCGCCCACCTTCTCCAACTCCAAGCGGATGGACGAGAGCTTCGACGTGCAGCGGGATCACCTGCTGCTGATGCAGCACCTCAAACGCCTGCTGGCGGCGGACGGCACCCTGGTGTTCTCCAACAACAAGCGCCACTTCAAGATGGATCTGGCCGGTCTCGAGGCCGCTGGCCTCAAGGCCCAGAACATCACCGGCAAGACCCGGCCCAAGGATTTTGAGCGCAACCAGCATATCCACAACTGCTGGATCATCACCCACGCCGAGACGCAGGCCTGATGCTGACCCTGTTTCACACCGACGGCTGCCACCTGTGCGAACAGGCCTGGGCGCTGGTGGAGGAGGCTGGCCTTGCCGCCAGTACTCGCCAGTGTGACATCATGGAGGACGAGCAGTGGCTTGCGGCCTACCGGGTGCGCATCCCTGTGCTGCGGGATGACGCCGGCCGCGAACTGGGCTGGCCCTTCACCCTGGCACAGCTCAAGGGCTGGCTTGCCCATCAGGGGTGAGGCTGATTTGACGATGAAACGGGGGCAGAGTCTGCCGCCCGTTTTTTCATAAGTAACAAGGAACAAACATGGCACTTTTGACATTGCACGGCGCTTGTCTGTCGTTCAGTGATTTCCCGCTGCTCGACAATGCCGAGCTGACCATAGAGCGTGGCGAGCGCCTCTGTCTGGTGGGGCGCAACGGGGCGGGCAAGTCCACCCTGATGAAGGTCATCGCCGGTGAGCTCTCCCTGGATGACGGCCGTCTGGTGTTGCAGCAGGACTTGAAGGTGACCCGTCTCGAGCAGGATCCTCCCGCCTCGAGCGAGCTGACCGTGTTCGACTATGCCGCCGAAGGGCTGGCCGGGGTGGGTGAGCTGCTCAAGCAGTATCACCACATCTCCCTGGAGCTGGGCCACGATCCCTCCGATGCCAACATCCGCAAGATGAGCGAGTTGCAGGAGCAGCTCGATTATCAGAACGGCTGGCAGCTCGAGACTCGCATCAGCCAGGTGCTGACCCTGCTGGGGCTGGATCCCGACGTGACCCTCGACAGTTTATCCGGTGGCTGGCTGCGCAAGGTGGCCCTGGCCCGTGCGCTCGCCTGTGACCCGGATCTGCTGCTGCTGGACGAGCCGACCAACCACCTGGACATAGACGCCATCAACTGGCTGGAAGAGTTCCTCAAGGATTTTCGCGGCGCCATCGTCTTCATCTCCCACGATCGGGAGTTCATTCACAAACTGGCGACCCGGATCATCGATCTCGATCGGGGCGCCATCACCTCCTGGCCCGGCAATTACGATCAGTACCTGCAAGGGAAGGAGGAGTGGTTGCGGGTCGAGGAGCTGAAAAACGCCGAGTTCGACCGCAAGCTGGCCCAGGAAGAGGTGTGGGTGCGTCAGGGCATCAAGGCCCGCCGTACCCGCAACGAAGGCCGGGTGCGCGCCCTCGAGGCGATGCGCATGGAGCGCAGCCAGCGCCGTGAGCTGCAAGGCAAGGCCAAGCTGCAGATGGACGACGTCAACCGCTCCGGCAAGCTGGTGTTCGAGACCGAAGGGCTAGGACTGGACTTTGGCGATCGCACCCTGTTCCAGGGGCTGGATCTGCAGGTGCTGCGGGGCGACAAGATTGCCCTGGTCGGCCCCAACGGCTGCGGCAAATCCACCCTCATCAAGCTCTTGCTGGGTCAGCTCGAGCCGAGCCGCGGGCTGGTCAAGGGCGGCACCAACCTGGAAGTGGCCTATTTCGATCAGTACCGCGAACAGCTCGATCCCGAGCAGACTGTGGTGGACAACGTGGGGGAGGGCAAGCAGGAAGTGATGGTGCGCGGCCGCTCCCGCCATATCCTCGGCTACCTGCAGGACTTCCTGTTTGAACCCAAACGGGCGCGGACCCCGGTCAAGGCCTTGTCAGGGGGCGAGAAAAACCGTCTACTGTTGGCCAAGCTGTTCCTCAAACCCAGTAACTTGTTGATTTTGGATGAACCAACCAACGACCTGGATGTCGAAACGCTGGAACTTTTGGAAGAGCTGCTGACCGATTATCCGGGCACCCTGCTGCTGGTCAGCCACGATCGCCGTTTCATCGACAATACGGTGACCGGCTGCTGGCTGTTTGAAGGGGATGGGCGGATCAGCGATTATGTGGGCGGCTATGCCGACATGATGGCCACCCGGGCCCAGCAGAGTCAGCAACAGGCGATCAAGGCGGCCGCGGCCAAGGTGGCAGAGCCTGTCGCGTTGACGGCTGAGCCGGCGAAAAAAACACGCAAACTCTCTTACAAGTTGCAACTGGAGCTGGATAATCTGCCAGCCCGGCTGGAGCAGCTGGAAACGGAATTCGATGCCCTGCAGGCGGAGATCAACCATCCCGGCTTCTTCTCCCTGCCGGCGGAGCAGACCCAGTCCAAACTGGATGCATTGCATGCGGCAGAGGCCGCATTGGAACACGCCTTCTCCCGTTGGGAGGAGTTGGAAGCGTTGAAACATCAAGACTAAGGAAGTAGATGAAAAAGCAATTATCCATGCTGGCCATCCTGGTCGGCGCCAGCCTCAACGCGCAGGCGGCACAAAGCTCCTTCTTCACCATTGTCGATGACGAAGTCAAAGGATATGCCAGCGGGATCAGTACCGATGGCAGCGGACTCATCGGGATCAATACCAAGAACAACATGGCTGAGTACTTCTCGACCGTGCGCTCTGCCGACTTCCTGGTCGATCGTTTCCGCTTCGAGCAGGGTTGCTTCCTTTCAAGCTCCGTCTGTGACTCCTTCTGGGACGAGAATCCGGGCTTTGCCTACCAGTGGCGCCGCGATTTCCTCGATGGTGTCGATCAGCGTAGCGGCATCGGCTATGTTGCCACCACTCAGACCGATGGCCTGGTAACGGCTCTGGGGGATGCCCCGACCGACCGCGCGGGTTACAAGATGGACGGCAAGCTGCGCACCGCCTTTGCCATCGTCAATGACGGCAACCCGGTCGAGCTGAAAGATGCCGCCGGCGCCCACAGCCTGAGCGTCCCGACCAGCATCAAGAAGCTGGACAACGGTCAGTACCTGGTGACAGGGACAGCCGCCAGCGGCAAGTACCGCCACAACGTGGGTGGTGACTTCTATAACTGGTGTTTCGCCGGCAATGACGATGAGTATGGTGACTTTCGTTACTGCCCCGGGGTCGATACCCAGGCCAGCTTCTGGCTGCTCAATGGCTCGGGTGGTTTCAACAAGCTGATACAGGCCAGCGACTATGGCCGTCAGCGCGACGAAGTGCTGCAGACCGCGTCTGCATTTGGTGCGGCGACATTCAACGGCACCCTGTACGGCGTTGGCTACAGCTCCACCGGTGAGGTAGGGTCGGGGGATCTCGACGGCCGCAACCTGGCCAGCTACTGGACCCTGGACCTCGATGCCGGCACAGTGGGTGCCACCAAGATCATCCCGCTGCCCGATGGCGAGCCTGGCAAGGATGACAGCGTGCTGCAAAATAGCTGGGCTGTGTCTGTCAACGAGAATGGCTATGTGATCGGTAACCAGCGTTACAGCATCAACAAGGGTCAGAACCGACCGACCGAGATGTTCCTGTTCAATCTGAACAATCCGAGCTCTGCGGCCAGCATCCCCCTGCAGGACAAGCCGCTCTCTGGCTCCGGCTCCGAGGGCGCTGCCATCAACGATCACAACATGGTGGTCGGCTGGCGTGACTCCCGTCATCAGACCCAGCCTGTGGCCAACGGCACCAACCGCATGCAGGAAGCCTTCCTGCTCAATGCGGCGTCCCCGAGCAACAACTGGTACCTGAACGACCTGATCTGTGGCCTGGATGATGCCGGTGCCAAGCAGTGTGCCCAGAATGGCAAGTATTACCACATCGCCTACGCCAGCGGCATCAGCAGCGATGGCACCATAGCGGCGACCGCCTATCGCTACAACAGCGAGAGCGATCTGAACCTGCGTACCAACGCAACCGTGGTCGCCGTCAAGCTGACACCGGCCGTGGCGGACTATCAGGGCAACAAGCCCGCTGAATATGTGGTGAGCAATGCCCCGGTCAACAACCAGACCGGTCAGGATGGTGAAGATGGTGGTGGTGGCAGCCTGTTCTGGTTGACTCTGCTGGCCTTGCCCTTCGCCTGGCTGCGCCGTTACCAGCGATAAAAAATGTGTCATCAAAAATTAATGCAGTTCAGTATCTTGTGTCACAACGTCTGAATAGCATGGAATTTTTTGTTTGACCCTGCTTCCCCCCTGGGGTAAAGATGAAAGCGACCCGGTGAAAACTTGGTCGCTTTTTTGTTCCACGAAGAGGGTCGTAGATGATGAAGAGACAGAAACGGGACCGTCTGGAAAGAGCACGCGCTCGTGGTTATCAGGCTGGCGTAGTCGGCAAACAGAAAGAAGCGTGTCCGTACCAATGCCTGGATGCCAGAGGGCACTGGCTTGGTGGTTGGCGCGACGCCATGGAGGGGCGAGGCTCAGGCCTCTTCATGAAGTAACCGAGACTTCATCACTCATTGCAAAAAGGAAAGGGGCCATGGCGGCCCCTTTACGTTGTCACTCTCTGACCGGGTCAGAGCAGATCAGAATGCGGTGGTGTCTTTGAACAGGCCCACTTTCAGGTCGGTCGCGCTGTAGATGGGACGACCATCCACCTCGACCACGCCGTCGGCAATGCCCATCACCAGCTTGCGGTTGATGACGCGCTTGAAGGTGATCTTGTAGGTCACTTTCTTGGCGGTCGGCAGGATCTGGCCGGTGAATTTCACCTCGCCCACGCCCAGAGCGCGTCCCTTGCCCGGACCGCCTTTCCAGCCCAGGAAGAAACCGACCAGCTGCCACATGGCATCCAGACCCAGACAGCCCGGCATGACGGGATCGCCAGGGAAATGGCAGTCGAAGAACCAGAGATCCGGAGTGATATCGAGTTCGGCCAGGATTTCGCCTTTGCCGTGTTCGCCACCGTTGTCAGTGATCTTGACGATGCGATCCATCATCAGCATGTTGGGGGCGGGCAGTTGGCTGTTACCCTCACCAAATAATTCGCCACGGCTGCAAGCAAGCAGCTCTTCACGGGTAAACGACTCTTTACCTTGTTCACACAGGGAGAGGTGGGTATTAGTGGTGTCGTTATCTAGGGTCACGCTGTTTATCCTTCATATGGGTCAAAGCCGGGCCAATTTAGCTTACAGTTGTTCGCTAAACAACTCCGATCACTTTATTTAGAGGCCGAATAGACGGCCCAGCAGGTTGCGCAGCACGCCACTCTTGGGTGCAGTGCCATTGAGTTCATCCAGTCTGTCCTGGATCCGGCCAAACAGGGTGTCCGGCATGTCAGGCTCGCCGGCTACACAGCCGGTCAGCAATTCGATGGCCTCTTCCACATGATCCACCGGGTGGATATGGAACTGGCCCGCTTCGACGGCGGCGATCACCTCATCGGAGAGGTTGAGCTGCTGGGCGTTGGTACCGGGCAGAATGATACCTTGCTTGCCGGTGATGCCGTGGATTTTGCACACCCGGAAGAAGCCTTCGATCTTCTCGTTCACGCCACCCACAGCCTGCACGTTGCCGAACTGATCGACCGCACCGGTCACCGCGAAGCGCTGGGAGATGGGTTGGCGGGCGAGGGCAGAGAGCAGGGCGCACAGACCTGTCAGGGAGGCGCTGTCGCCGTCAATCTCGTGATAGGACTGCTCGAACACCAGGTTTGCAGAGAGTGGTGAGGGGTTCTCTGCGCCGAACTTGTTGGAGAGATAGCCGTGGATGATCATCATCGCCTTGGCATGAATGTGGCCGGCGAGCTCTGCCTTGCGCTCGATGTCGGCCACGTCGCCATCCCCCAGGTGTACTGTGGCGGTCAGCCGCACCGGTTCACCGAAGTCATAAGGATGACCGGCTACCTGAATGACGGAGAGGCCGTTGATCTGGCCGACCTCTTCACCGTCGGTCTGTAGCAGGATCTGGCCATCGATGACCCCCTGATCGGATTGCTCCACCAGGTAGTTGAGGCGGTAATCCTGCTCCTCCAGGGCGAGCAGTATGTGCTCGTCGGTGACGGTCGTTGCCTCCAGCTCGCGGGCCAGGCTGTCGGCCATGCGCATGATGGCGCTGAGTTGCACCTCCGAGAGGGAGAGCCACTCCTGATGGTCACAGAGACGACTGGCATGGCGACACAGGGCGAGGAGGGCACCCGGAGTGAAGTCCAGCAGGTTCCAGCGCAGCCGCAGCCAGGCCAGGTATTGCAGGAACTCGGGCAAGTCCTCTTCGATGTTCACCTCGGACACCAGATCGGCGCGCAGGAAGATGCGCTCGGACATGTCTCTGTCCAGCATCTGGAACTCGGCCACTTCCAGCCGGTCGCCCACCAGGATCAGTTTGAACCGGATAGGCGTAGCCTCGGGGGTGAAGAAGGGGGTCAGGGTCTTGCCTTCCTGATAGGCATTCCAGTCCAGCTCGCCTTTTTGCATGGCGTTCTTGAGCTTGAACCAGAGATGGGGCTGATCGAGCAGCTCGTCGAGCTGCAGGATGAGATAGCCGCCGTTGGCTTCCCGCAGCAGGCCCGGCTCCAGCAGATGCTGGTTGGCATAGACCGAGCCTTGCTCCGTCTGATAGTTGATGGAGCCAAACAGGGTGTCCCAGTTCAGGTCCCGGCCATAGATGACGGGGGCCTGCTGCTCTTCGTGATGGATCAGCAGGTTGATGAGCACCGGGTGCTGGAATTCGAGCCCCTGAGCCACGTGCGCCGCCAGATCGGAGAGAAAGTCCACAATCTTGGGGTCATTTTCCTGCTTGCGGATGATCCGGGTGACCAGGCGTTCGGCATCCAGGTGATGGCTCATCAGCTTGAGCAGCTCGCCAACCATCTCGCAGAATTCGAACCCGGTACCGGGTTGCAGGCGCAGCCAGATAGGCTTGAACGGGTTGTTGAGGTTCTCGGTGTAACAGAGATCGAAAAGGTCGCCATCCTTGCCATTGGAAGAGGCGATCAAGGTCTGGCAGACACTCTCATAATCCGCACCCGGGAAGCCGTTGAGCAGCATGACCGGGCAGTCACCATCAAAACTGGCCAGTCGCTTGATGCCGGAAATGGCTCTGGGTTGCAGGGCGGCAAAAGGGATGGGTTCGAGCTCGCTGAGCGTGGGGAACTGCTCAATCGTGAAAGCGGGTTTTAATTGTTCTGATGTTAATTCAGCCACTTAAGACATCCGGTCGGGGATAGGATCAATTGTTTCCATTATACACAGTTCAATTGGCGGTAACAGGAAACAAGCACACATCATTTAACATAATATGCATTATGCGCGGTCTGTATGAAGGCGATTGGCGGGTATTTTTTCCCGCCATATAACGTTTGGCAGATACGCTGGGTAGCACTTTTACGGACACTCATTCATGCAGGCGATCCAGCGGCTTATGGTTGGCACTCTCGTGGCGTTCGCTGTTGCCGGTGTGCAGGTATTTGGAGGTGGTGTCTATGCTGTCGTGTCCCGCGTCTGCCTGTACGTGTGACAGTGGCCGGCCATGCAGGTTGATGTCGTGGGTGATGCCGGTATGGCGAATGGAATGCGGCGTCAGGGTACGCATCTCGGCGGCATCCTGGGCAAAGCCATCTTGCTCGGCCAGGCTGGCCGCTTGCTCGAAGACAGCAATCACCAGATCCCGCAGTTGGCGGATCCCGAGATTGGCGTTGAGCTCGCCTTGCTCCCGGCCATGGGCCGCCGCCTTGTGGCGCACGAAGAGCGGCGTCTGTTCGCCCGGGGCTGGCAGCGGCGAGAGCCCAAGAAAGGTGCGATAACGTGCCAGTGCATCCAACAAGGCCTGGGAGACGGCCACGGTGCGGCGTTTGCCGCCCTTGCTGCGTGGTATGTCATAGCCCCAGACGCCGGTCTTGCTGTCGCGGCGAAACTGGCTCATGACGGGGCTGAAGCCCGGTCTGGCCGCCACCTCGGAGATACGCAGATAACAGGCGTACATGAGGCAGATGAGAAACCGGCTGCGCTCATGCTGGGCCGGGCATTCGGTTGCCAGCCGCTCGGCGGCCTGCATCACATAGGACCATTGCAATTCGGTAAAGGACTGGGCCTCTTCACCGACATCCTGGCTGTCCGGCCGCTTCACCCGTTGCAGCAGGAGTGCCGGATTGCGGTCCATGTACTCCTCCTGGATCAGGAACTGGAAGAAGGCCGACAGTATGGCGAGCTTGGTCTTCATCGCCTGCTCGCTCAGACGGTATGGCAGCTCGCGGCCCAGTTCCCGCTTGCCGAGAAACGGTCGCCACAAGGGGTTCGGCAACCGCTCTCCCCACTCCTTGTCGAGCACGAACTGGGCCACATTTCGGTATGCGATAAGCCCTTGTGGCGGAGCCTGGCAGTAGTCGAGATAGCGCATCATGATGCGCCTGGTGAGATCCTTGGGACTGATGGCCACCTCGCAGAAACACCAATGCAGGAAGGTGGTCAGCTCGCTGCGGTAGGTCTTGTAGTTGTTCTCGCTGTGGCGTTGCTCCAGCAGCCAGTCGACGGCCAGCTCATAGACGAGGCCGGCATCGGGTACATTGCCCAGGCTGAGAGTGGCCAGATACTGGTTGACCTGGGGGTTGCCCGCCTCCAGATGGAGCAGATTATCGAACAACGGCATGGCGGGTGGCAGTGACGGATGAGTCATGATGGTGCTTGTGAGTCTTGTTGAGTGAAGCTGGCTCGGCGCCGCGCAATCCTGATGCCGATAAATGGGGTTATCGGCATCAGGGGATACCAGATGGCCCGGGGATGAGTCGTCAAGGCTTCCCTGGCGGACCGCGGACACTATGGTATATGGTGTTTATTCAATGACTATGCAGTCTTGTTGGAAATTTCTCGGGGTAAATAGCGAAAAAAATGACTGAAAATGGACTCTTCTTGAATATTGTGGGGCGGAAGCCAGGGTTGGACGCCCTGCCCCGCCCTTATCCTGTCAGGCCACGCTCTTGAGGGATTTTCCCTTGGGCTTCTCGGCATCCACCTTCTCTTCCTTGGGGCTGATCCCCTGCCCCTTGCCACCGCGCAGCACGTTTTGCAGCAGATCCCGCTGCTCGGCCAGGTAAAAGGCGAGGCTCTCCTGCTGCTCGGGTGCCAGCTGAACCGGTGCCCCGGCCAGCAGCGCCATCAGTTCATCGGCGGTATCCAGCAGCTTGTCATAGGCATCCGCCTCTTTCTTGCTGGCAAAGGTCATCTTCTCCACTCCCCCACGCACGACAACATACTTGATCTCAACGGCCATAGTGGCGTCCTCCTCATGATAGTGACTGCAAGTATATGTATGAATATACAGTGTTGCAAATAACACTCAGGATCCGCCACCGCGCCCATCACCGCATCATCTCCCCCTGGTCCGGCAACCGTGTTCAGTGTTTCTCTCTATGGCCCAGCGGGTTGGCCGGCCAGGCCATCTTTTCTTGGCCAGAGGTTTCGCTCCGGCAAGACAGCGAGGGCGTTTTAGGGTAAATTTTATCAATTCCTTCAACAGGTTGAATCGTATGTCGGATCCCCACTCCGTGATCGTCTGCCCGGCGTGTGACTTGCTGATCGAACGCAAGCTGCTGCCCCTGCGTCGTCACGCCCATTGTCCGCGCTGTCACCAGCATCTCTATGGGCGCTATGCTTTTCGTCCTTCCCAGCTGATGGCCCTCACCATCACCGGCTTCCTGCTGCTCCCTTCCGCCTTCTTCGAACCCCTGCTCTACCTGCGCCTGGCCGGGGTCAACTCCGATGCCAACCTGCTCAAAGGCATTCTGATGCTGTTTGAGGAGGGGGAACTCTGGGTGGCGAGCCTGGTGCTCTGGTGCGCCGTGCTGGCGCCGGCGGGGTTGCTGCTCGGCATCTTTGCGCTTGCCTCCGGCCTTGCCAAACGCTGGCACATGCTGGCCCCGACGCTCAAGGCCGTGGAGGTGTTCCGGCACTGGGCCATGCTGGAGGTTTACATCGTCAGCCTGATGGTCGCCCTGTTCAAGCTGATCGACATCGCCGACGTGCGTCTGGGGGGCGGTCTGCTTAGCCTCGGGATATTGATGCTGCTCAACATGACGCTGCTCATTCTCTTCGACCCCGCCCCCTACTGGGAGCGGATACCGCTGCACAACGCCTCGCAGGAGCCGGATCATGATACCGACCAGCGCCCGTGAACTCGGGCTCTGCCGCTGCCACACCTGCGGCCTGCTGGTGCGCTATCAAAGAGCCATGAGCTGCCCTCGCTGCCACAGCCCCCTGCAGATGCGGATCCCCCGTTCGCTCGCCTGGTCATGGGGCCTGCTGGCGCTCGCCACCTTCATGCTGCTGCCCGCCAATCTGCTGCCCATCACCCACTTCTACAACAAGGGATTACTGCAGTCCGATACCATTTTCAGCGGTATCATGGCGCTCTATCGCAGCAAGATGTCGGGCATCGCCACCATAGTGCTGACCGCGAGCATCATAGTCCCCATTGGCAAGATACTGGGGCTGGGCTGGATCTGCTGGCAGTTGCAGCGCAGCAAGCCGGTGCGGCGCAAGCGTCAGCTCATCATGTATCGCGTCATCGATTTCATCGGTCGCTGGTCCATGCTGGACCTGTTCGTGATCTCGCTGATGGTGGCCCTGGTGGATCGCGGTGTCTTGCTCAACGTGCGGGCCGGGCCAGGGGCAACCGCCTTCGCCGGCGTGGTGATCCTCACCATGATGTCGGCCCGGATGCTCGACACCCGCCTGCTGTGGGACAAGGCGGCCCGTTAATGCATTTTTTCTGTATCGGATGTGCTGTGCATCACAGCCAATTTAAGGAGTCGCTATGATCGGGGCTGAACCCGTCATTGAGAAACATCGCTGGTTATCCCCAGTCTGGTTGTTGCCCTTCATCGCCCTCTTGCTGGCGGGTGGTTTCATCTACCAGCAGTGGACGAGCAGCGGTCAACTCATTCGCATCAACTTTGCCCAGGGCAACGGCATCTTGCCGGGCAAGACCCAACTGCGTTATCAGGGGGTGGCCATAGGGGTGGTCCAGGATCTGGAGCTGGCACAGGACGGTCGCAAGATAGCCGTGCTCGCCAAGGTCGACAGCCGCGCCCGCCCGCTCATCCGCAAGGGCTCCGACTTCTGGCTGGTGAGCCCCAAGGCCTCCCTCACCGAGATCTCCGGCCTAGATACCCTGGTCTCCGGCAACTACATCAACCTGCAACCCGGTCGGGACAACAACCCGCTGGAGGACGAGTTCGATGCACTGGACGGCCCGCCCCCTGGCTATCAGGCCCAGGGGCGCACCCTGCACCTGACCGCCGACTCCCTGGGGTCGGTCGGCATAGGTGCCAAAATCTACTTCCGCGGGCTCGAGGTCGGCAGCGTCATCAATACCCGCCTAGGAGAGGATAACCAGAATGTGATCCTGGATCTGGTGATAGAGCCGCGCTTCGAGCACCTGGTCAAGGTGGATACCCGCTTCTGGAATATCAGCGGCATCAAGGGCTCCTTCAGCCTGGCCGGTGTCAGCGTGGAGGCTGGCAGCCTCACCTCCATACTGAGCGGCGGCATAGCGTTCGACTCTCCCAAGGCGTCGCCCGTCGCGCAAAAGGGGCTCAATTTCACCCTCTATAAGGGGCTGGCCGAGGCGGCCCGGGGCGAGCGCATCAGCATCCAGGCGGGGGATCTGCCTGTCAAGGAAGGCATGCCCATTCTCTATGAAGGGATAGAGATTGGCAGGATAGACCCCATTCCCCTGACCGAGCAGGGCCGGGTCGTCACGGCACTGATCAACCCCGAGCAGGCATTTCGAATGACCGGCAAGAGCCGTCTGGTCTGGGAGACTGTCTCCCTCTCCCCCACCGGGGTCAAGCACGCGGATCGCCTGCTGGCCGGACCGGCAATCCGCCTCGACTATGTGGCAGGTGAACAGGTCAGCACCATGACGCTGGCGAGCCAGGAGCAGCGCGATGGCATCAAGCTGACCCTGCAGGCGGACGATCTCGCTGGCTTGAACGAGGGCGCCCCGCTCTGGTTCAAGGGGTTGCAGATAGGCCAGCTGGGCGCACTGACCCTGGATGGCAGCGGCAATGCCAGCGTCAGCCTGGTGGTGAACGAGGGTTATCAGCATCTGCTGAAGCGGGCCCGTTTCTATCGTGCCGCCCCCTTGCAGGTGCAGGCCGATCTGAGCGGCCTCAAGGTGGAGACCAGCCCGGCGAGTGCCTGGTTGGCAGGCGGGATAAAGCTGGTCCAGGCCACCGGGGGGGAGCGTATCGACCGCCTCTACCCCAGCCAGGAGCTGGCCCTGCTCGGCAGCCGTGATGCAAGACCCGAGCGCTGGACACTGCGCGCCGAGCAAGCTGACGGGATAGGCGTAGGCTCCCCCGTCCTCTATCTGGGGCTGGAAGCGGGCAAGGTCAAGGCGTTGAAAGCCGAGGAGCGCGGGGTGGCCATCACCCTGGAGATAGACGCCGTCTACGCCCCCCTGCTCAAGCAGCAGCCCCAGTTCTGGAAGAAGGCGGCCATCGACGGCAAGATCCGGCTCGACGGGGTGCAGGTCAAGATGGGCAACCTCGCCACTTTGCTTCGCGGCGCCATCGAATTTGACCGGCTCGGTACCGGCCGCAGCAGCCATCAGCTGTTTGACAGCAAGGAGCAGGCCAGCACCCAGGTGCGCACCCTGACCCTGACCGCCGACAGCAATCCCGGGCTCGGGGTGGGCAGTCCCATCCGTTATCGCGGGGTGGATATAGGCAAGGTGGAGCAGATTGAACTGGATCCCACCCTGGGTCAGGTGAGCTTCAGGGCCGAGCTGGATGGGCAGTACGCCGCCCGTTTCCTGCAGAGCGGAGCGCGCTACACCCTGGTGCAAGCCAAGCTCGGGCTGGGGGGCGTCTCCCACCTCGACACCCTGATCAAGGGCGCCTTCGTGGAGGCAAGCCCGGGCCAGGGCGCGGGCAAGGAGCGCTTCCCCCTGAGTCAGAGCACCCCCATCGGATTGGCCCTGACCCTCAAGAGCCCCTCCGTCAGCGGTATCAGCGTCGGCAGCCCCCTGCTGTTTCGCAAGATGGTGGTGGGCAGCGTCAGCGGGGTGGCGCTGGCCCGTGATGGCAGCGAGGTGCTGATCGAGGTGAACGTCGCTCAGGAATACGCCCACCTGGTGCGCGCCAACAGCCGCTTCTGGAACGTGTCCGGGGTCAAGGCCGACATCGGCCTGACCGGCGGCACCATAGAGGTGGAAACCGTGCAGAGTCTGCTGACCGGCGGTATCGCCTTCAACACCCCGGAGCGGGAGATGGGGCCGACCGTCAAGGCCGGTCACCACTACCCGCTCTATGGCAAGGCGGAGAAGGAGTGGCTGGAGTGGAGCCCCCGCATCCAGCCCTGATGTTCCCCTGACCCTTTGACCCAAGCCCGGCCCAGTGCCGGGCTTGCTCGTTTTGCCCATCGCCCATTCAGAATATTCCGACCCCTGTGGTACTATGTCGCCCCTCTTTTGGGTCAGCGAGACGGCACTGTGCACGACAATACCTACCTTCCCGAACACTTCCTGCGTCATATCGCGGGCATCATGCCGGCCCATCTCTCCATGGATGCGTTCGTGGCGAGCTGTCGGCGGCCGCTGCGGCGCAGCATCCGGGTCAACACCCTCAAGATCTCGGTGCCCGACTTCGTGACACGCATGGCGCCACTGGGCTGGCAGCTGGATCCCGTGCCCTGGTGCGAGACCGGCTTCTGGCTGACGCGCGCCGACGAGAGCGTGCCCCTTGGCAACAGCGCCGAGCACCTGTGCGGCCTCTTCTACATCCAGGAAGCGAGTTCTATGCTGCCGGTGACGGCGCTGTTTGCGAGCGACAAGATCAAGCGGGACGGCATGTTGCTGGATGCGGCGGCGGCGCCCGGCTCAAAGACTACCCAGGTAGCGGCCCTGATGGACAACCAGGGCATGCTGGTCGCCAATGAGTTTTCCAGCAGCCGGCTCAAGGTGCTGAGCGCCAATATCCAGCGCTGTGGCGTGACCAATGTGGGCATGACCCATTTCGATGCCAAGGTGTTTGGCCAGTGGTTGCCGGAAACCTTCGATGCCATCCTGCTCGATGCCCCCTGCTCCGGGGAAGGCACAGTGCGCAAGGATGAAGATGCCCTGCGCAACTGGAGTCTCGAGAGCATCGAGGAGATTGCCACTGTGCAACAAGGCCTGCTGGAGAGTGCCTTCCACGCCCTCAAACCCGGCGGCGTGCTGGTCTACTCCACCTGCACCCTGAGCCTGCAGGAGAATCAGGCGGTCTGTCAGTCGCTGCGAGACAAGTTCGGCGACGCCCTGAGTGTCGACTCCCTGGCCGACCTCTTCCCCGGTGCCGGGCAGGCCTGTACCCCAGAGGGTTACCTGCATGTCTGGCCCCAGATCTTCGACAGCGAGGGCTTCTTCGTTGCCAGGATCAGCAAGCATCACTCAGTGCCCAATACCATGTTCAAGCCGGGCAAGCTCGGCAAATTCCCCTTCTCCCCGCTGCCGGCGAAAGAGGCCGAGCCCATGTTGCGGGAGATAGAGGCGAGCTTCGGGATAGTTCCGCGCGGCCAGCTGTGTGGCCGTAATGACGAGATCTGGCTCTTCCCTCACGCCTTTGAGCAGGTGCAGGGCAAGCTGCGCTTCGATCGCATCGGCATCAAGCTGGCGGAAACCTTCAAGAAGGGTTATCGCCTCACCCATGAATGGGCGCTGGCTTACGGCAGCCTGGCCACCCGGGGATGTGTCGAGCTGGATGCCGCCAACGGGCGTGAATTCATGATGGGACGGGATGTCTGGCCCGAGCTGGCTCCGGGAGTGGGGGAAGTGATCGTCCGCTATCAGGGGCATCCGCTTGGTATGGGGAAATGGGTGGGGAGTCGCATCAAGAATGCCCTGCCCCGTGAGTTGGTGCGGGACAACAACTTGTTCAATGAGTGAGATGTCGGCGGCCATGTCAAGGACAGACACCTGTTCGAGTCTGGAAAACCCACACTCTGGTTGAACTTTTAGTCACTTCTTGAAATGCCTCGCGCCTTGTCTAAGCTTAAGGCAATCCGCATATCAATTAGCGCACGGCTCTGCAAGGAGCCAATTCCCCTATGCCAGGTACAAGGAATTCGTACCTGGCTTTTTTTATTCCCACGATTTGCTCACTCTGCTCAATCTATGGTGTCCGACCTGGATTGCTCTTCATGGTGAGCGTGCTGGTCACTGTGCTCTTCAACATATTGCGGCACCAGCTCGTGCTGATAGAGCAAGTCGATCGCCTGCTCGATGAGGGAGGCCTGGTTGTCTTCCAGATGCTGACCTAGCTCCTGCAACCGCTCGGCGTGGCGATTGCTGATCCAGCATTGCAGCCTGCTGTGGGTTTCCTGCTTGCGTTTCACGTGTTGGCGTTGCCGCTCGGCATTGTCTTGCGCCACATTCATCTTCATTTCCTGGCTCATACGACCTTGCTAAATAAGAGAGTGGAACTTGTTATCTCTCACCACTGCGCGACAGGAGATCGCTGGAATGACACTCCCCTGCAAAGGGGTGAGAGCCGCCGTCTTTGCCTGGCTCTTTTTCGCTTCATGGTACTGACGCTTCACCGGCACTGCTTCGGGGGGCGATAAATATATCATCAAATCAATCAGATGGTATTTAACATAAAAAATACCGTGACGCGGTTATCTTACAGCAAGCCTGCGAGGGCATGATCGGAGAACTTGTGCGCATCGTCGAAATACTCCTGCAGGGTACGCATGTCCTTGTGCCGTGTCACCTCGATGATCTTGTTCATGGGCTTGCCCGCGGTCACCGCCGAGGTGATGAAGCCTCGGCGCAGGCTGTGGCCACTGACATAGAGATCGTCGATGACCTGGCCGGTTCGCCGCTTGATCATCAGGTTGATGCCTTGCGGACCCAGGGGCTCTGCGGTGAGCTGCCCCCAGCGGGTCATGCGGCGAAACAGCGGCCCCTGGCTTATGCGGCTTGCTTTCAACCAGCGGCTGAGGGCGGTTACCGGGCAATAGTGCTTGCCGGGAATCAGCGCTATCTCGGTTTCATGGAGTTGATGCTTACTCGGTTTTAGGCGAAGGCGGATCCCCTGCCCCACGAAGTCGAGATCGCTCACCTCGATGCGAGCCGCCTCCGAACGGCGCAGGGCGCCGCTGAACATCAAGAGCAGCAAGGTGTGATCCCGTAGCCCCGCCAGGGTGGAGATGTCTATCTCGTCGAGCACCCGGGCCAGAGGTTGCAGGGTCAGGGCTCCCGTCTTGCGTTTGCGGTTATCACCGAGGCGTACTATGCCCCTCATCATCTCTTTTATTTCCGCATGCTCGGTCGGCATGGGATGAATGCCTTTCTGCTTGAAGGCATAACGGATACCGGCGAGCCGTCTCACCAGGGTAGCTGGTTTTCGTGGCTCCCCATTGCGCAGCTCTCCCTTCCCCTCCTCTTTATCTAGCCATACCCAGTCCGCCAATATGCCGTCGGCCTGATCCGCCAGAAAGTTCATGATGTCGTGATGACTGGTTTGCAGTGGATCCAGCCCATGCAACTGGCACCAGAATACGAAGATACGGGTATCGGCCTTATAGGCATTGAGGGTGGAATCCGCTTTTGCACTGCGTAGGAAACGCCGCGCCCGACTATTGAGCGCAGGATCGAACACAGTCTGCAATGACTGATGAGCGGGTGGTGAAATGGTTGGATAGGCCACGTAAGTCTATGATTCTATATGGAGTTTAGGAGGATCTTACAGGATCTTTCAGATCCATCAAGTATCGATAATGAATATTATCGATATTTATAGAATGTTGATTTAATGCCTCCAACCTCCCGGGATAAATAGCCTGATCACTCGATATCCGTGAAAGCGGTTAAGTAGAAGATGAATCTGAATCGGATAGCAAGTGAGAGATAACGGGATGGGTAATTGATATTGTCGTGGGTAATCAGGTTAAAGATTTTAAATAAAGAGCCCCGTCTGTCGGGGCTCTTTATGATTATTTCTTCGCCAGCTTGAATAGCTCAAAGAAATTGTGGCTGGTGGCCTCTGCCAATTCGGCCAAGGGTATCTGCCGCAGATCCGCAATAAATTGCGCGACGTCTCGCACGAAGGCGGGTTCGTTCTCCCTCCCCCGGTGAGGAACAGGGGCAAGGTAAGGAGAGTCCGTCTCGATCAGCAATCGCTCCAGTGGCAATGCCTTGACCACGTCCTGCAAGGCCGTGGCATTCTTGAAGGTGGCTATCCCCGAGATGGAGATGTAAAAGCCCATCTCCATGGCGGCCTGGGCCATCTCGAGAGATTCGGTGAAACAGTGCAGCACGCCTCCCACCTGATCGGCCCCCTCTTCACGCATGATCTGCAAGGTGTCTTGTTGGGCATCCCGGGTGTGAATGATAAGGGGTTTGTTCAGGGCACGGGCTACCCGGATATGTTCCCGGAAGGAGGCTTGCTGTACCTCCTTGTTTTCCGGCGAATAGAAGTAGTCGAGCCCGGTTTCGCCTATGGCCACCACTCTTTCATCCGCCGCCTGGGTCAGCAGCAAGGGGGCATCCACACCGGGATCCTGATTGAGGGGGTGGACGCCACAGGAGGCAAACACCTGGGGATAAGGGGCGATCGCCGCCAGCATGGTCGGGAACTGCGCCTGGGTCACGCTGACGCAGAGAAAATATCCCACATCCAGTTTCGCGGCCTTGGCCAGGACATCGGCCATGTCGGTCTGCTTGCTGCCATAGCTGAGGCGGTCGAGATGGCAATGGGAATCAACGAGTAACATAGACAACCTTGTATCTTGTCATAACCAGCGATTGAGCCAGTTCATCAGATGGATGGTGGGATTGGAGAGTTGACCCGGCTGGCAGGCGGCCTTGAGCGTCACCAACTGCTGCTCCGCCTCCAGCAATCTTTCGCTGGAGTGGCGCTCGGCCAGTTGTTCGCTGAGGGCAGTCAGATCCGGCATCGCCAGCTGATGATGGCCACAGCCCGCCTGGGTCTTGAGGGCATCGCACAGGAAGAGTTGCAACCAGTGCAACCTGATCTGACTCTCCTCCGCCAGCTGGGAACAGACACTCGCCGCCCGGGTCGGCGTCTGCGACAGGGAGACGAAGCTCTCGAGCAGCATCCGTCTGGCCCCATCTTGCTGTTCTTCGATGTAGCTCAACACACGAAGCGGTGCCCCCTGACAGATCCGCACCTGGGCCTGAGTGGCCTGATGACCCTGTTCACTCAGCCAGCGCAGTGTCTCCCCCTCAGTCGGCAGCTGACAGACATGCTTGTGACAACGGCTGAGGATGGTGGGCAGCAGGCGGGAAACCCTGGAGGCGATCAGCAGCAGCAGACTGTCGCCGGCCGGCTCTTCCAGGGTTTTCAGCAGGGCATTGGCGGCGGACTCCGTCATCCGCTCGGCATCCGGAATGATCACCACCTTGCCGCGCCCCAGCTGGGAGGTACTCTGCAGGCGGCCGCAGATCTCGCGAATCGCCTCGACCCCGATGCTCTTGCTGTCGCCACCTATGGTGCCGAGATCCGGGTGATGACCCTTGTCCAGCAGCTGGCAGGCGTGGCAGTGACCGCAGGGTTCACCGCGATCCGGTTGCTGGCAGAGGTGCAGGCGCGCCAACCGTTCTGCAAGCTGCTCCTTGCCAAGGCCGGGATCCCCGAGCAGCAGCCAGGCGTGACCCAGGCGACCGGCCTGGGCGGTCTGGCTCAGCGCCTGCCAATCCGGGATCAGCCAGGGATACATAGGCGCTCGTTCGACAGGTAATGGTCCAGTGCAGCTTCGATGGCGGCCTTAACCCGATCCGGCGTCTGGCTCGCGTCGATCACCAGTATGCTGTCATCCTTGGCCGCGAGTTCCAGGTAGCGGGCGCGGGTGCGCTCGAAGAAGCTGAGTTGCTCCAGTTCAATCCTGTCGAGCTCGCCGCGATGGCGGGCCCGCTGCAGACCGAGGGCGGGATCGATATCGAGGTAGAGGGTCAGATCCGGCTTGAAGTCGCCGAGCACCGCCTGCTTGATGGCGCCGATGAGCTGGGCATCGATGCCGCGACCGCCCCCCTGATAGGCCTGGGAGGAGAGATCATGGCGATCACCCACCACCCAGATGCCCTCGGCCAGTGCCGGCTTGATCCGGGTCTCCACGAGTTGCACCCGGGAGGCATACATCAGCAGCAATTCGGCTTCTATGGTGAGGCGCTCGTCGTGCACCTCCTTGACGATGGCGCGCATCCGCTCCGCCAGGGGGGTGCCGCCCGGTTCACGGGTGCACTCAATCCTGTCGATGCCATGGGCATGCAGATAGTCGGTCACATAGCGCACCGCGGAGCTCTTCCCTGCCCCTTCCAGTCCTTCAATCACGATAAATTTAGACATTAGGGTTTCTTCAATATGAATTCGCGAACCGCTCTATTGTGTTCATCGAGGGTCCTGGAGAAATAGTGGGCCCCGCCCCCCTTGGCGACGAAATAGAGATAGTCGGTCGACTTGGGGTTGAGCGCCGCCTCGATGGAGGCCTTGCCCGGCATGGCGATGGGGGTGGGCGGCAAGCCATCGATCACATAGGTGTTGTAGGGATTCACATCGGTAAGATCGCTGCGGCGAATGTTGCCATCGTACCTGTCCTTCACGCCGTAGATGACGGTAGGATCTGTCTGCAGCTTCATGCCAAGGCGCAGCCGATTGACGAAGACCGAGGCGATCTGCGCCCGTTCGTCCGGTTGGCCCGTCTCTTTCTCGATGATGGAAGCCATGATGAGCGCCTCATAGGGCGTCTTGTAGGGCAGATTGGCCTGCCGCTTCTCCCAGCGCTCCTGCAGGAAGGCCTTCATGTCCTGATAGGCGCGGCGCAAGATGGAGATGTCGCTGGCATGGGTGGTATAGGCGTAGGTTTCCGGCAGGAACCAACCTTCCAGCTTGCCGTTGTCGATGCCAAGCTCCTGCGCCAACTCAGTCTCGCTCTGCTCCACGGTCAGCCGCTCAAGATAAGGGGCGCTCGAGAGCTGCTTCAACCAGTCCTCGAAACGGGAACCCTCGACAAAGGTCAGGCTGAAGTGAAACTCCTTGCCGGAGGCAAACAGGGAGAGGGTCTCCTTGAGCGGGGCCCCTTCCTTGATCTCATAGGTACCCGACTTGATGGCAACCAGTTCGGGGTGGCCACGCAGCCAGAGCCGCACCGCCCAGGGGCTGGTTTCCCCCTCCCCCAGTTCGGCAATCAGGCGCGCCGCATGGGCGCCTTTTTCGACGGTAAAGAGGCGCGTCGGCCCCTTGTTGGTGAGCGTCTCCACCTGCTGCCATTTGTAATACACATAACCCCCGGCGACGGCAACGGTCAGGGCTGCCCCCGCGAGCAGGGTGTAGAGCCGATTAAACTTCAATGACCAAACGCTCCTGTAAACGGCGGATCAATACCGGGCTGGGATAATGCACATCCCCAATACTGGTGACCGGCACTATGCCCATCAGGGTATTGGTCAACCAGACTTCTTCGGCCTGCCACAGTGACTCCAGCGGTGCCTCCACGACACGCAGTTCAATGCCCATCTGTTTAAGCATCATGATCACGCGCTTGCGCATGATGCCATCTATCCCTGCGCGGGAGAGATCCGGTGTGAACACCGTCTTGCCACGACGCCAAAACAGATTCGCGCTGACTCCTTCTACCAGAAATCCACGGCTGTTCAATACTATACCTTCGACTCCACCCCGCGCGGCAAGTTCGCTTTTGAGCAGAACTTGTTCCAGACGACCCAGGGTCTTGAGCCCTGCCAGCATGGGAGCATCGCCGAGCTGTTGCTGGCAGATCAGGGCGGCGATACCGTTTTGCTGCCAGCCAAGGTAGTGGGCCGGGTATGGTGCCAGGGAGACGATGCGGGTGGGAGTATTGCATCCCGCGCCATCATAGCCACGTCCCCCGCTGCCACGGGTCAGCACTATCTTGGCGACAGCCTGAGTCTGCCCTGCTGCCAATTGCGCCACCTCGGCGGCCAGACTATCCCAGGGAAGCTCCGCAAATCCGAGTCTGGCGCAGGCATGCTGCAACCTGGCCAGGTGTGCCGGCCACCAGATCACCTGCCCCTGCTTCACCAGCATGGTGGTGAAATGGCCGTCCCCGTATGCCAGCCCTCTATCCCTGGCGGACACTGCTTCTGTCGGTATTCCATTAATCAGCAAGGGGGTCCCTCCGATAAAAAAGGCCCGATACGGTCGTATCGGGCCTTATCATTTCGCCCAAAGCGAATTATACGCGTTTGAAGATCAGGGAGCCATTGGTGCCGCCGAAACCAAACGAATTGGAGAGGGCATATTCAAACTGGCCGGGTTTGGCCACATGAGGCACCAGATCCAGATCGCACTCCTCATCCGGGTTGTCCAGGTTGATGGTGGGCGGTGCCACCTGATCGCGCAGGGCCAACACAGTGATGATCGCCTCGATGGCCCCCGCGGCACCCAGCAGGTGGCCGGTCATCGACTTGGTGGAGCTGATCATCAGGGCGCTGGCATGTTCGCCAAACACCTCTTTCATGCCACGCAGTTCGGCCACATCACCCAGCGGGGTGGAGGTGCCGTGGGCATTGATGTAACCGATCGCCTCCGGCGCTATGCCGGCATCCTTGATGGCATTCTTCATGGCGCGAGCGCCACCGTTGCCATCAGAGGGAGGCGCCGTCATGTGGTAGGCGTCGCCGCTCATGCCAAAGCCAACCAGCTCGGCATAGATCTTGGCGCCACGGGCCTTGGCGTGTTCGTACTCTTCCAGCACCAGTACCCCGGCGCCATCACCCAGCACGAAACCATCGCGATCCTTGTCCCAGGGACGGCTCGCCTTTTGCGGTTCGTCATTGCGGGTAGAGAGCGCCTTGGCCGCCGCAAAGCCACCCATCCCCATGGGAGTGGAGGCTTTCTCGGTGCCGCCGGCGACCATCACGTCTGCATCACCGTAGGCGATCATCCGGCCAGCCATGCCGATGGCGTGGGTGCCCGTGGTGCAGGCCGTGGTCACGGCGATGTTCGGGCCCTGCAGCCCCTTCATGATGGAGAGATGACCGGACACCATATTGATGATGGTGGATGGCACGAAGAAGGGGCTAAGCTTGCGCGGGCCGCCGTTGATCAGGCTGCTGTGGTTCTGCTCGATGAGACCCAGGCCGCCGATGCCGGAGCCGATGGCCACGCCGACCCGCTCCGCATTCTCTTCGTTGATGACGAGGCCGGAATCATCCAGTGCCTGCACCCCCGCCGCCACGCCATACTGGATGAAGAGATCCATCTTGCGGGCTTCTTTGCGGTTGATGCCGTATTGTTCGGGATCGAACTCTTTGACCAGGCCTGCGAAACGGGTCGCAAACTCGCTGGCATCAAAGTGATCGATGAGAGAAATGCCGCTCTGCCCGTTGAGCAGGGCTTGCCAGCTGGATTCGGCAGTATTGCCCACAGGGGAAAGCATCCCCAGGCCGGTTACCACGACTCTGCGTTTTGACACTGAGCTAGTCTCCGAGAGGTATTTTGAAAGGGAGTAAACATAAAAGAAGCGGCCCTTGGGCCGCTTCTTTCAGAACAGGAACTTATTCCTGATTAGCGGTGATGTAGTCGATAGCCGCTTGAACAGTGGTGATCTTCTCGGCTTCTTCATCAGGAATTTCGGTATCGAATTCTTCTTCCAGCGCCATTACCAGTTCAACGGTATCCAAAGAGTCAGCGCCCAGGTCGTCGACGAAGGAGGCAGCGTTCTTGACGTCTTCCTCTTTAACACCCAGTTGTTCGATGATGATTTTCTTTACGCGTTCTTCGATGTTGCTCATGACCTGAATTTTCCTTTAAAAATACGCTATTGCGTCTGGTTGGGGTAGTGTATTCAATTGACGTGAGTTTGCAAGTGACTTGCCGCTGGTCAAACCACGAAATTCGCCAAACTTCGGCGTATTATCGCAAATTTGAACAGATCTCACGACAAATTGATTACACCATGTACATCCCGCCATTAACATGCAGGGTTTCGCCGGTGATATAGGCAGCGTCGTCAGACGCCAAGAATACCACAGCGGCAGCAATTTCTTTCGGATCACCCAAACGGGCGGCAGGCACCTGATTCATGATGCCGGCACGCTGTTCTTCATTGAGCGCCTTGGTCATGTCGGTTTCGATGAAACCGGGGGCCACCGCATTCACCGTGATGCCACGGGAAGCCACTTCACGGGCCAATGACTTGGTAAAGCCCACCAGGCCCGCCTTGGCGGCAGCATAGTTGACCTGACCGGCGTTGCCCATGGTACCGACCACGGAGCCGATGCTGATGATGCGACCATGGCGCTTCTTCATCATGGCACGCAACACCGGCTTGCTCAGACGGTACAGGGAGGTGAGATTGGTGTCGATTATCTCGTTCCACTCGTCATCCTTCATCCGCATCAACAGGTTATCGCGGGTGATGCCGGCGTTGTTGATGAGGATGTCGATGTCGCCAAAGCGTGCCTTGATGGCGGCAAAGACGGTTTCGATGGATTCCTGGCTGGTCACGTTCAGTGCCATGCCGCAGCCCTGCTCGCCCAGATAGGCGCTGATGGCCTCGGCACCGCTCTCGCTGGTCGCGGTTCCCACCACTTTCGCGCCACGGGCCGCAAAAGTTTCGGCAATCGCACGGCCTATGCCACGGCTGGCGCCGGTGACCAGCACAACTTTATCGGTAAAACTCATGACTTGCTCCTGTTTATTTGACTTGGGCCAGCGCCTGCTCGAAAGAGGCGGCATCGTTGGCGTGAATGCCTTCCACGCGCGGGTCGATGCGCTTGGCCAGCCCGGTCAACACCTTGCCCGGTCCCATCTCGATCTCGAGGGTGACGCCGTCGTTTGCCATCCGCTCTACCGTCTCGGTCCAACGGACCGGGCTGAACAGCTGACGCACCAAGGCTTGCTTGATGGTGGCCGGATCCTGTTCACAGGACACGTCGACATTATTGATGACTGCGATGGTTGGAACCTTGATCTCGATCCCATCCAGCGCGGCGGCCAGTTTTTCGGCGGCGGGTTTCATCAGGGCGCAGTGGGACGGCACTGAGACCGGCAGCGGCAGTGCACGCTTGGCGCCGGACTCTTTCATCAGCACGTTGGCGCGCTCGACCGCTTCCTTGTGACCGGCGATGACCACCTGGCCCGGGGAGTTGAAGTTGACCGGAGAGACCACCTGGCCTTGCGCCGCTTTCTCGCAGTTGGCGGCGATGGAGTCGTTGTCCAGACCGATGATGGCGGCCATGGCACCTGTGCCTTCCGGCACGGCTTCCTGCATGGCCAGACCACGCAGTTCAACCAGCTTGACCGCATCGGCAAACGCCAGGGCACCGCTGCACACCAGGGCGGAATATTCGCCCAGGCTGTGACCGGCCATGACGGCGGGGGTTGCCCCGCCCTGCTGTTGCCACAGGCGCCACAGGGCAACGGATGCAGTCAGCAGTGCCGGCTGGGTGCGCCAGGTCTTGTTCAGATCCTCGGCGGGACCATTCAGCACCAGGGCACACAGGTCATAGCCCAGCACCTGGCTCGCCTCGGCGAAGGTCTCTTTAATCACGGCGTGTTGCTCGGCGAGTTCCGCCAGCATGCCGACGCTCTGGGAGCCTTGTCCCGGGAAGGCAATGGCAAATCGGGTCATCATGGATTCCTTTAAGGTAAGACGAAATCGGTAAGCGGGCGCCCGAGACTCGCGGCGCCGCTTGGTATCAGAGGCGAACCAGCGCCGAGCCCCAGGCAAAACCGCCGCCGAAGGCTTCCAGCAATACTAGCTGGCCCGGTTTGATACGGCCGTCACGTACCCCTTCATCGAAGGCGATGGGCACGGAGGCGGCGGAGGTGTTGCCGTGGCGATCCAGGGTCAGGATCACCTTGTCTAGCCCCATGCCGAGTTTCTTGGCGGTGGCGTTGATGATACGGAAATTGGCTTGATGCGGGACCAGCCAGTCCAGCTCGCTCGGAGCTATGTTGGCGGCAGCCAGGGTCTCGGTCACGATCTCGCTCAGGCGCGTCACCGCAACCTTGAAGACATCGTTGCCCTTCATATACATGTAGGCTTCGAGCTCGGCACCCGGCATGCCACGACGAGGCTGCGGCAACTTGAGCAGTTCGCCATAACGGCCGTCGGCATGCAGGTGGGTGGAGAGGATACCGGGGGTCTCGCTCGCCCCGATCACCACGGCACCGGCTCCATCCCCGAACAGTATGATGGTGCCCCTGTCTTCCGGATCGCACATGCGAGAGAGCACGTCGGCACCGACTACCAGGACATGGCGAGCGGCACCGGACTTGACGAACTGATCGGCAATGGAGAGCGCATAGGTGAAACCGGCGCAGGCCGCCGCCACGTCAAAGGCCGGGATCCCCGGTACCTCGAGCAGCCCCTGCAGTTCGCAGGCCGCGGCCGGGAAGGCGTTCTCGGCGCTGGTGGTCGCCAGCACTATCATGTCCAGATCGGCAGCGGTCAGGCCCGCGGCATCCAGCGCCCGCAAGGCCGCCTGATGAGACAGGGTCGCGACGCTCTCGTCGCTCCCGGCGATGCGGCGTTCACGGATCCCGGTACGTTCCACGATCCACTCGTCACTGGTTTCAACCATCTGCTCAAGATCGGCGTTGGTACGAACCGAACTCGGCAGATAACTGCCAGTACCCAGAATTTTGCTATGCATAGAGTTTTATAAATCCCTGTCGGAAAAGACAGATTCAAGGCGATCTGCAATTTGCAATGGAAGTTGGTGTTTGGCTTCTTGTGCGGCCAGCAGAATCGCATGACACAGAGCGCGGCGCTCGGCCCGCCCATGGCTTTTTACCACAATGCCGCGCAATCCTAACAGACTCGCGCCATTATACTGGTCGGGGTTCAGGTAAGAAAAACGCCGTTTGAACATAAATCCGGCGAGTCGACCAAGAAAACTGCGTTTTTTGCGAGGATATCCGGCCAGTTCGGCCATCATCCGCACCACGCCCTCTGCGGTCTTGAGCGCCACATTGCCGACGAAACCGTCACAGACGATGACGTCGCTGTCACCGCTGAAGATCCTGTCCCCCTCGATGAAACCGACAAAATTGAGTGCGGCGCACTGGCGCAACAACTCGGCGCTGTGGCGTACCAGGTCATTGCCCTTGATCTCCTCCTCCCCCACGTTGAGCAGCGCCACCCGGGGGGACGCTATCCCCTCGACCTGCTCGGCCACCACTGAGCCCATCACCGCAAATTGCAGCAAGGTGTCCGCATCGCAGCTCACGTTCGCCCCCAGATCCAGCATCACGGTACGCTTGCCGCTCAGTGTCGGCAGCGCCTTGATGAGGGCGGGTCTGTCGACCCCCGGCAGGGATTTGAGCACGCATTTGGCCATGGCCATCAGGGCGCCGGTATTGCCGGCACTGACGCAGGCATCGGCCTCACCGGCTTTTACCAGATTGAGCACAATCCGCATGGAGGAGTCTTTCAGGGTACGCAGCGCCACGATCGGCTTTTCGCCCATGCCCACGACCTGGGATGCATGTACGAGACGAACGCGGGGATGATTCAGCAAGCCATGTTGCTGCAACAGAGGGGCGATCAGGTGTTGGTCACCGACCAGAACAAGATTTAGTTGAGGCAGAAGAGACAGTGCCTGCACGGCGGCAGGCACTGTTTCAGAGGGGCCAAAATCTCCCCCCATTATGTCTAGCGCGACAGTTTGCGTAGACAAAGGCAATCCTTAAGCGATTACCTTTTTACCGCGGTAGAAACCATCGGCAGTCACGTGGTGACGACGATGAATTTCGCCACTGGTCTGATCAACAGTCAGGGCTGCAGTGGTCAGCGCATCGTGGGAACGACGCATGCCACGCTTGGCGCGGGTTTTACGGTTCTGTTGTACGGCCATGGTAGGCTAACTCCTAAAATTCACTTACGTTTGAGCTCTTCAAGAACTGCAAAGGGATTCGGCCGCTCATCAGCAGGCTCGATGTCACCCCAAGTCATTTCCATGTTTCCTCTGGGGCAGACATCCATGGGATGCATGGCCACCTGAGGCAACGAGAGGATGAGTTCATCCTCCAGGATTTGATGAAGATCTATCTCGCCGTTTTCGTCCAACTCAATGGGCTCATAAGCTTCCGGCAGCTCTTCCTCGTTTGTTCTCTCGAACAGCGGAGTGTAAATAAAACTAGCTTCACAAAGGTGCTCGAAAGCCTCTCCACAACGCTGGCAAACCAGGTCAACCTTGGCATGGGCAGTGCCTTTCATAACGGTCAACTTCTGGACATCTTTGCCAAACTGCAGAGTGACGTCCACATCACTTCGCAAGCCTTCGGTTGATGCTTCCAGTCTGGGCATCTGCGACTTTTCCACTATCCCGACATAATCGAGTAGCTTCAAGGCATTACGGACTGGATCAACCTTAACGGGCAACTTCACCTTTTGCATAGGGCGCGAATATTATAGGTCCAACAAGGGATAGTCAAAGGAAAAAGTCCTTACCGCCGATGATTTTACCTGCACAAGCCCCTGCATGGAGGAACTTGTGTTCATCGGTGGCCGATTATGCCATAAACCGCGGGATCCCGCACAGGATCCTGTGCGGCCATCCCCCTTGGCCAGGATCTCGGGGTTAGTGAGCCCTTTATGCCGTTGCACGCCCCTTCCCCATCAAGCAACCCACTCACCAGGCACCCGGCTTGGCGGTCCGTTCCCGAGAGCCACCATTATCGGATTCGGGGCGCGGCAGGGCAGCCCCCACCATCGAGCAACAGTTGTCGAGGCGCGGCTCCGGGTTGGGCCTCCATCAACCGGCGTATGGCCTGAAAACTGCCCAGCGCCGCCTTGATGGTCATCGAATTGACCAGCCAGCCCGGCAAATGGCTGCCCGGGTTGGTATAGCTTTCGAGCTTGATCAGGGTGCTGCCATCGGGTTGTGGCAACGCCTCCCAGCGACCGGCACTCTCCCGGATCCGGTACAGACCCGGGCGGGGTGCCAGGGCGTCCGGCTCGGCCCATACCTCCAGCACCAGCGCACAGTCGGCCCGCCTGATCAGATGCGAACGGGTGATGAGCTCCCTGTCCTGCACCGGCCAAGGGGACGCCAATCGGGTGTAAACCAGATCGTCATCCGGGCCGGATTTTGCCAGCAGCCGCACCTCGCGACTGGATGGCAGCCACTCCCGATGGCGCGCGGTGTCTCTCAGCACGGTCATCAACGCCATGGGATCCGCCTTGACCCGCATCTCCAGGCGCAAGGCAAGGAAGGGGGATGGTGGGCGGGCCTGGGTCCAGAGCTGTACGCCGCCCTCCCCCTTCTCGGGCTGCCACTCCTGCCCCCAGCTCGCGAGGGAGAGCAGCATCAGGGCCAGCACACCGTATCTTGTCATGTCGCACTCCTGCCGCATCAACTGGGGTTACGCCGTTTTCGGGCCGCCAGCATGCATGTTGCTGTAAACCAACGCCGGCGTGCTGGTGTTCGGGGTAGTTTGCGTGAGCCTTCTGCCACAGTTAGAATCAACCAATTGATTTATAAATGGATATCATCAACAGATGCACACGCCCCTGATCCTCGCCTCCACTTCCCGTTATCGCAAGGCGCTGCTGGAAAAACTCGGCCTGCCGTTCCAATGTGCCTCCCCCGAGGTCGATGAAGCCCCGCTGGCCGGGGAGTCGGCCGAGGCACTGGTCAGCCGCCTGGCCCATGCCAAGGCGAGCGCCATTGCCCGCCAACATGATCAGGGGTTGATCATAGGCTCGGATCAGGTGTGTGTCTGTGACGGGCGCATCCTCGGCAAGCCGGGCACTGTGGATAACGCGGTGGCGCAGCTGATGATGGCCCAGGGCAAGAGCGTCACCTTTTATACCGGCCTGTGCGTACTCAATGCCGCAAACGGCCGGGCCGAGCAGCTCGTGGAGCCCTTCACCGTGCATTTTCGCTTCCTGGATGAGGCAGCCCTGCGCCGTTATGTGATGGCGGAACTGCCCCTCGATTGCGCCGGCAGCTTCAAGTGTGAGGGCATGGGGATCATGTTGTTCAAGGGGCTGGAAGGCCGGGATCCCAACACCCTGATCGGCCTGCCCCTCATCGGCCTGATCGAATTGCTCGCGCGCCACGGCCTCAATCTGCCTTGAGCCTGAGCAAGCCATAGAGACAACAATGGGAGCCCTTGGCTCCCATTGTTGTCTTGGTGTTCATCAACTCAGGCGACGATCCGCCCCACCGAATCCATCAGGGTGAAAATGGCGAGTCGGATGCGCTGCATCAGCGTGCCAGCTTGTTCAGGAAAGCATCGAGCTCGGGGGCGAGCGGCGCCTCCACCTGCATCTCGCGATCATCCGCCGGATGGGTGAAGCTCAGCTTCCAGGCGTGCAAGAAAAGCCGCTTGAGCCCCAGGGTCCGCATCTTCTCATCAAAGGCCGCCTCACCGTATTTGTCATCACAGGCGATGGGGTGACCAGCGTGCTGAGTATGAACCCGGATCTGGTGGGTGCGACCTGTGATCGGGCTGCACTCTACCAGGGTGGCTTCGGCAAATTGACGGGCAATCCGGAAACGGGTCTCGGAGGGCTTGCCGTCACTGCTGACCCGCACCACACGCTCGCCGGATTGCAGATCGTTCTTGCGCAGCGGCGCATTGACCACCTTGACGTGGGACTGCCACTGACCGCGCACCAACGCCAGGTATTGCTTGCGCATTGTCTTGACACGCAGCTGCTCGTGCAGGCTGCGCAGGGCACTGCGCTTCTTGGCGACCAGCAGCACGCCGGAAGTGTCACGGTCGAGTCTGTGCACCAGCTCCAGGAAGCGGGCTTCCGGGCGCAGGGCGCGCAGTCCCTCGATGACGCCAAAGCTCAAGCCGCTGCCGCCGTGCACCGCCATGCCGGACGGCTTGTTCAGCACTATCATGGCCTCGTCTTCAAACAGGATCTGGCTCTCCAGACGCTGGATGCTGCCGAGGTTGGCAGAGGGCAATTCGTTCTTCTCGGCCACGCGCACGGGGGGCACCCGCACCTCGTCGCCTGCGCAGAGTTTGTATTCCGGTTTGATGCGTTTCTTGTTGACGCGCACCTCTCCTTTACGAAGGATGCGATAGATCAGGCTCTTGGGGACGCCCTTTAACTGAGTCTTGAGAAAATTGTCGATGCGCTGCCCTTCATGCTCAGCTTCGATGGTGAGCAGCTGCACTTGTTGATGTATCTGTGTCATGGCACGGATTTTAACACCGCCGGCAGCCCTTGGCTGCATGCTTTGTTAAAAAATGGCGTCTTGCTATAAAAGTGGTTTAAATGGGATAATAAACAAGGTTTTGTCATTGTGTTCAAGCCTTGTACTAAGTGGCCAAAAAGTATGCCACCCAATCCCGAAACACCGTGTATACAAGAACATGACGGTTCCCGGGTGCGAGGTACAACGCATGGAGAACGCAAACAGAACCGATTTAATTGTCTCCACACCGGTATCCTTAATTCATGCCTTCTCGAGAAGGCTGAACCAGAGTGCCCTTAGTTTGCGCCTCATGCATGTCCCAACCGGGAGGTTGCCCAAGCATGCTGAAGACCCGAGGCCGGCACCGGCAGGATCCTGTGGAGGAATCAAAATGACAAAATAATGAGAACTCAATGAAAAGAATGCTAATCAACGCGACTCAGGAAGAGGAGTTGCGCGTAGCGCTGGTTGACGGACAACAGCTCTACGATTTGGATATTGAAAGTCCGGGACACGAGCAGAAGAAAGCGAACATTTACAAGGGTAAAATCACCCGCGTAGAACCCAGTCTTGAAGCTGCTTTTGTTGACTATGGCGCCGAGCGCCACGGTTTCCTGCCGTTAAAGGAAATCGCCCGCAATTACTTCCCCTCCGGTTACTCCTATCAGGGTCGTCCCAACATCAAAGAAGTGGTCCGCGAAGGCCAGGAAGTGATCGTCCAGATTGACAAGGAAGAGCGTGGCACCAAGGGTGCGGCCCTCACCACCTTCATCAGTCTGGCCGGCAGCTACCTGGTGCTGATGCCGAACAACCCCCGTGCTGGCGGTATTTCCCGTCGTATCGAGGGTGACGAGCGGACCGAGTTGAAAGAAGCCCTGAGCGGACTGACAGTGCCAGACGGCATGGGCCTCATCGTGCGTACCGCCGGTGTGGGCAAATCCCCGGAAGAGCTGGAATGGGATCTGAACGTCCTGCTCAACCACTGGGACTCCATCCACAAGGCATCACAGAATCGCTCCGCGCCCGTGCTCATCCACCAGGAGAGCAACGTCATAGTGCGCGCCATTCGTGACTATCTGCGTCGCGATGTGGGCGAGATACTGATCGACAATCCGGTCATCTTCGAGCGTGCCAAGTCGCACATCGAGCTGGTTCGCCCCGATTTCCTCAATCGTGTGAAGCTGTACAAGGGTGATGTCGCCCTGTTCAACCACTTCCAGATCGAGAGCCAAATCGAGTCTGCCTTCCAGCGTGAAGTGCGCCTGCCCTCCGGCGGCAGCATCGTCATCGATCCGACCGAAGCGCTGACCTCCATCGATATCAACTCCTCCCGCGCCACCAAGGGCGGCGATATCGAAGAGACGGCGCTGCAGACCAACCTGGAAGCAGCCGACGAAATTGCCCGTCAATTGCGTCTGCGCGATCTGGGTGGCCTGATCGTCATCGACTTCATCGACATGACCCCGGTTCGCCATCAACGCGAAGTGGAAAACCGTCTGCGTGAAGCTGTCCATCAAGACAGGGCACGCATCCAGCTGGGCCGGATCTCCCGTTTCGGTCTGCTGGAGATGTCTCGCCAGCGTCTGCGTCCCTCCCTCAACGAGTCCAGCAGCCACATCTGCCCCCGTTGCCAGGGTCAGGGTGTCATCCGTGACAATGAATCTCTCGCCCTGTCCATCCTGCGTCTCATCGAAGAAGAGGCCATGAAGGACAACACTGAGCAGGTTCACGGCCAGGTGCCGGTCGATGTTGCCGCCTATCTGCTTAACGAGAAGCGTGCCTCCATCGCCAGTCTGGAACAGCGCAATGATGTCCGTGTTTACATCATTCCGAACCAGCATCTGGAAACCCCGCACTACGAAGTGACCCGCATCCGTCAGAACGAGATCCCGGAAGCGGCAAGCTACGAGCTGAAAACCGAGATTGCCAAGCCGGTCTACCAGCCCAAGCAAGCTCAGGTCATCGAGCGTGAGCAGCCGCTGCTGCAAGGCTTCGTCCAGGCACCTCAACCGGCTGCCCCTGTTGCCGCCCCGGCCCCCGTCGCAGCACCTGCACCGGTCGCCGCCGAAGCGGGTCTGTTTGGCAAGCTGTTCAAGGCTATCTCCGGTCTGTTCGGCTCAGACGCAGCCCCGGCTGAAGCGAAAGCTGCTGCCGAGAAGCCGGCCGCACAACGGGAAGCGCGCAAGGATGAGGGTCACCGTCATCAACGTGACGAAACCCGCAGCCGTGGCCAGCGTGGTCGTCGCGATGACAACCGCAGCAACCGCAACCCGGCCGACGCCGGCGAGAAGCGTGAAGGCGCCGCCAACCGCGAGGGTGGCGAGAGCCGCAACCGTCGTCCGCGTAAAGAGCGTGAGCCCCGTCAGGAGCGTGAACCCCGTGGTGAAGTGCGCAGCGAACAGCGCATGGAACGTGAGCCCCGCGAAGCACGCAACGAGCCTCGTGCGGACCGCGAACCCCGTGAGCCCCGTCAGGAACGTGAACCCCGCGCCCCGCGCCCGGCTCGCGAACCCCGTGCTCCGCGCGAGCCCCGTGCCGAGGTCGTGGTTGAAGCGGTAGAAACCGTCGAGACTGCCGCCGTCAGCGCCGAGCCGCGTCAGGAAAAAGAGCAGAAAGTGGCCGAGCGCCGCGAACGTCGCCAGCTGCGCAAGCAGGTTCGGGTCGATGTCGCCGCCACCGACACCCCTGCCCTGCCGGTAGACGAGCAGGCCCATGATCTGGTCGAGACTGCGGCCGTGGTCGGTGAGCAAGAGGAGCAGACCGACGGTCAGCGCCGCTCTCGCCGTACTCCGCGCAGTCAGCGGATCGAAGGCCAGCGTCGCAAGCGCATCAACGAAGATGCCCGTGGCCAGCGTGATGATGAACATCAGGCCGAAGTACAACTGACCACAGCCGCCCAGGCGGATGCTGCTCAGGTTAAGGTGGAAGAGCCCGCCGTGCCTGTCATCACCATCCCGAGTGCCGAGGCCGTTGCCGCCGCGCTGCAAGCCTCTGCCGCCCTGACCGAGCACGTGGTCGCCGAAGCCGTGGCCGAAGAGGCCCATGAGCGGGCTCAAGCGGCTGTGGCCGAGGTAGCCGCCCCTGTGGTCGCCGAGGTGGTTGAAGCACCCGTTGCAATCGAAGCGGCTCCTGCCGCCGTCGAGCCGGCCCCGGTAGCCATCGAAGCAGCTCCTGTCGCTGCCGAACCGGTGGCCGAGGTGGTTATCGAGGAAGCTCCGGTCGTGGTCGAGGCCAGCATCGCTGACCAGGCTGTGGTAGAAGCCGCCCCGGTTGTGGTGGAACCGGCTCCTGCCCTGCAAGCCGAGGAAGTGATTCCTGCCGCCGAGCCTGTCGCCCCTGTGGTTTCACAGCCCGAGCCTGTCGTCGCCCCGGCCACCAAGCCGGTTGCCAAAGGCGCTGGCGTACTGGCCCGTGCCCGCAAGGCTTCTGCGCCCATGGCAACGCCGGCAGCAGTGCCCGCCCCGGCCCCCCGTGAGCCGGTTGAGCAGGCCCCGCTGGAGCGTAGCGAAGTCGCGAGCTCAGGCCGCCACGGTGGCAGCACAGCCGCCGTCAATGTAGCAACCAGCCCGGCGGGTCGTCCCTGATCCCCTAGCTTGTCTGGTCTGATAAAAGAGCCACACCTTGTGTGGCTCTTTTTTTGCCTGACAGTTGGGTCAGCCCCTCAATCCCCTGTCCGATCCCTCTCCTCTTCTTTATCATCTGCAGGGACATAAACGACATGCCCACGACAGACTAGGGAACCGGCACTCTCTGTCAGCCTCTCCTCTATCTTGCCTTGCCACAATTAGCCCCCAGGAACCATGCCTGGGAGCGTCGCCCTTGCTCCCGCCCTACAGGCCCTCTTGCTTATCGTGAAAAGCTCAGCCCGTCACGGGACAAACAAGGCGTCCGCAACACGGCCAGGAATCATGGCCAGTCACACCGGCGCAGAGCGTCACTAGCGGGGCTGGATTCAAGGAATGAAGGGCGAGAGCTGAAGCCCTGATGAGAGGGTGAGACGATGGCTTAGTAGCCTCTGCCCCTGACAGGCGGGATGGGCTGCGGTCAGGCTTCTCTGCTGACAAGGGGGTTGAATGAGGAAGATGCAGGCTGGCGGAATCTATCAGTTAATGAACATACTTGTTTGATGGCATATAAGACGTGTTTCTACCGGTTGCCGCGCATGACGGCTAGCAGCGGCCTGATCCCAGCCATGAAAAAAGGGCCCGCAGGCCCTTTGTCATTGATGTTATGCGTTGGCTGTCAGCCACCAAACAGATTGTTGCTGATCAGGAAGAGTCCACCGGAGAGCAGCATGGTAAGCGGCAGGGTCAGGACCCAGGCCAGCAAGATGGTCTTGATGGTCTGGCTCTGCAGGCCCGACTTGTTCGCCACCATGGTCCCCGCCACCGCGGAAGAGAGGATATGGGTGGTGGATACCGGCATGCCGGTCATGCTGGCCACCCCGATGGAGGCAGCAGCCGTGATCTGGGCGGCAATGCCTTGGCTGTAGGTCATGCCGGAAGAGCCTATCTTCTCGCCCACTGTGTAGACGATACGACGCCAGCCCACCATGGTGCCGCAACCCAGCGCCAGCGCGATGGAGACGATGACCCAGGTCGGCGCGTATTCGGCCGTGGCGGTCAGGTCCTTCCGCCATTTGGCGAGATCGGTCAGCTCCTTGGCCGGCAGCGGCAGCTTGGAGACCTTGCGGGCAGTGTCGTCGATACAGAGCAGCAGACGGCGCACCTCGCGGCGATCGGTCAGGCTCATCTGCTCGTAGGTACGCACCTGGCCCAGACGGTTGTCCAGGGTGGCCATGGCCTCGAGGGCCTCACCGGCCTCGCAATGAGTCATCAACTCTTCCTGGGCATGGGCAGGAACGCTGAAGTTCACGACAGTGGACACCTGCTCCTGGTTGCGCTGGTAGATCTCCATGATGCGCTGGTTGGCATCCTGGGTTCTGTCCAGATCGTAGGAGCGGCTGTTCATGTCCAGTGCGAAGTAGGCGGGCGCCATGCAGATCAGCACCAGCATCACCAGACCTATGCCCTTCTGGCCATCGTTGGAGCCGTGTACGAAGCTCACCCCCATGGCAGAACAAATCAAGGTCACACGAGCCCAGAACGGCGGATGCTTCTTGCCGTCCACCAGCAGTCGCTCTTCCGGGGTTTTGTGGATCTTGCTGCCAAGCCAGACTCGCTTCATCGCGAACAGCAGCAAGGCGGCAATGATGAAGCCCACGGTGGGAGAGATGATGAGGGAGAGCATGATGTCGATGGCTTTGCCGACGTTGATGCCCTCATTCAGAGGTTGATCGCTGATCAGGGCATAGGCACCGCCTACCCCCAGAATGGAGCCGATCAGCGTGTGAGAGCTGGACGCCGGGATGCCGAAGTACCAGGTTCCCAGGTTCCAGACAATGGCTGAAAACAGCAGGGAGAACACCATGATCAGACCCTGGGTCGAATCCATGCCGAGCAGCAGATCGATGGGCAACAGATGGACAATGGCATAGGCCACCCCCAATCCCCCCATCATGACCCCGGCAAAGTTGAACAGGCCGGAAGCCACTACCGCGGTGTGCGCGGGCATGGCCTTGGTATAGATAACCGTTGCTACCGCGTTGGCGGTATCGTGAAAGCCATTGATGAACTCATAGGCCAGCACAAAAAAAACGGCCAATACCAAACCTATTGACCACCACAAACCCAAACCACTAAACATTTCAAACATAAAAACGAACCTGTTTATGAGTTGCGGCGGATTATGCCAGAAGGCTCGGTGCGCCATACCCGTTGTTGAAATATTTCAGTAAGAAAAAAAAAGGGCATTCCGTCAGAAAATGTCTTAGGCCCTGCTGGAATGGGGCTTGTCATGGATTAATTAAAGCCCGTTTACACCTCATGGGCAGGTGTCAATCAACACCAATCATCCATCAACTCACCGCCAAGCTGGCGATTTTACACGCGTTTTACCCATCAGGTTCCCACGTCACTGGCCGCCGTACCGCACGCCCCCTCCCCTTCGCAGAAAAGCAAAAGGGTGCCGAAGCACCCTCTATATAAGCAGTATGAAGGCGGACATCAGTCCTGGTTGATGCGGCTGGCCACCGCACCTTGCTGGCTCTTGTACTTGGCGTTTTCCCGCTTGTTGTAGGGGCGGGCCGCGGCGCCGGAGAGCATCTCGAAGTTCAGCGCCCCTATCTTCATCTTGGGACGCAACGCCAACGGCAGTTTGCCGCCGTTGTAGAACTCCAGCACGATGCGACCGGACCAGCCCGGATCGATGCGGTGCGCGGTCACGTGCACCATGAGGCCGAGCCGTGCCAGGGAGGAGCGCCCGTCCAGCCAGCCGACGATGTCCGCAGGCAGGGTAACGGACTCGTAGGTCACCGCCAGCGCCAGTTGACCCGGGTGCAGATAGAAGGCTTCGCCGTCCGGGATGTGGATCTCGTCGCTCATCACCCGATCGATGGCATCGGCCATCTCGCTGCTCGGACCGCTCAGATCGATATAGGGGGCTGTATGATCGCGAAACACGCGAAACTCGTTGCCGAGCAGCACATCGACGCTGACGCCACTGATCCGCTCAACACCGGGCCTCGGCTCAATGACGATCTTGCCTTCATCCAGATGGCGTTCGATATCGGTATCACAAAGACGCATTCGGCGACTCTCCTGACAAAAGTTTCATTTAAAAAAGCCGGGCATCACCCGGCTTGTTTCATATCAACCAATCAACATGTGGCGGATGCGCGCCTTGAGCATGTCGATGGCGATGCGGTTCTTGCCGCCACGGGGCACTATCACGTCTGCATACTGCTTGGACGGGTCGATGAACTGCATGAACATGGGGCGTACCGTCTTCTGATACTGCTTGAGGACGGAGTCCATGGTACGGCCACGCTCTTGCACATCACGCACCAGACGGCGCAGCAGACAGATGTCCAGCGGGGTATCCATGAAGATGGAGGCATCCATCAGCTCACGCAGACGACTGTCGGTCAGCAGCAGTATGCCTTCCAGAATGATGACCCGGCGCGGCGCGAAGGCGGTGACTTCGCTCAAGCGCGTGTGTTCGGTATAGGAGTACTGGGGGATATTGACGGCATCCCCTTGCACCAGCTGGGTCAGATGCTGCACCAGCAGATCGTGATCCAGGGCATTGGGATGGTCATAGTTGGTCTTGACCCGCTCTTCCATGGTCAGGTGGGTCTGATCACGGTAGTAGCAATCCTCGGTGATCACACCAATCTGACCTGCGCCCAGCTCGGCCACCAGCTCTTCGTAGATGGTTTGAGCGATAAGACTCTTGCCGGATGCGGACGCACCAGCAATACCGATGATCACACACGAATGTTGAGTATCAGACATTGAAAATACCTAAAGAGAAGAGCACTGGGGATTGTTTAAACCGATCCATTATATAAAAAAGGGTGGTTCATGCCCACCCTAAATCTGTTGCAACCGGCCGACAGCCGATTATTCGTCCAGCGCCACCGTGTAGAGCGGGGTCGCAATCGGTTTACCGCTGAAATAGAGCTCGGCCCCCACCCGACGGGCCAGTTTCAGATAGGCCTCGGCCAGTCCTCCTTCCGGTGATCCGAACACGGTGGGACAGCCATCGTCCATGTGCTGGCGGATGTCGATGTGCAGCGGCAACTGACCAAGCAGTGCCACTTGATACTGCTCTGCCATCTTCTTGCCGCCGCCGGTACCGAACAGCGCCTCGTGATGACCGCAGGCACTGCAGACGTGATAACTCATGTTCTCGACGATGCCGAGCACCGGCACATTGACCTTGTTGAACATGGCGATCCCCTTGCGGGCATCCGCCAGCGCCACATCCTGCGGTGTGGTGACGATCAGGGCGGCCGTGGTCGGCACCTGCTGGGCCAGGGTGAGCTGAATGTCCCCTGTGCCTGGGGGCATATCCACCACCAGGTAATCCACCTCTCCCCAGCGAGTCTCGTGGAGGATCTGCGCCAGCGCCTTGCTCGCCATGGGGCCGCGCCAGATGGTGGCATCCTGCTCCGCCACCAGGTAGCCGATACTGTTGGTCTTGAGACCACAGGCCATGACAGGCTCCATCAACTTGCCATCCAGGCTGTGGGGGCGCTCCTTGAGGGTCCCCATCATGGTCGGGATCGAGGGGCCATAGATGTCCGCATCCAGAATGGCAACCCGCGCCCCCTCCTTTTGCAGGGCCAGCGCCAGGTTGACGGCGGTGGTGGACTTGCCCACCCCGCCCTTGCCTGAGGCCACCACCAGGATGTTGCGAATGCCCTGTACCGCCGCCAGTTGCTGGGCGCGAGGCATGCTCGCCACCTCGATGTCGCACTGCCAGTCGACGATGGCGGCCCCCGTGGCGGCCCTGATATGGGCATCGAAGGCTTCTTTCATCTGTTCAAACAGGGTCTGGCCGGCAAAGGGCAGCACCAGCTTGATGGTCAGGGTCTGCCCATGCTGCTCGATGGCACGCACAAAACCGGCCGCCACCAGATCCTGGCCCCATCCAGCCGGCTTAAATTCGGCAAGGATCTGTTTTACTGAATCAATCACCATTAACTCCCCATTATGTTGTCGTTATCCTGAGGTGAAGGGTTACCGCACACAAATCAGTGGCTTGCCGACGTTCTCATGATGCCGTCCGCTGCGGGCCTGCGGGCCACAACCCTAGGCAGGCCGCCCCCAATTCGGGTAACATGCTCGGCACTGTATCATCCCAACAGGCACATCAAGAACGTATTATGGCAACTGATCCTCGTAGAATGCTGGTAACCTGCGCCCTCCCCTATGCCAACGGCTCCATCCATCTTGGCCACATGCTGGAACACATCCAGGCCGATATCTGGGTTCGTTATCAGCGAATGCGTGGCCATCAGGTGCATTTCGTCTGTGCCGATGACGCGCACGGTACCCCCATCATGCTCAAGGCGCAGCAGATGGGGATCACTCCCGAGGAGATGATCGCTGCCGTATCCCAGGAGCATCAGGGGGATTTTGCCGGCTTCAACATCAGCTTCGACAACTATCACTCGACCCACAGCGACGAGAACCGCGAGCTGGCCGGGCTTATCTATGGCCGCCTCAAAGAGTCCGGCAAGATAAAGATCCGCACCATCTCCCAGCTGTTCGATCCGGAAAAGTCCATGTTCCTGCCGGACCGCTTCGTCAAGGGTACCTGCCCCAAGTGCAAGTCCCCGGAGCAATACGGTGACAACTGCGACGCTTGCGGCGCGACCTACAGCCCGACCGAGCTGATCGACCCGAAATCCGCCGTCTCCGGTGCGACCCCGGTGATGAAGGACTCCGAGCACTTCTTCTTCGATCTGCCGCAGTTTGAAAAATGGCTCTCTGAGTGGGTGCGCGGCTCAGGTGCCATCCAGGAAGAGATGGCCAACAAGATGCAGGAGTGGTTCGAATCCGGCCTGCAGCAGTGGGACATCACCCGCGACGCCCCCTACTTCGGCTTCGAGATCCCGGGCGCCCCGGGCAAGTACTTCTACGTCTGGCTGGATGCCCCCATCGGCTATATGGCGTCGTTCAAGAACCTGTGCGACAAGCGCGGCGACATCGACTTCGACAGCTACTGGCAGGCGGACTCCGAGGCCGAGCTCTATCACTTCATCGGCAAGGACATCGCCTACTTCCACTGCCTGTTCTGGCCGGCCATGCTGGAAGGGGCGGGTTTCCGCAAGCCGACCAAGGTCAACGTGCACGGTTATGTGACCGTCAACGGCGCCAAGATGTCCAAGTCCAAGGGCACCTTCATCAAGGCGTCCACCTACTTGAAGCACCTGGATCCCGAGTGCCTGCGTTACTACTACGCCGCCAAGCTCAACAGCCGCATCGACGATCTGGACTTGAACCTCGAAGACTTCGTCTCCCGGGTCAATGCCGACGTGGTCAACAAGCTGGTCAATCTGGCCTCCCGCAATGCCGGCTTTATCGCCAAGCGTTTCGACGGCAAATTGGCCGACAGCTGCAGCGAACCCGAGCTCTATAGCGAGTTCGCAAGCGCCCGCGCCTCCATCGCCGATGCCTACGAGGCCCGTGAGTTCAGCCGCGCCATCCGCGAGATCATGGCGCTCGCCGACAAGGCCAACCGCTATGTGGATGACAAGGCTCCCTGGGTCATCGCCAAGCAGGAAGGGGCGGATGCACAGCTGCAGGACGTCTGCTCCGTCGGCATCAACCTGTTCCGGGTGCTGATGGCCTACTTGAAGCCCGTCATGCCACACCTGGCCGAGCGCGCCGAAGCCTTCCTGGGCGAGACCCTCTCCTGGGATGGTGTGGCCAAGCCATTGACCCACCACCAGCTGGCCCCGTTCAAAGCGCTCTTCTCCCGCATCGAGCCCGCCAAGGTGGAAGCCATGGTGGAAGCCTCCAAGGAAGATCTGGCCAAGGAGCAGGCGCCAAAAGCGACTGGCCCGCTGGCAGACGACCCCATCAGCGAAACCATCAGCTACGACGACTTTGCCAAGATTGATCTGCGGGTGGCCCTCATCAAGAAGGCCGAAGCGGTACCGGAAGCCGAGAAGCTGCTGAAACTTCAGCTCGACATCGGCGGTGAGACTCGTCAGGTGTTCGCCGGCATCAAGTCCGCCTATAACCCGGAAGATCTGGAAGGCAAGCTGACCGTGATGGTGGCCAACCTGGCCCCGCGCAAGATGCGCTTTGGCATGTCCGAAGGCATGGTGCTGGCCGCAGGCCCGGGCGGCAAGGATCTCTGGATCCTGGAGCCCCAGGAAGGCGCCCAGCCAGGCATGCGCGTCAAATAAGCGCAGCCGACACCCAAATGAAAAGAGAGGCCCAGCGCCTCTCTTTTTTATTCCTCTTTCTCCCTAGCCTTGGCGCTGCAACGCCATCCGCAGACCAACAAGCTCCGCCTGCCGGCAGTCCAGCTGGTGCAACTGGCAGCGTATCGCCTCCCGCAGGGCCCGCACTTGCTTGTTCCGCCCCGTCTGGCGACGCAGCCGCCTGTGCCATTGCCGGGCGTCCTGCAACTGACCCAGCCTGTCCTGCCACTCGATCAGCATGGAGAGCCAGGCCGGATCGCCCTCCCCCTGCCCCACCAGCAGCTCCACCCCATAACGGGTCTGCTTCAGGACCAGCCGCAACCTGTGCCAGTGACGCAACCGCAGCCTGTTGCCGGCAGAGTGCTCCAGCCCGGGCTCGGCCAGACAATCCGCCAGACCAAGCGCCAGATGCATCTGATAAAGCGGCAAGGGATTGAAGTCGGCAGGGACCAGCAACAGCCGATCCAGCCAGCGCGCCAGTCGCACCGTCAGCATGGGCACCCGGGGGGCGGCCTCAGGGAGGGGCTTGCCGCCAAAGTGCGCCGCATAGACCTGGGCATCCCGCAGGGCGGAGAGTCTGCCCACCGCGCGCATCAGTCGCCGCTCCAGCCCGGGTTCATGGATCAGGGGACGCCAGAGCGCGAGCAAGGCCAGCAGGCGACGGGTCGCAATCCGGTAGCCATGGACCTCCTCCGATCCCGCCCGCTGGCGCAGGGCCAGGGTGGCGGCCCAGTATTGATCCATGAGACGGCGTGCCTGCTCCAGCCCCTTGCCCTGATCCATCATCTGCCAGCCTCCTGCCTGCTCAGTTGGTATGAAAACCGGAGCCCGTGGGGGGCAATGCCCGGGTGCACTCCATTCGGGTCACCGTGGCCGTTCGGGGCCCGTGTTCCAGCCAGCCCAGCATCATCTGCACCTTCTGCTCAGGGCCGGCGATCAGGATCTCCACAGAGCCATCTTCCAGGTTGTAGGCATGTCCCCTCAGCCCCAGCTGCAGTGCCCGCTCCCGGGTGAAGTAACGAAACCCCACCCCCTGTACCTGGCCCCACACCCGCACGACAAACGATTGCTCTCCCATTTATCACACCTTCCCCTTAAGAAATTTTCCACCAGGGCGATAATGAGCACGACACTCTCTCCCCCTTGCAGGACGCAATACCATTATGAAAGAAGTTAAATTCCGGTGGGTTGACCGTTATCTCATTCACCTCACGATCAGCGAAAAATTTCTCATCACCTTCTGGTGCCCCTTGTTGTTCATCGCCTTCCTCACCTGGTACCTGCTGGCAGACGGCCATCATCAGCAGATGCAGATCCGGCTGGATCAACTCAAGCAACGGGTAGAGACCACGGCCCAGCTGATCACCCAGCAGCCCACCCTCACCCTGCCGGCCGAGCTCACCCTGGCGCCTACCGGCAGCACCGGTCTGACCCAGCAGGGAGATCGCTTTCAATATAGTGCCCAGGCCGGTCAGGCTGGTTTTGTCAGCGGCACCCTGGACGCCGGCAACTTTTCCATGTGGGGTGGACAGGGGACGACCCTCACCATCATAGCCGTGCTGGCCGCCCTGCTTGCCCTCATCACCCACTATCTGATGACCTTCGTCTCCGGTGCCCTCTACTCCACTAACAAGGCGCTGCAGACGGTGGCAAACGGGGATCTCACCTTCCGCCTCAACTTCTTCCCGGTGCGGGACGAGTTCTCCATCCTGGCGGGCAGCATCGACCGCTTCACCGATCGCCAGCACAAGATAGTGCAACTGGTGGAGGAGTCCGCCGAGGCGCTCACCATGGCCGCCGACGAGTTCCGCGAGCACGCCAGTGACGGAGAGACCCTGGCCCGCGCCCAGCGCCAGCACATGGACTCCCTGGCCGCCGCCATGGAGCAGATGTCTGCGGCGATCCGCGAAGTGGCCCGCAACGCCAACGACACCCTGCTGCAGACCCGCCAATCCAGTGAAGAGGCGGCCAACGGCGCCCAGCGGGTGGCTCGCACCATTGCCGCCATCCGTACCCTGGCGGACGAGATAGGCAACGCCTCCGGCGCCGTCGAGCGGCTGACCCACAATGCCAACCGCATCAACGAGGTGGTCAACGTCATCAACGCCATCTCCCAGCAGACCAACCTGCTGGCGCTCAACGCCGCCATCGAGGCCGCCCGGGCCGGCGAGCAGGGCCGTGGCTTTGCCGTGGTGGCAGACGAGGTACGCACCCTCGCCAGCCGCACCCAACAGGCCACTGTGGAGATCCAGCAGATGATTGAAGAGCTGCAGGCCGGCACTGGGGCGCTTAACGACATCATGGAGAAGACGGTCGGGCGCGCCGCCACCAGCCAGCAGCTCATCACCGAGGTGGGCCAGGACATCGACAAGCTGAGCAACCACAGCGACGCCGTGCTGGAGATGAGCACCCAGATCGCCACCTCCAGCGAAGAGCAGAGCTCGGTGGCAGAGGAGATCACCCGCAACCTGGATCAGGTGCGCCACGAAGCCAGCCGGGTGGAAGAGTCCGCCAGCGCCTCGGTGGCCGGCACCACAGGCCTCAAGGCCACCGCCACCGAGCTCGGCCAGGCCATGACGGGCCTGCGGATCTGACGCCAGCCCAGTGTCACAGAAAGGCCATCTCGCGGATGGCCTTTTTTTCACCCCCTTTCCAGCATCCCGTCGGGGCGATATAAGGCGTTTCTGCACAGGACGCCCGGCGCCACAACAGCTGCACCTGTGCATTTATCGCTGCGACGCGGCTTGCGCACTAACCGCAACAGCCCCTACTATATGCCCCCTTCTCTTTTTAGCATCGGCAACTACCCATGAGCGCTTCCATCTATCTCGTCAAAGGCCGCGAAAAATCCCTGCTGCGCCGTCACCCCTGGATCTTCTCCAAGGGGATCGACAAGGTGCAGGGCAACCCCATCGATGGCGATACCGTCGAGATCTACTCAAACGATGGCAAGTGGCTCGCCCGGGGCGCCTGGTCAGGCAGCTCCCAGATCCGTGCCCGGGTCTGGACCTTCGACAAGGATGAAACCGTCGATCTCGACTTCTTCATCCGTCGCCTCAAGTATGCCCAGGAGTCCCGGGACCCGCTGATCAAGCGTCAGGGCCTCACCGGCTATCGCCTCTGCGCCGCCGAATCCGACGGCCTGCCGGGCCTGACCATAGACCGTTACGCCAACTTCCTGGTGTGCCAGATCCTCTCCGCCGGGGCCGAGTTCCAGCGCGAGCTGATAACCCAGGCCCTGCGTACCCTCTACCCCGAGTGCAGCATCTATGAGCGCTCCGACGTGGCGGTACGCAAGAAGGAGGGGCTCAAAGAGCGCACTGGCGTCATCCATGGCGAGACCCCGACCGAGCCTGTGGTGATCGAGGAGAACGGCGGCGTCAAGATCCTGGTGGACATCCGCAACGGCCACAAGACCGGCTTCTATCTGGATCAGCGCGACAACCGCCAGGCCGCCGCCAAGTACACCGAAGGCAAGCGCGTGCTCAACTGCTTCTGCTACACCGGCGGTTTTGGCGTCTACGCCCTCAAGGGCGGCGCCCGTGAGGTGGTCAACGTCGATCTCTCCCAGAATGCCCTGGACATAGCCCGCCAGAACGCCGAGCTGAACGGTCTGGATACCAGTACCACCCAGTTCGTGCGCCACGACGTGTTCAAGCTGCTGCGGGAATACCGCGAGAAGGGCGAGAAGTTCGATGTCATCGTGCTGGATCCGCCCAAGTTTGCCGAGAGCAAGGCCCAGCTGCTGGGTGCCTGCCGCGGCTACAAGGACATCAACATGCTGGCGTTCCAGCTGTTGGCGCCGGGTGGCGTGCTCTTGACCTACTCCTGCTCCGGCCTGATGGAGCAGAGCCTGTTCCAGAAGATAGTGGCCGATGCGGCCCTCGATGCCGGTCGCGATGCCCAGATCCTGGAGCTGCTCTCCCAGGCTTCCGATCACCCCATAGGTACCGCCTATCCGGAAGGCTTCTACCTCAAGGGGCTGGTGGTGCGCGCCCGCTGATCCTGGCGACGACACCAATCTGCATTGCATGAATGTCGCCAATAAAAAGGCCGCCCAACAGGCGGCCTTTTCGTTATCGGTTGTATCAACGACGGGCGATCTCCCTTGCAAGGGCCTGATCCAGCCGTTGCAACAAGACACCACCAGCATCCTCATCGATCCGCATCACTCCCAACGCCACGGCGTCGCTCGCCGAGAGACGTCCCGCCAGCAAGGCATCAATGGCAGCCTCGCTCAGCAGCACCACCCTGTCACCCTCGACGGGCCCCTGAGTGTGACTCTGCAACAACAGTGTCTGTTTGCCCCTCAACCTGGACCAGAGCCCTGAATCCACCAGCAGAATGGACACATTGCCCGGAATACCAGTCGTTTTCAGACTCGCTCTCAGTTGATTGAGCCACTGGTAGCTGCGGGAAAACCCCTCCTTGCCCATGATGGCGGGGATGGGGTTCAGCTTGTCCGTCGAGATGGCTGCCGAGGTCGCCATTGCGATGTCCAACGAGCCTGGCCAACTGAGCTGGAAGGGATTATCCCAGGCCATGTCATAGCCGCAAGCCCTGGTCGTGGGGGAAGCCCCCAGGACCAGGGCGCAGAGCAGGAGTCGAGCCAATGGCTTGATCATGGGGTAACGATGTTGAACCAGAACTCGAAGTTGTCCAGATAGCTGAGCACTTCCTTGAGTTTATCGGCATTGCCGTTGATCTTGATGTCCCCTGCAGCCACCGCCTGTTCGAAGGTGGTCTGCTTGAGCAGCAGGTTATTGAGCACATCGCGCGAGAGCGTGATGGTCGCATCGGCCTTCTCGTCCTGGGCATTGGCGGTGTTGTTGAGCACACCATTTTCCAGCTCGATCTTGTACTTCCCTCCTTGATCACCGAAGTCGAAGTTCAGCATTGCATGGGCATTGCCCGCCTTTTCACTGTTCAGACGCACTGCCAGGTAGTCAAAGAACATATCCAGTGACATGGCACGCACCGTATCCGGGCTGGCGGTATTCGGGGTAGCCAGCTTTGTGACACCCCCGCGTAGCTCCTTGGCTCCAGTCAGGTAGAAGTTGCGCCACGGGCCGGATTCGGCCTGATAACCCATTTGTTCGAGGGCATCGGCTTCCAGGGCGCGAGCCGCCTGGTTATCCGGATCGGCAAACACCACTTTGCTCACGACCTGAGCCACCCAGCGATAATTGCCTTGAGCAAAATCCTCTTTCGCTTTTTTCAGGATATTGTCGGCTCCACCCATGTAATCGACATACTTCTTGGCGGCCTCCACCGGCGGCAGCTCATCCAGGGTGGCCGGGTTACCGTCAAACCAGCCCAGATAGAGCACATAGGTCGCCTTGACGTTGTGGCTGATGGAGCCATAGTAGCCCCGGCTTGACCAGGTGTTGGCCAGGTTGTCCGGCAGCTTGAACTTGGCGGCGATTTCGTCACGGGTATAGCCGTGGTTGATCATTCGCAGGGTTTCATCGTTGATATAGCGATAGAGGTCGCGCTGGGACTTGAGCAGTGTCGTGACCTCCTCGTTCCCCCAGGTAGGCCAGTGGTGCTGGGCGAAGATCACCTCAGCCTTGTCGCCCCACATGGTCAGAGCCTGATTAAGATACTTGGACCAGGGCAGCGGCTCGCGGATCTTGGCGCCACGCAGGGAGTAGGTGTTATGCAGGGTATGGGTGGCATCTTCGGCCGCAGAGATGGCCTTCTTCTCTTCGATGTACCAGAGCATCTCGGCTGGCGCTTCGGAGCCCGGTGCCATCATGAATTCATAGGTCAGGCCATCGATACTCTCTTTCTGACCCGTCTTGGTGATGTAATTCGTTGGCGCAATCAGGGTCACGGTACCGGCGGACGTGGTGGTACCAAGCCCGGCACCCACCTGCCCCTTGGCATCAGGCGGCAGCAGGTTGCCATACATGTAGCTGGCGCGGCGACTCATGGCGTTGCCTGCCATGATGTTTTCGGCTACGGCCGCCTCCATGAAGCCCTCGGGGGCATAGACCTTGACCTTGCCGGACTTGACGTCCTCTTCACTGACTATCCCTTTGACGCCGCCATAGTGGTCGACGTGGCTGTGGGTATAGATCACGGCCTTGACCGGTTTGTTGCCGCGATGCTTGTAGTAGAGATCCAGACCAATTTTGGCTGTCTCCGCCGAAATCAAGGGATCCACTATGGTGATGCCATCCTTGCCTTCGATGATGGTCATGTTGGACAGATCAAGGTTGCGGATCTGGTAAATGCCATCCGTGACCTCAAACAGACCACTGATGTTAATCAACTGCGACTGGCGCCAGAGGCTGGGGTTGACGCTATCGGGTGCCTTGTCCCCCTCCTTGATGAAAGCGTATTTGGTCGGATCCCAGATCACATTGCCTTGCTCGCCCTTAATCACTGTATCTGGCAGCGCGGCGATAAAGCCTTTGTGGGCATTGGTGAAATCTGTCTTGTTGGCGAAGGGGAGCTGCTTGTAGAGGGCATCATTGGCCGCTTTGGTCGCTGTCGTCGCCTCTTTGGGGCTCTCTTGAGCAAAGCCTGGCATGGCCACGGTGACGTGGCATACCCGCCAATGCAACACTCTTGGCAATCTGGGTCAGTCTCATGCATGAATCCTCAATTGATTAACCTGTTTGTTGATCGTACCAATACGAATTGGCAACGAAATGATAACTGCTCAACCAATATAGTGGACTGGAATCGAATGACAACCCTTTGTTTCCGTTAACTTATCGTTGCATCAATCAATGGGCGTACTCCTGTGACCACGCTGGCCGTACGTCGCCCATGAGCAAGGCTCATCTCAGTCACGGGCCGGCGCCCCCAGGGGGAAGTAGTGGCGATAGGGCCGTGCCTCATCCACCACCCGGACTATGGAGGGGTGACCCAGCAGACGGGCGCGGTAGGCACACAGCCTGGTGAGTGAGTGCGGGATCTCATGGGCCCAGTCGGCATAGAAGAGCGAGGGGGCGGCGGCGCAATCGGCCAGGGTGAACGCCTCCCCTGCCGCCCAGGTGCGTCCGGCGAGGCGCTGGTCCAGCCAGGGGTAGATCTTGTCCAGCAGCTCCCGGGCCTGGGCGACGCCGTAGCCATCGTGATCCCCCGCCGGGCGCATCCTGTCCAGCACCACCTTCTGCATGGGCGTCATCACATAGTTGTCGAACAGGCGATCGAGCATGTGAACCTCGATCCCCGCCTCCCCCTCAGGCACCAGACAATGGGGGCCGGGATGCGCCCATTGGAGATATTCGATGATGGTGCTGCTCTCTATCAGGGTGCGCCCCTGATCCACCAGCACGGGAAAGCGTTTGAGGGGCCAGAGGCTGGCGAGTTCGGCCTTCACCGTCGCCGCCTCCAGGTTGAGGTAATCGAAGGGAACGTCATTCTCGTAGAGGGCGATCAGCACCTTCTGGCTGTAGGACGAAAAAGGGTGGGCATAGAGTTTCATCGGGATCACTCCTTGTGTGGGTGGCACCCTGCCAGTCTATTCCCATCTGGCCTCCTTCGCCGCCGGGGCCACCCACAGCCCCGCCAATGATGGAGTCTCCTGGCCCTCTTGCAGTCAATGGGGTTCGGAATCCTCACGCTCTTTGTGGCATAATGCGCCGTCCCGTGACTCCGTTGGCGCGACTCTGGGGGCCAGACTCTCAATGCCACCCGGCACGCCCTGCCGGCCCGCCGCCCATCCGGATCACCCGTCTCTGGTGGACCCTTCACACAGGTCACACCGTTATCGCGCCACGCGCGCCGACATGAGTTTGAACCAAGAGGGGTAAGCATGTCTTCCATTCGTCTGACCCAGTACAGCCACGGCGCTGGCTGTGGGTGCAAAATCTCCCCCAAGGTGCTCGACACCATTTTGAAGAGCCAGATCCCGGGCTTTGACGATCCGACCCTGGTGGTGGGTAACAGCAGCAAGGATGACGCCGCCGTGGTGGACATCGGCAACGGTCAGGGCATAGTCTCCACCACCGACTTCTTCATGCCCATCGTCGACGATCCCTTCACCTTCGGTCGCATCGCCGCCACCAACGCCATCAGCGACATCTACGCCATGGGCGGCAAACCCATAGTCGCCATCGCCATCCTCGGCTGGCCCATCAACACGCTCGAGCCTGAGATTGCCCAGCAGGTGATCGACGGCGGTCGTCAGGTGTGCCATGAAGCGGGCATCTCGCTCGCCGGTGGCCACAGTATCGATGCCCCCGAGCCCATCTTCGGCCTGGCGGTGACCGGCATAGTACCGCTCGATGCCATCAAGCAGAACGACACCGCCAAGGTGGGTGATGTGCTCTATCTCACCAAGCCCCTTGGCATCGGCATCCTCACCACGGCCCAGAAGAAGGGCAAGCTCAAACCCGAGCACGAGCAACTGGCCCCCGACGCCATGTGCACTCTCAACAAGATTGGCCAGCAGTTTGCGGCCCTGCCCGGCGTGCACGCCATGACGGACGTCACCGGCTTCGGGCTGGCGGGCCACCTGCTGGAGATGTGCGAAGGTTCAGGGGTATGCGCTCGCCTCGACTTCAAGGCGCTGCCCCTGCTGGACGAGGTGGATCACTACCTGTCCGAGGGCTGCGTGCCGGGCGGTACCCTGCGCAACCACGACTCCTACGGCCACAAGCTCGATGCCATGAGTGATCGCACCCGCAACATACTGTGCGATCCCCAGACCAGTGGCGGCCTGCTGGTGGCCGTCGGCCAGGAAACCGAGGCCGAATTCCTCGCCATTGCCGAGCAGGCCGGGTTGAGCCTCTCCCCCATTGGCCGCTTGCAGGCACTGGATGGCGCGCGCTTTATCGAGGTCATCCAATGAGTGCACTGCGGTTTGTTGCCAAGACGGCACCGGCCTGCCGGGGGAATGCGCGATGAGTGAGCTGCCACTGGCCAGGGATCTCGCCGCCATCTTCCTGGAGGATATTCCCCTCATCGATCTGCGCGCCCCCGTCGAATTCCAGGAAGGGGCCTTTCCCAACGCCGTCAGTCTGCCGCTGATGACGGATGACGAACGCGCCCAGGTGGGCACCTGTTACAAGCGGCAGGGTCAGGCGGCGGCCATTGAACTCGGCCACAAGCTGGTGGGGGGCGCCGTGCGCGCCGCCCGTATCGAAGGATGGCTGGCGCAGTTGCGCCAGCAGCCAGATGCCCTGCTCTACTGTTTTCGCGGCGGCCTGCGCTCGCAGACGGTGCAGCAGTGGCTGTCCGAGGCGGGGGTCATCCGCCCCAGGGTGGCCGGCGGCTACAAGGAGCTGCGCCGCTTTCTCATCGATACCCAGGAGAGCGCCAGCGCCCAGTGCCACTGGCACGTGCTGACCGGCATGACAGGCTCCGGCAAGACCCACATGCTGGCCAACATTGCCCAGTCGGTGGATCTGGAAGGGCACGCCCATCACAGGGGATCCTCCTTTGGCCAGTTGCCGGGAGGCCAGCCCAGCAACATCAACTTCGAAAACCGGCTGGCCATAGAGCTGCTCAAGCGCCGCCACAAGGGCGAACATGCCTTCGTGGTGGAAGACGAAAGCCGCCTCATCGGTCGCTGCGCCCTGCCTCTTAACCTCTATGAGGCCATGTGCCAGGCCCCCCTGGTGGTGGTTGAGGTGCCCCAGGAGGAGCGAGCCGAGCAGATCCGGGTGGATTACGTGCAGGATCTCTGGCAACGCTACCTGGAGATGTATGGCGCTGAGGACGGCTGGCCGCTGTTTGCCGGCTACCTGACCGATGCCCTGGCCCGGCTCAAGCGCCGCCTCGGGGACAAGGATCACCGGGAGCTGGATGGCTTGATGCAGGCCGCCCTCAAGGAGCAGGCCAGCACGGGGGATACGGCGCTGCACCTCGCCTGGATCCGCCTGCTGCTGACCCGCTACTATGACCCCATGTACCTCTATCAGCTGAACAACAAACGCGAGCGGATCCAGTTTCGCGGTGACAAGCAGGCCTGCCTCGCCTACTTCGCCGAGCAGCACGCCCGTCAGACCCCTCAGGAGAGTCCCACATGTTGAAGTTCGAGGTGATCCCGGTCACCCCTTTCGCCCAGAATTGTTCCCTCATCTGGTGTGACGAGACCCATCAGGCGGCGCTGATCGACCCGGGTGGCGAGGCGGACAAACTGCTGGCGGCCATCGCCAAACGGGGGCTGACCCTGACCCATATACTGCTGACCCACGGTCATCTGGATCACGTGGGGGCCGCCAACCAGCTGCGCGAGCAGACCGGCGTATCCATCACCGGGCCCCACAAGGAAGATGCCTTCTGGCTCGACATACTGCCCCAGCAGAGCCAGATGTTCGGCTTCGCCCATACCCCGGCATTTTGTCCCGACCAGTGGCTTGAGCAAGGCGACAAGGTGCAGCTGGGCCACTGCGAGCTGGAGGTCTATTTTTGCCCGGGCCATACCCCGGGGCACATAGTGCTGCTCTGCCAGGCCGAGCGACTCGCCTGGGTGGGAGACGTGCTCTTTGCCGGCAGTATAGGCCGTACCGATTTTCCCCGTGGGGATCACGGGACGCTTATCAAGTCGATCACCGAGACCCTGCTGCCCCTTGGGGATGACATCGTCTTCGTGCCCGGCCACGGCCCCAGCTCCACCTTTGGTCGCGAGAAGGCGAGCAATCCCTACCTCAGCCAGCCGGTCTGGTAGAGAGGAAAAAGACGAGAGGGCGACCCCAGGGTCGCCCTCTTTCATGGCTGCGGCAAGAACGTCAGAATGCAAAAAGCCACTCCGAGGAGTGGCTTTTCATTCAACCGGACTGACGCAATTAGATGCGTACGAAGTCCAGGTGAACCAGCTTGTAACGTACCGGGTGACGTTGGATCGCCTTGACGTTTACTTTTACTTCTTCGCCGTTGATGACCAGGGTCAGCTCGGAGGAGTAGAACTCCGGCTTCTCTTGGGCCAGGATCAGCTTCTTGTGGTCCAGGGTAACGGACACGGCTTCTTTGCCTGCACCGTAAACGATGGCAGGAACTTGGTCAGCATGACGCAGGCGGCGGCTCGCACCTTTCCCCAGGTCAGAACGGACTTCAGCTTGGAATACGAAAGACATAGTGGTTATCTCTTTTAAGATGAATATATGGTGTTGACTGCGACCGGTCAGCACCTCGCAAAACGAGCGCGAATACTAGCATGGGCCCGGGGTGGATACAAGGGACGCGCGACTCGCCATCTGCCCCTCCCCACAGCGGCATCAGATCTTATCCGAACGCGGCTCAGCGCCCCTGCTCCAGACGGGCAAACTGCTGCTGGCGCTGGGCCGGGCTCATGGCGTCGAACTGGGCCAGGGTCTCGGCCTTGGGACAGTAAAGGCGCTGGCCTGTCTGTACCCTTATCCCCTTGCCCATTCCGGGGCGATTCTCCTGCACCAGCGCCAACAGATAGCTGTAGGTATCAGACCCGCTGCCCACCTGTGCCTGGAGCTGGCTGGCGATGCGCCAGAGCGTCTCCCCCGCCGCCACCTGATGACAGACTCGTGATGCCCCTCCCGCCGCAGCCGCAGACAGGGTGAGAGTGGTCCCCTCGGCTCCCTGGCCCAGGGTGGCGATCTGCACGGCCCCGACCTGAACGGGAGTTCCCTGAGGGATGAACGCCGCCCGCCCCATCAAATTGGCCAGCAGCGGCTCGCGCTGCGGCATACGCCCCCTCCCCGCACTCGATCCCGGCAAGGAGAACTCGGCAATAAAGGCCGCCCCTCCCTGATCCTGAGGGGCGAGAGAGCCGCTGGCGACGGGCTGCACGACCGAATGCGGGGCCATGCCATAGGCCATCTCATCGATGCGCTTGAGCCTTGCCAGATAGGCCTTGGAGAGCTGGGCCTCCCCTTCGAACAGATCGAAGGGGGGCACCAGACGGGCGGGAAACAGGATCTGCCAGTGGCCGTTCTTCTTCTTCTGTTCGAGCGGCGGGAACTGGTTGCCCCGCCAGGCCACGAAGATGGGAGGCACGGCCCTGTGCACCGGATAGTACTCCGGGTTGAGCTGCACCCAGGTTTGCTCCGCAATGGGCTGATAGCCGCTGATGTTGACCAGCGCAACCCCCAACCAGATCCCCAGCATGTGATGGCCTCCCTTCCTGCGCTTCCCTGGCTCTTATCGCCACACTCTTCGTCGCACTCTTCGCCACGCTATGGCTCAGAAAACAGATAGATAGCAGCTTAGCACTGGGCTATGGCGCTCTGCACCCGTTTATCCGAGATGGGGTACGGCGTCCCCAGCTGCTGGGCGAAGAAGGAGACCCGCAGCTCTTCAATCATCCAGCGGATATTGGCCACCTCGGGTGGGATCGGCTGGGATTTGGGGATCTTGGCAAGCAGCGCCTTGTAATCGCTCTCCACGCTCTGCACCTTGAGCATATGGACCCTGTCCCGGTTGGGATCGATGGCCAGCTTCTCGAGACGCCGCTCGATGGCGCGCAGGTAGCGCAGCAAATCAGGCAGCCGCTGCCAGCCGGTTTCGGTGACAAACCCCTTGTGAATGAGGTTGCCCAGCTGCAACTGGATGTCCGACATGGCAAAGGCGGTGTCGAGCTGCATCTTGCCCTTGAGCCGCTTCTTGATCTCATGGGAGAGGGTCAGCACGGCTTCTACCTGTTTGGCCACCTCCACCACGGCATCGTTGAGCTCGGCGCGGACAAACTCCTTGAGCGACTCGAACCCGGCCTCGTCCCAGGCCAGGCCGCCGTGCTGCTCCATGAGCTTGTCACAGCCGCAGGCGATGCAGTCGTCAATCAGCTCGGCCACCTTGCCGAAGGGGTTGAAGTAGAGCCCCAGCTTGGCCTTGTTCGGCAGCTTCTCCTGCAGATACTTGATGGGAGATGGCACGTTGAGCAGCACCAGTCGACGCTGGCCCGCCCACATCAGCTGCTGCTGGGCCACCGGGCTCTCCACCAGCTGGATGGCGACCGAGTCCTTCTGATCCACCAGGGTCGGATAGGCCTTCACCTCGAAGCCGCTCCGCTTCTGGCTGTACTCCTGAGGCAGCTCGCCAAAGCTCCACAGGGTGAGGCCCGACTGCTCTATGTCGTCGTCCGCCACCTGGGAGAGGGTCTCCTGCACCTTGCCGCGCAGGGATTCCTTCAGCGCCTCCAGATCCTTGCCTTCCGCGATGGGCTTGTGCTTGTCATCCACCACCCGGAAGGTGAGTTTCAGGTGATCGGGCACCGATGCCCAGTCCCAGGCTTCCCGGGGCACTGTGACCCCCGTCATGCGGCGCAGCTGACGCTCCATCTCGTCCAGCAGCGGCCCCTGCTCGGGATTGAGGGTGGCGAGCAGCGCATCGGCGTAGTTCGGGGCCGGCACGAAGTTCTTGCGCATGGGCTTTGGCATCGACTTGATGAGGGCCACCAGCAGCTCATGGCGCAGCCCGGGGATCAACCATTCGAACCCCTTCACCTCCACCTGGTTGAGCAGCGGCAACGGAATATGCAGGGTGACGCCATCGGCGGCCTCCCCCGGCTCGAACTGGTAGGTCAGCTTGAGCTTGAGGCGCCCCTGCTGCCAGAAGTTGGGGTAGTCGAGATCGCTGATGTGGGCCGCATCCCCCTTCATCAGCATCTCTTTCTCGAAGTTGAGCAGCTCGGGATCCTGCTTCTGCGCCTCTTTCCACCACTTGTCGAAGTGACGGGCGGAGATCACCTCCTCCGGCAGGCGGGCGTCGTAGAAGCGGAACAGATCCTCGTCATCCACCAGGATGTCGCGACGGCGCGACTTGTGTTCCAGCGCCTCCACCTCGGCCAGGAGCTTGCGGTTCTCGCCAAAGAAGCGGTGGCGGGTCTCGAAGTCCCCTTCCACCAGGGCGCGGCGAATGAAGAGCTCGCGGCACTGGGCCGGATCGATGCGGCTGAAGTTGATGGTGCGCTCATTGACCAGGGTCAGGCCGTAGAGGGTTACCTTCTCCTTGGCCATGACGGCGCCGTTTTTCTTCGACCAGTGGGGGTCGCTGTGGTGCAGCTTGATGAGGTGCGCCGCCAGGGGCTCTACCCATTCCGGCTCGATCTTGGCGTTGATGCGGGCGTAGAGGCGGGAAGTCTCCACCAATTCTGCGGCCATCACCCACTTGGGCGGCTTCTTGAACAGGCCCGAGGCCGGGAAGAGGTGGAAGCGGCCGTTGCGGGCGCCGAGAAACTCCGGCTTTTCCAGATCCTTGTTGCCGATGTGGCTGAGCAGTCCCGTCAGCAGGGCGCAGTGCACCGTCTTGAAATCGGCAGGCTCATGGTTGGCTTTGAAGCCCAGCTCTTTCACCGTCTGGCGCAGCTGGAAGTGGATATCCTGCCACTCACGCACCCGCAGGTAGGAGAGAAACTCCTTCTGGCACATGCGGCGGAAGGGGTTGCTGCCGAGGAGATCCTGCTGCTCTTTGAGGTAATTCCACAGATTGACGAAGGTGAAGAAATCGGAATCCTTGTCCTCGAAACGTCTGTGCTGCTCGTCGGCGGCCTGCTTCTTCTCCATGGGCCGCTCACGGGGATCCTGGATGCTGAGGCCGGCGGTGATCACCATCACCTCGCTCAGACAGCCGGTTTGCGCCGCCGTGATCACCATCCTGGCGAGCCGCGGATCGAGGGGAATGCGCGAGAGCTGGCGACCGGTTTCGGTCAGCTGCAACTTGGGTTCCTGCTCCCGGGTGCCGGGCAGCTCTTTGACCGCCTCCAATTCTTTGAGCAGGGTCAGGCCATCCTTGATATGGCGCGACTCCGGCGGCTCGACGAAGGGGAAGGCCTCCATGTTGCCAAGGCCGAGCGCCAGCATCTGCAAGATGACGGAGGCCAGGTTGGTGCGCAGGATCTCGGGATCGGTAAAGGCCGGACGGCCATTGAAATCTTCTTCCGAGTAGAGGCGGATACAGATACCGTCCGCCACCCGGCCGCAGCGACCTTTACGCTGGTTGGCACTGGCCTGGGAGACAGGCTCTATGGGCAGACGCTGCACCTTGGTGCGCCAGGAGTAACGGCTGATGCGGGCTGTGCCCGGATCGATCACATAGCGGATGCCCGGCACCGTCAGCGAGGTTTCCGCCACGTTGGTGGCGAGCACTATGCGCCGCCCGGCATGTTGCTGGAACACCTTGTTCTGCTCGGCATTGGAGAGGCGGGCGTAGAGCGGCAGCACCTCGGTGTCACGCAGGTTGAGCTTGCGCAGGGCGTCGGCGGTGTCGCGAATTTCCCGCTCGCCGTTCATGAAGATGAGGATGTCCCCCAGCCCCTCTCGGGCCAGCTCTTCGACTGCATCGAAGATGCCCTGCAGCTCGTCGCGCTCCTCCAGCCCCTCGCTCTTGTCGCTGCTTTTTTTATCAACAAACAGGGGGCGGTAGCGCACCTCCACCGGATAGGTACGGCCTGAGACTTCTATGATGGGCGCCTGGTTAAAATGGCGGGAGAAGCGCTGGGGATCTATGGTGGCCGAGGTGATGATCACCTTGAGATCCGGGCGCCTTGGCAGCAGCTGCTTGAGATAGCCCAGGATGAAGTCGATGTTGAGGCTGCGCTCGTGGGCCTCATCGATGATGATGGTGTCGTACTGGGTGAGCATGCGGTCGTGCTGGATCTCCGCCAGCAGGATACCGTCTGTCATCAGCTTGATATGGGTCTGCTCGCTCACCTGATCGGTAAAGCGCACCTTGTAGCCCACGTACTGGCCGAGCTCTGACTCCATCTCTTCCGCGATACGGGCCGCTACCGTGCGGGCCGCGAGGCGCCGCGGCTGGGTGTGGCCTATATAGCCCTTGACCCCGCGCCCGAGCGAGAGACAAATCTTGGGGATCTGGGTGGTCTTGCCCGAGCCGGTTTCGCCGGCGATGATCACCACCTGGTGTTCACTGATCGCCTTTGCTATCTCCGCCTGCTTCTGGCTGACCGGCAGGTTGTCCGGGTAAGTGACCCTGGGCACGCCCGCCAGACGGGATTGATAGCGCGATTCGGCCACCGCCAGATCGGCTGCTAGGGTCTCCAGCATGGCGGTCTGTTTGCCTTCCGGCAGCTTCTTGACCCCGTGCAGACGGCTGGAAAGGCGACGGGCATCGAGATTCATGCAGGCAGAGAGACGGCGGCGCAGCGCCTCGATAGAGAGAGACAAGGTAGGAATTCCTTAAATAAGTGCCCAGAGGGGCCATATCGATAAGCTGGGAGCGATCCTAAAGAGCGAGCGGGGGCGGTGCAAGCCTTAAAGCGGCACCGGCAAGGTTCTATGGCGCTGCGGGCAATAAAAAGAGCAGGCCCCCGGCCTGCTCCCGATGATCCGGCAAAACCGGATCAAACCCTGGCCTGATGCACGAAGCAGGTCCCCAGCTGGGCGTGAATGGCCTGCATCACGTTGTGGCGGCTGATCACCCCGAGCAGACGACCCTCCTCCACCACGGGATAGATCTTCGGCTTTTGGCCCATCATCATCTCCGCCAGATCCAGGATGCTGGTGTCTGGCCCCACGGCCAGCACCTCCTTGCGCATCACATCCTTGACCTGGGCCACCTGCTCGCAGTGATAGGCCTCTTTCAACATGACGGCAATGCAATCCTGCTCGGACACCCAGCCAATCAGGTGCCCCAGGCTGTCCACCACGGGGCCGCCGAGCTGATGACTGTTGAGAAACTTGGTGACCGCATTTTGCACCATCATGTCCGCGCTGAACGTGATGGGCTTGGTCTGCATATAATCCCTTGCCTTGAGTGATTCCATGACGCTTCCCCCGACAGGCCTCCCGACGGGAGGCGCGAGCCAGGCACTATGCCCGGCTCACTCCAAGCATAGCTGGTGCCTATCAGGAGATGGATTGCAGCAGCAGCAGCAGCTCGTTCTGGCTGTGGCAGTCGGTCTTCTTGAACACCCCCTTGAGGGTGGAGCGCACTGTTTCCACTTTGACACCGCGCAGTTCGGCGATGTCGTTGCTGCTGTAGCCCTTGCTCATCAGCACCAGCAGCTCCTTCTCGCCAATGGTGAGGGGATAGAGGCTGGCCAGCGCCTCTATGTCCGGGTTGAAGGAGTGCTCGGGATCGCGCAATACCACTTCCACATAGCGCTCGAAGCGGCTGAGGCCGCTCATCAGGGTGCACTGGATCAGCAGGGGCCTGAGATTGGACTGACGGGGAATGGACATATAGGCGCTGGCGCCTGGCAGCAAATAGGCAAAGCCATTCAAGGTCTCCTTGAGCTGACGTTGCTGCTCCTTATTTTGCAAAGAGAAAATACCATTGACCGCCCGCAGCTCGACGTTTTCATCGGCGATGCGGTTGAACGCCACATTGGAATAATGAATATGCCCCTTGTCATCTATGATGGCGCTGGGCTTATTATGGTTTTTCACCAGTTGCTGCAGCTGATAGTTCTGGGTTTCCAGGGCCAGCAGGTTCCAATAATGCTGGCTCCAGGCGGCCAGACCAGAATAGATCTCTGTCAAGGAGCTGAGATCCCGGCTGCTGAAGTCATCCTGAGCGGCGCCGCGGTAACTGCACAGGGTGCTGAGACCTCGCCCCTTCACCCGACAGACGCCGCCCGCCGCAAACTGGGCACCGAAGCTGGCCAGCAGCCCCACCGAGCTGGAGATGGTATTGGCGCTGACGATCCCCTGGCAGCCCTTGTCCAGATAATGATTGAACCACACATCCTGGCGATGGTGTTGCACATAAAATTGCTGCTGGGCCTCGGTCAAGCCGCTGGAAAAGAGCTTTATTCCGTCGCTCTTGTCATCATCCCGCAATAAAAACAGGGATGAACTGCCGGACAGGTCGGCGCGAAATTGGTCCACCACCAACTTAATGTCAGAATCATTAATACCGCACTCGTATAACTGGCTGATATAGGGCGATATCCTTTCTTTCTCTAATGCCTTCACACCCGAACTCCTAATTCTTATTTTTATTGAAGTGGCATCTTACTCCGCAATGAGATACTCGAAAAGTAGTCAAATGAACAAAGGCTTTATGAGCATTTCATAAATAGTTATAAGAAAGCCTCCCTCGATGAGGGCAGTGAAAATGTTTAAATCCGGGCTCAGGTTTTCCGCTTTTTTGGTCGTTATGGAAAAGCGTTATTTGCCCGGCTCCTGTCTATCCTCCCCCTTTGCCTCTTTTCCCATGACGTCCCTTGCGCGGCCGCTCTGTCACGACCAGACAGCTGCCCACAGTGCCGCGATCGCACTCCTCCATAGAAAAGCGTCATACGGATTCCATTTTCATCAAATGTTGCTTTTTGGTGTATTTGTTGTTTCCATTTTGGACTTGCATCGATATTGTATATACAAATTAGGTCATCAAGGGAGTTGAACCATGTGGATCACAAGGAGAGGAAATGGAACCTGAACACGCACTTACCGCCCCTGCCCGCTCAGGGGCTGGCATCAAACTGCTGCTGACCAGTGTGCTCGGCATCGCCATCTTTTTCGTGCCCTTCGAGCTCGCGGGCCGCAGCACCATACTGGTGGATCACCTAGCGGGCTTCCTGATGGCGCAGCGCCCGCTCGCCCTGGGGCTGATCCTGCTGCTGATCGCCTATGGTGCCATCAGCCCGCTGCTGGATGGTCGCTGGCGCGCCCGCCCCATCGACAGACTGCTGAGCCTGTTCAAGCTGCTCGGGCTGGGGCTGGCCATCATGTATGTGGCCGATTGGGGCCCCGCCTGGCTGATGACGCCGGATCGCCTGCCCTTCCTCTTTGACAAGCTGGCCATGTCGGTGGGCCTCATAGTGCCCATAGGCGCCATGGCCCTCACCTTCCTGCTCGGCTTCGGCCTGCTGGAGCTCATCGGCGTGCTGATGCAACCGGTGATGCGCCCACTCTGGCGCACCCCGGGCCACTCCGCCATCGATGCGGTCGCCTCCTTCGTCGGCAGCTACTCGGTGGGCCTGCTCATCACCAACCGGGTCTTCCTCGCGGGCAAGTACACGGTACGGGAGGCGGTCATCATCGCCACCGGCTTCTCCACCGTCTCCGCCGCCTTCATGATCATAGTGGCCAAGACCCTCAACCTGATGGGGCACTGGAACTTCTACTTCTGGTCCACCCTGGTCATCACCTTCGTCATCACCGCCATCCTGGCGCGGGTTCCCCCCATCAGCACCATGGCGCACCAGGGCGAGACCGACGAGCCGCTGCCGGAGGGCATGAGCCGCTGGCAAGCGGCGCTGGCCTCCGGGCTCACCCAGTCCAGCCAGGCGGATCCCGTGCTGCGGCAGTTGCAGGACAACCTCAAGGATGGCCTCTACATGGCCGCCGCCGTGGTGCCCACCATCTTGTCCGTCGGCCTGCTGGGGCTGCTGCTGGCCCAGCACACGCCGCTGTTTGATCTGCTGGGCTGGCTGCTGTGGCCCCTCACCTGGCTGCTGGACTTGGGAGAGCCGCTGGAGACCGCAAGAGCGCTCTCGGCTGGCTTGGCGGAGATGTTCCTGCCCGCCATTCTGCTCAAGGATGCGGATCTGCTGGTGCGCTATGTGACCGCCGTGGTCTCGGTGAGTTCTGTGCTCTTCTTCTCCGCCTCCATCCCCTGCATCCTGGCCACCAAGATCCCGGTGAGCCTGGGGCAACTGGTGGTGATCTGGCTGCTGCGCACCCTGCTTGGCATCCTGCTGGCGGCCCTGTGCGGCCGGTTGGCCATGGCGATAGGCTGGCTCAGCTAGGTTGACGTGATATCAAATAAACAAAGCGCCATCAGGCGCTTTGTTTATTTATGGGGCTGGCCGCCGTTACCGCCTCGGCGACCCGTCATTCGAGCCATTGACGCAGGGTCAGCGTGGCAAGATCCACGAAGGCGCGCAACCTGGGGGCCATGAAGCGCTGCCTGGGATAGACGACATGGATGGGATCCGCCTTGCCATGCCATTCGGGCAGGACAGGCACCAGTCTCCCCTCTTCGCAGGCCTGGCGACACAGGTAGGAGGGCAACAGTGCCACCCCACCGCCCGCCTGCACCATGGTCATGATCAGACCGACATCGTTGATCAGTGTCTGCCGGGCCACAGAGACTGTCACGCTGTTGGCGGCCCCGTCGTGGAGTACCCAGGCCTCCTTGCCCAGGGGCGTGAACTGCAGGCAGGCATGCTGCCGCAGCGCCTGAGGTGCTTCTGGCACCCCGGCGCTGGCAAGGTAATCCGGGCTCGCAAACAGGGCCCAGCGCGCTATGCCCACCTGCTTGGCGATCAGCGTCGAATCCTTGAGAGGGCCGGTACGAATCGCGACATCGACCCCCTCGGCGACCAGATCCACGTAGCGGTTCATCAGCACCAGCTCCACATCGACCTTGGGCCACTGGCTGCGCATCTGGCCCAGGATGGACGACAGGATCTGGTTGCCGATATCCACGGGAGCCGTGATGCGCAGCAGCCCGCAGGGCTCTTCCCGCGCCTCGGTCACCGCCGCCTCGGCGTCAAGCACATGCACCAGGCCGGCCGAGGCGTGGTCGTAATAGATCTGTCCGGCATCGGTCAGGTGTAACCTGCGGGTGGTCCGCTGCAATAGGGTGACGCCCAGACGCTTCTCCAGCATGGCCACCCGATGGCTGACGGTGGAGGTCGGCAAGCCCAGCAGACGTGCCGCGGCGCTGAAACTGCCCGCTTGCACGACCTTGACGAATACGACGACCTGATTGAAGTCCATCTTCCAACTCATTAGAAAGTGTTTTCTTATTTAACCATCTAGTCCGGTAAATGACTACTTTCTACACTGTCTCCATTGATTCAACGGAGGCATTGAGATGAAAGAACTGGCATTTATCAAGCGCAGCAACGAGAGGCATTGGGTCGGCGATGGCTTCCCTGTCAGGAGCATCTTCTCCTACAACGATATCGCCGAAGAAATGTCCCCCTTCCTGCTGATGGACCATGCGGGCCCGGCCAATTTCCCGGCCACCACCCATAAACTCGGCGTCGGCCAGCACCCTCACCGCGGGTTCGAAACGGTGACTATCGTCTATGAGGGCGGCGTCTCCCACAGAGACTCCTCGGGGGGCGGCGGCACCATAGGCCCGGGTGACGTGCAGTGGATGACGGCCGCATCCGGCCTTATCCACGAGGAGTACCACAGCCCGGCATTCGCCAGGACGGGCGGCGCCTTCGAGATGGTGCAGCTGTGGGTGAACTTGCCCGCCAAAGAGAAGATGACGGCCCCTGGCTACCAGGGCATCACCGCCAACGAGATCCCTCGGGTGGCACTGCCAGAGGGCGCAGGGGAGGCTCGCATCATCGCCGGGCAGCTCGGCGATACCTGCGGCCCTGCCCGCACCTTCACCCCGATGAACGTCTGGGACATGCGTCTGAAGGCCCATCACCGGGTGACGCTCGAACTGCCGGAAGGGCACACCACGGCGCTGTTTGTGCTCAAAGGCGCCATTCGCCTCGGCAACCGCCACCCTGTCCGCACCGCCGAGCTGGCAGTCATGGAGCGCCGCGGCAGCCAGCTGGTGATGGATGTCGAGGAAGATACGACGCTGCTGCTGCTCAATGGCGCCCCCCTCGATGAACCCATAGTCGGTCACGGCCCCTTCGTGATGAACACCCAGGAAGAGATAGTGCAGGCTATCAATGACTACAACAGTGGCCGTTTTGGCCAGATAGGACGCTGAACCTCAGCCCCAACAAATGGAGAATATCATGAGCAACCCAGCCAATTTCGGCGGCGCCAGACCCGTCCTCAACCCAGATGACGTTGCTATGCTGCTGATCGACCATCAGAGCGGCTTGTTCCAGACAGTGGGCGACATGCCGATGCCGGAACTACGCCTGCGCGCGGCCGCCCTCGCCAGCATGGCGACGCTGGCCAATATTCCGGTGATCACCACGGCATCTGTCCCGCAAGGGCCGAATGGCCCGCTGATACCGGAGATCCACGAGAATGCGCCGCACGCACAGTATGTGGCGCGCAAGGGCGAGATCAACGCCTGGGACAACCCCGATTTCGTCGCGGCGGTCAACGCCACCGGCAAGAAGCAACTGATCATCGCAGGCACCATCACCAGCGTCTGCATGGCCTTCCCTGCCATCAGCGCCGTCAACGCGGGCTATCAGGTGTTTGCGGTTGTCGATGCCTCGGGCACCTACTCCAAGATGGCCCAGGAGATCACTCTGGCTCGCGTGGTTCAGGCGGGCGTGGTTCCCATGGACACTGCGGCAGTGGCTTCCGAGCTGCAAGGCAGCTGGAACCGGGCAGATGCGATGGAGTGGGCGGCTATCTACACCAAGATCTTCCCCGCCTACCAGTTGCTGATCGAGAGCTACGGCAAGGCACAAGCCGTGGCGAAAAACAACGAAGTGCTGGATTCCCAGCGCTGATACCCGCAACAACCAAGGAGAGTCATCATGGCTAAACCCTACGTCAAACTCGACAAGAACAACGCTGCCGTACTGCTGGTGGATCACCAGGCAGGGCTGTCTTCGCTGGTGCGTGACATAGAGCCGGACAAGTTTCGCAACAACGTGCTGGCGCTGGCCGCGCTGGCCAAGTACTTCGAGCTGCCGACCATACTGACCACCAGTTTCGAAAACGGGCCCAACGGCCCGCTGATGACAGAGATCAAGGAGACCTTCCCGGATGCCCCTTACATTGCTCGCCCCGGGCAGATCAACGCCTGGGATAATGAGGAGTTCGTCAAGGCGGTCAAGGCCACCGGCAAGAAGCAGCTGATCATCGCCGGCATAGTCACCGAGGTGTGCGTGGCATTCCCGGCCCTGTCCGCCCTCGAGGAGGGGTACGAGGTGTTTGTCATCACAGATGCCTCCGGGACCTTCAACGAGATCACCCGTCACTCGGCCTGGGATCGGATGTCATCCGCCGGGGCGCAGCTGATGACCTGGTTTGGGGCCGCCTGTGAACTGCACCACGACTGGCGCAATGACGTGGAGGGCCTGGGTACCCTGTTCGCCAACCACATCCCCGACTATCGCAATCTGATCAACAGCTACACCACAGTCCAGAGCAGCAAGTAGTACACGCCTGCCCCGGGAAACCGGGGAACGGAAAAAACAAAACGCAGCTGACAGGGTGGGAACCCGGTCAGCTGCGTCATCGCCATGGATCATGGCATCTAGATTTGAAAGGCGTTCAGCCCTTAGAAGGGCATCTTGAAGCCAGGGGGCAGTTGCATGCCACCGGTCAGCTCGCCCATCTTGCTCTTGTTCTGCTCTTCTACCCGGCGCACGGCGTCGTTGACGGCGGCGGCGACCAGATCTTCCAGCATCTCCTTGTCATCTTCCATCAGACTCGGATCTATCTCGATACGGCGCACACTGTGGCTGCCGGCCATGGTGACCTTGACCATGCCAGCGCCGGCTTCGCCGACGACTTCCATCTGAGCCAGCTGCTCTTGCATCTTCTGCATGCGCTCTTGCATCTGTTGGGCCTGTTTCATCAGGTTACCCATTCCACCTTTACCAAACATAGGTCGTCTCTCGTCTTGAAATCCGGCATCCAGCGCCGGGCTGTGGGCTTGTTCTACCCCGGATATGGGGGCAGCCAAAAGATTTTTCAACCGGAACTCGGGTCCCGGCATGGGATTTAACTCATCGCGCTCAGCGGCTCAGGGGCTCGATGCTCTCGGGATGGAGCACGGCGCCGAATCGCTGCTGCAGGAACTGCACATTGGGATCGTCCGCCAGATCCCGGCTCACCTGCTCACGCACCCCCAGATAGAGGCGATGCTCGATCTCGAGCGGCGTCTCCCGCGCCGGATCCGTGCCCAGGGTCACCTCGACACGCACCGGCTGACCCACCGTCTGCCCCAATTCTGGGCCTATGATCTCGGCCAGATCGGCCAAAGCTCTATCGCTGACCAGGTGGCGCTGCTCTGGCTTGAGCACCAGGGACACCAAGTCCCCCTGCCGGGTCATCACAGAGTTGATGGCGAGCTGACGCAACCGGCCACCGACCCCGGTACGGGCGATGAGCTCGGCCCAGGGATCGCCGCAATTGACCAGCAGAGAAGAGGGGATCAGGCGGGTGACCTCCTCCCCCTCATCCGGCTGGGCGTCGCTCTCCAGTTCATCCCAGTCGATGGTCTCCATCACCTGAGCCGTCGTGGGCTGAGCGTCGTCGGGCACGGCAAGGGGCGTCGTAACTGGCGTTGCCGGTGCCGCGGCGACGGGGGCAACGGCGGCCCTGGCGGGTGCACCGTCCAGATCCCAGGGGGGCAGGTCATCCGAGGCGGGACTGGCCTTTTGCGGAGCACTCGGCCTTGACGCTGGCGCCGCCGCTTGCGCTGCGGGAGCGCTGACCGGCCCGTCGCCGAAACCCTGATTCAGATATTCCTCGTAATCGCTGCCGCTGTCGTCATAGGCCTCGAGGGGCGGCAGATCCTCATAGCCCGTCATGGGCCCGGCATAGGCGGGCGCCGCAGCGGCCTGCCTGGCAGGCGCAGAGGGTGCTGGCGCCACAGGTTGCACGGCGGGAATGGCCAGGGGCGCAGCCGGTTTGCTCGGCGTCGCCCTGGGGGGCACAGAGCTGGTCGCCGCCCCGGCGTCGCCCCGCAGCCTGCTGCGCAGCAGATTGCGCTTGCCCAGCAGGCTCTGCATGCTGGAAGCCGCCGAGGGGGCTGCCTCGGGTTCAGGGGCTATGGCAGGAGCCGCCGTCGGCAGGGCCTCCTCATGGGAGGAGACAGGCTGCTCGGATTCAAGGGGCTGTGCTTCCTGCGCCTGGGGCGCGCCACCAGTCTGAAGCTCAGGCTGCATCGGCTGCGCCTCGTACCCCATCCGCTGCGCCTCTTCTAGCAGCTCATGCTGCTCGGCAAAGAGAGTCGCGTTCGATTCATCGTCGCCGGAAGCCGGTTCATCGGCCTGCACCGCCAAGAGCGGCGCTGTCGGCGTCAGGGCTGTGGGCGCGGCCGTGCTGGCCGTTATCGCGGCCTGATGCGGGGCTGGCTCAGCCCCTGACGGCTTTCCCGGCAGGGTCAATACGGCCTCCCTCCCCGCCCCGGGCAGCGCGCCCATGGAGACGGGCAAGGCGCTCAGATTGGCGGGATGCACCGCCTCGCGGCGCGGCGAGAAGGCCAGCATCCGCAGGCAGGTCATCTCCAGCGCGGTGCGGCCATCGGGCGCCCAGGGCAAGTCCTTGCGCCCCCCCAGCACTATCTGGTAGCAGAGCTGCACCTCTTCCGGGCTCATGGCCCCCGCCAGTTGCAACAGGGCATCCGCATCCGCTCCCTGCTCCTGCACGCTGGCAGGGAGCAGCTGGGCCATGGCGACGCGATGGAGCAAGGCTTCCAGCTCGGCGTGGAGCTGATCGAAGTCCGGCCCCAGGGTGGCGATTTCGGTGATCTTGGCCATGGTGGCCGGGGCATCCTGGCGCAGTATGGCCTCCAGCAACTGGTGCAGGTGGTGGTGGTCGAGGGTGCCCAGCATGGTCAGCACGCTCTCCAGACGCACGCTGCCGTTGCCGTGGGCCAGCGCCTGATCCGTCAGGCTCAGGGCATCGCGCATGCTGCCATCGGCGGCCTTGGCCAGGGCCAGCAGGGCACGGGGCTCGAACGGCTGACCTTCCTGATCCAGCACCCATTCGAGCTGCTTGGCGATCTGGCTCTGATCCAGGCTTTTGAGGTGGAACTGCAGGCAGCGGGACAAGATGGTGATCGGGAGCTTCTGCGGATCCGTGGTGGCCAGCAGGAACTTCACATAGGGGGGCGGCTCTTCCAGGGTTTTGAGCAGCGCATTGAAGCTGTGGCGCGACAGCATGTGCACCTCATCGATGAGGTAGACCTTGAAGCGGCCGCGGGCCGGGCGGTACTGCACGTTGTCGAGCAGCTCCCGGGTGTCTTCCACCTTGGTGCGCGAGGCCGCATCGATCTCCAGCAGATCGACGAAGTTGCCCTGATCGATCTCGCGGCAGGTGTCGCATACGCCGCACGGGTGGCTGCTGATCCCCTGCTCGCAGTTGAGGCTCTTGGCCAGGATGCGGGCTATGGTGGTCTTGCCGACCCCGCGGGTGCCGCTCAGCAGGTAGGCGTGATGCAGCCGTCCCTGATCCAGGGCATTGGTCAAGGCGGTCAGCACATGTTGCTGGCCAACCACTTGTTCAAACGTATGGGGGCGCCATTTACGCGCCAGAACCTGATAGCTCATAGATCTCGATGCTGGAAAACGAGGCATTGAGGCAGGATGCTAACACAAATGGAGGGCGGGCTGTATGGGCTATCGGCCGCCGTGGGAGGGATCGCTTGAATTTCAAACCGGTGCCCATTCAGGCACCGGTTCGGGGCATTGGCGGGTTGACGAGGCCCGCCAGCCAGAGGGGTCTTACTCGCCCGCGAGTTCCACCAGCGAGACCACCTTGACGCCAGCGGCGGTCAGGCGGGCATCACCACCCAGCGACGGCAGGGAGATGATGAAGGCCGCATCGGCCACTTCACCGCCGGCGCGGCGAATGAGCTTGACGGTGGCATCGACGGTGCCGCCGGTTGCCAGCAGATCGTCCACCACCAGCACCTTGTCACCGGGCACTATGGCGTCGGTGTGCAGTTGCAGGGTGTCGGTGCCGTACTCGAGGGCATAGGACTCTTCGATGATGGCGCGGGGCAGCTTGCCCGGTTTGCGAACCGGCACGAAGCCCAGTCCCATGGCAAAGGCCACGGGGGCGCCGAAGATGAAACCGCGAGCCTCGGTGCCGACGATCTTGGTGATCCCTTGATCACGATAATGCTCGGCCAGCAGATCTATGGTGGCCTTGAAGGCCTCGGCGTTTTCGATCAGGCTGGTGATGTCGCGAAACAGTATGCCCGGCTTCGGATAGTCGGGAATGGTCTTGATGCTCGCTTCGATAAACTTCAGGGTATCCGGATTCATTATTTGACCGCTTATTTTTGAGCCCAGGCGTGGCGTCTCTTGCGCTGCCCGCCAGCGGGCAATAAAAAGGCCCGTCATGCAAAAAATGACAGGCCGACTCCATAGCATTATTGCCGCAATAGCTTAGGGATTTCACTTCTCCATTGCAACTGGCTCCAGCACCGGCAGACGCATTAACCAGGTGAGCAGGATCACCATTATGACAACCAGCAGCAGCCTCACCCAGGGCAGTGGCACCACCAGCAGCGACACCGAGAAGGAGAGCAGGATGAAGACGATGGCACGGCGCCGGGCATGGCGCCGAATGCCGCGATATTGCTGCCAGTCATGGATGGGGGGCCCGAACCAGGGGTGCGCCAGCAGCCAGCGGTGAAAACGGGGTGACGAGCGGGCAAAGAGGGCTGCCGCCAGCAACATGAAGGGGGTGGTTGGCAGCAGGGGCAGGACTATCCCGACTATCCCGGTGGCGAAGGCAAGCCAGCCCAGGGCCATCAGACACCAGCGTTTCATGGGTACTCCTCTGAATGCATCTCTGCCTTTAGCCTAACAGAGTTGGCCCGGAAGCTGACAGCCTGGTCCACGCGGCGGCAGTCGATTAGGCCCATCGAGTGGGCAGACGGCTGACAACGCCGCCCATTGCCACTACAATCTGCGCTCTTTTTTCTCCCCTTGTCTTCGGAAGCAGCTATGCGCGTTATTTTGGCCCCCATGCAGGGGGTGCTGGATCACCTGATGCGGGAGGTTCTCACCTCCGTCAACGATTACGACCTCTGTGTCAGCGAGTTCATCCGGGTCGTCGATCAGCTGCTGCCCGCCAAGGTGTTCTATCGCCTCTGCCCCGAACTCAAGCAAGATGGCAAGACCCGTGCCGGCACCCCGGTGCGGGTGCAACTGCTGGGCCAGCACCCCGATTGGCTGGCAGAGAATGCGGTGCGCGCCATCGAGCTCGGCTCCCCCGGGGTCGATCTCAACTTCGGCTGCCCCGCCCCCACGGTCAACAAGAGCAAGGGGGGCGCAGTGCTGCTCAAGGAGCCAGAGACCGTCTATCGCATCGTCAAGGCGGTGCGCGAAGCCGTCCCTGCCCACCTGCCGGTGAGCGCCAAGATCCGCCTGGGTTACGATGACAAGGAGCTCTATATGGACAACGCCCAGGCGGTCTTCCAGGGGGGCGCCAACGAGCTCGCAGTCCATGCCCGCACCAAGCGCGAAGGCTACAAGGCGCCGGCGCACTGGGAATACGTGGATCTCATCCGCCGCGCCCTGCCCATTCCGGTGACCGCCAATGGCGAGATCTGGGATCACAAGGATGCCCTCGCCTGCGCCAGCGTCTCCGGCTGCGACGCCCTCATGGTGGGCCGCGGCGCCATCTCCCTGCCCAATCTGGCCAACGTGATGAAGACGGGATGCGCCCACATGAGCTGGGCCGAGGTGTTGCAACTGATGGTGAGCTACACCGAGCAGGATCTGGCGAGCGACAAGGCCGACTACTACCCCAGCCGCATCAAGCAGTGGTTCTCCTACATAGTGCGGGAATACCCCCAGGCCGATGAGCTGTTTCGCCGCATCCGCACCATCAAGACCGCAGACGAGATCCGTACAGCCCTCGAGCGCGAGTGCGCCGCACGGGCCTAGTCTTGGCCGCCGCAGCGCGGCACCCTATGATGAAGGCTCAATGACAGGAGGTCAGGATGCAGGGAGTACCGGTCAACTTTACCCACCAGCACGACAGGGCCGATTTTCGCGCCCTGCCGGGGCAGCCTGCGACCGAGCTCTATCGCGCCCACATCCAGCACCACATCTTCGATCCCCATAGCCACGAGGGGTTTGGCCTCGGTGTCATCGAGTGTGGTGCCGAGCGTTTCCGCTATCGTGGCAGCCAGCTCCTGGCAGGCCCCGGCAGCCTAGTGCTGATGAACCCCGATGAGCTGCACACGGGCGAGGCGGCCTGCGAGCAGGGGTGGCGCTATCGCATGCTCTACCTGCCCGCCGATCGGCTCGAGGCCATCAGCGGCGAGCGCGGCTGGTATTTCGCCGAAGCCGTGCGAAGCGACCCGCGCACCGCCCCCGTCCTGCAGGCGGCCCTGGACGCCCTCTGGCACTGCGACAGCGAGCTCGCCGCCGACGGCCTGCTGCTGGGCGTGTGCGAGACCCTGCGCCCCCATGCCCGGGCCCTGGCGGCACCGCGCGAAGCAGCCCACCCTCTGGGCCGCGCCATCGACTATATGCAGGCCTACTTCGCCCGCTCCATTACCCTGACCGAGCTGGCGGGGGCGGTGAGCCTCAGTCCCTACCACTTCCAGCGCAGCTTCAAGGCCCGCTTTCACGTCACCCCCCAGCAGATGTTGATGGCCATCCGCCTGCAGCGGGCCAAGGGGTGGCTGGCCGCCGGCCTGCCCGCCGCCGAGGTGGCCGCCGCCTGTGGTCTGGCCGATCAGTCGCACCTCAACCGCGCCTTCCTGCGCCGCTATGGCACCACCCCGGTGCGCTACCAGAAACAGGTACAGGCTGGCCGCTAAAGCGCAATCTGGTTCAATACGCCGCCCTTACCCCCCTGCTAGGCTGGCCTCCTTCTTCTTTACCGGATGTGGAAAATGTTGATCGGAGTCTTGTTTGCCCTGCTGGCCGGCCTGATGTGGGGGCTCATCTTCGTCGCCCCCCTGCTGGTGGACGGCTATCCCCCCGCCCTGCTCGCCAGCGGCCGCTACCTCGCCTTCGGCCTCATAGTGCTGCCGCTCGCCTGGCAGGCCCGCAAACGCCTGGCGGCCCTCTCGGCCAGCGACTGGCGCGAGGCACTCACCCTCACCCTGGTGGGGAATCTCATCTACTACTTCTGCCTGTCGGGAGCCATCTTGCGCATCGGCTCACCGCTGGCGGCCATGATCATCGGCACCCTGCCGGTGGTGACGGCCCTGGCCGCCAACCGCCTCTATGGCGCACGGGACGGCCGCCTCTCCCGCGTCCGTCTCTACCCGGCCCTGCTGCTGATGGGGGTCGGCCTCTATCTGGTCAACCGTGCCGAGTTGACCTGGCAGACAGAGGCACGCACCGAGCAGCTGTTCGGGTTCGTCCTGGCGGTGGTCGCCGTGTTGTGCTGGACCTGGTATCCCCTGCGCAATGCCCGCTGGCTGCGCGAGCACCCGGACCGCAGCCCGGCCGTCTGGGCCACCGCTCAGGGGCTGGTGACCCTGCCGGTGGCGCTCATTGCCTACCTCGGCAGTCTCGGTCATCTCGCCCTGAGCGCACCGGACTTTCCCCTGCCCTTCGGGCCGACGCCCCTGCGCTTCGTGCTGCTGATGGGGGTGGTGGGGCTCTTTTGCTCCTGGCTCGGCACCCTGTGCTGGAACGAGGCAAGCCAGCGCCTGCCGACCGTGCTGGTGGGACCACTCATCGTGTTCGAGACGCTAGCGGGACTGCTCTACGCCTTCATGCTACGCGGCACCATGCCTCCCATGAGTACCCTGGTCGGCGTCGTCTGCCTGGTGGTGGGGGTGCTCCATGTGATCACCGGCAAGCCGCGACACCAGCCGGAAAAACGCGTCAAAGCACGGTTAACTTGACTCATGTCATCTTGATAAGCCGCGGGTTTCCCTATACTGGTCGAGTTTTATCACTCGTCTTTGGGGGCTGTTGTGTGTGAAGTGACGCAAGCCCGGTTGGCCGAATGGCGTGAGCGCCTGCTGACCGATTGGGCGCAAACAAGAGAAGAGCTGATTGCTCAGCTCAAGGCCTGTCGTCGTGACGACTGGGCCCAAAAAGTGGGAAGCTGCGAGCGGGATCAACTGGTGGATCTGACCAGTCGCCTCGACTTGCCCAAGGTGGAGCTGAGCGTGGCACGGCTGAAACGCCTCGACGCCGCGCTCTGCCAGATGGAACTGGGTCTCTATGGCCTCTGCTCCGATTGCGAGGAGCCGCTTGCCATCGATCAGCTGGATCAGGATCCCAGCCTGCAACGCTGCCCGCGCTGCGAAACCCGTTATCGCAAGGGATTCCACGCCCACGAACTCTGATGGGGGCACCCTCAGTGCCCGCCATTTATCTGTGACTCCTCTCCCCGCTTCCTTTACCCGCCATAGGTGATCCCCGGCGCCAGGGGCGCTCATGCCTGTTCGCCCGGCTGGCCGGACTGCAACGGACACAAAAAAGGGAAGTCATTGACTCCCCTTCTTCAGGTACTGCGTTCCGACCCACGAGGTCGGGATGGTCCGGTTACTGGGCCAGCAGATGCCCCACCAGCTCATGACGCCAGCCTTGCAGCAGCATGGGCTTGTCGGCGCGTGCGCGCTCCTCGGCGCTCATCCGCCAGCTCCAGGTGAAGTACTGGTGGATGATCTTCTTGCTGGCAACCAGCTCAGGCGGGATGTTGCTGGCCTTGGCCTTCTCTTCCACCATGGCCTTGATGCGTTTGAGCTCGGCCTTGTACTGGGGGTAATCCACCAGTCGACGAATGGGCTCGGGCCAGCCTTCGGGGTCGCTCTGCTGGGCCGCCGCGACTATGTCCAGCATCCGCTTGCCGTGGATCTTGATCTCGATGGGGGCCAGCCCCAGCTCATTGAGATCCCGCAATGAAGTGGGCCGACGCTCCGCCACCTTGAACAGGTGCAGCTCCTTGACCACGAAGTTCAGAGCCAGATCCCGGCGCACCGCCTCTTGCTGGCGCCAGGCGGCAAGCTCGCGCAGAATAGCCAGTTCGCGCCGACCCAGCTGCCAGGCGTTGATGATCTCGAGGTAGGCCTGACGGGGATCGCTGCCCTGGGTCTTGCGGGCGGAGTGGTTCTGGCACTCCTGCTCGAACCAGGCAAACTTGCCGCTCTCATGCAGCCTGGCCATCACCTTCTCGTAGAGGGGCATCAGGTAGAAGACATCCGCCGCCGCGTACTCGAGCTGGCGCGCAGTCAGGGGACGGGCCAGCCAGTCGGTGCGGGCCTGATCCTTTTCCAGCTCCACGCCGAGGAACTCCTTGACCAGGGCGCCGAAGCCGACCGAGACGCCGTAACCCAGAAATGCCGTCGCGAGCTGGGTGTCGTGCATCTGGTTGGGCAGGTGGCCCGCCTGATGCTGGATGAGCTCCAGATCTTCACCCGAGGCGTGCAGTATGGCGATCTGCCCCGCCCGGCCGAGCCGCTGCCACAGCCCCGAAAGATCCAGGGTCAGGGGATCCAGCAGGGCGAGGCGCTCGCCGTCATAGATCTGGAACAGACCGAGCTGGGGATAGTAGGTACGGGTGCGAACGAATTCGGTATCTATGGCCAGGGGAACGTCGGCCAGGGAAGCGAGATACTGCTCCAGTTCGGCTTGCTGTGAAATGAGTTGATATTGCATCTTTGCCTGCACGTTGGTCGGGACCCAGAAAGAAAAAACCGTGGCATGACCCACGGTTTTGCATAACGACAGCGCTTGACTGCAGAGCAGTGCATGCCGGTTACTGCTTGGCAATCTCCTCGTCGCGCAACACGCGCCTAAGGATCTTGCCCACATTGGTCTTGGGAAGTTCGTCGCGAAATTCTACCAGTTTCGGCACCTTATAGGCAGTCAGATGTTTGCGGCAGTGGGCAATTATCTCGTCCTCCGCCAGCTTTGCATCTTTCTTGACCACGAAGATTTTCACCAGCTCGCCGGAAACCGGGTTGGGCACGCCGACGGCGGCCACTTCCAGCACCTTGGGATGGAGCGCCACCACGTCTTCAATCTCGTTCGGATAGACGTTGAAGCCGGAGACCAGGATCATGTCCTTCTTGCGATCGACGATCTTGAAGAAGCCCTGCTCGTCGCACACGGCGATGTCACCGGTGCAGAGCCAGCCATCCTGCATCACCTCGGCGGTCGCCTCGGGACGCTGCCAGTAGCCCGTCATCACCTGGGGGCCGCGCACCTGCATCTCGCCGGGGGCGCCCAGCTCGGTGATAACCTGCCCCTTGTCATCCACCAGCCGGATCTCGGTGGAGCAGACCGGCAGACCGATGGAGCCGTTGTAATCCACCAGATCGTAGGGGCAGACGCTCACCAGGGGTGAACACTCGGTCAGGCCATAGCCTTCCAGCAGCGGGGTATGGGTCAGCGCCTTCCACTGCTCGGCCACCGCACGCTGCACCGCCATGCCACCGCCTATGGTGAGCTTCAGGCGGGAGAAGTCCATGCTCTGGAACTCGCCGTTGTTGACCAGGGCATTGAACAGGGTGTTGACCCCTGTGATGCAGGTGAAGGGGTACTTCTTGATCTCTTTGACAAAGCCCGGGATGTCGCGGGGATTGCTGATGAGCAGGTTGTAGCCACCCAGGCGCATGAACAGCAGGCAGTTCACCGTCAGGGCGAAGACGTGGTAGAGCGGCAGCGCCGTGACCACGAACTCCTTGCCCCGCTCCAGCACGGGACCATAGACACCGAGGCACTGCTCCACGTTCGCAATCATGTTGCGGTGAGTCAGCATGGCCCCCTTGGAGAGGCCCGTGGTGCCGCCTGTGTATTGCAGGAAGGCGATGTCCTGGTTACTGATTTCGGGCTTGATGTACTGCAGGTAGCGCCCCTTGGCCAGCGCCTGGCGCATGGTGCTGGCGTGCGGGAGGTTGTATTTGGGCACCAGCTTCTTGACGTACTTGACCACGAAGTTGACCAGGGAGCCCTTGGCCAGGCCGAGGTTGTCCCCCATGCGGGTGAGGATCACGTGCTTGACCGGGGTGTCGTGCACCACTTTTTCCAGGGTATGGGCGAAGTTGGAGACGATGACGATGGCCTTGGCGCCGGAGTCTTTGAGCTGGTGCTCCAGCTCGCGCGGGGTATAGAGGGGGTTGACGTTGACCACCGTCATGCCGGCCCGCAGTATGCCGAACACGGCGATGGGGTATTGCAGCAGGTTTGGCATCATCACCGCCACCCTGTCGCCCTTGCCGAGCTTGAGCTCGTTTTGCAGGTAGGCGGCAAAGGCACGGGACTGCTCTTCCAGCCGGCGATAGGTAATGGTCTGCCCCATGTTGACGAAGGCGGGCTGGTCGGCAAACTGGGTCACCGACTCTTCAAACATCTCGACCAGGGAGCCGTATTGGTCTGGATTGATCTCGGCGGGCACCCCTTCTGGATAACGCTTCAGCCAGACTCTTTCCACGAACTTCTCCTGCATAACTAGCACCTGTGCGCTCACTGTGTTGCCTCCGTCCCTGTCACATCCATTTCAATCAGTTGTTTTAAGCTCATGCTCTAATGTCGCACATAGTTACATAAGGCAACATCGATTAACAGCAAATTAACAACGAGAAGTGTGAGGGAGAAAGCAAACCTGACATGATTCAAAGCCGGCGATCCTACCGGATCTGACAGAAATTTTCGATATAAACGGCGGTTTTCGATGGATTATCCATATGAAAATGATGATTTCCCTCTACCACTGCCATTTCTATCTGCCTGAAGACGTCGGCTCGCTGCTGCCACTGCTGGATCAGGGCCGGGAACCCCTGCTCGCCACGGATGAAGAGCACAGGGCAGGCGATGGCCCGGATCAGCGCCTGGGCCTGGCCTTCGCTCATGCGCATGGGCGAGAGATCCCGCAAACGGGGATCGCTGCGCCAATGCAGCCGCCCTTCCCGCGCCATCAGCTGCCGCTCGCAGATAAGGCGCGCCGCCGCCGGGGAGATATCCGCCACCTTGCAGCGGGCCGCCACCGCCTCGTCGAGGGAGGCAAACCCACTGGACGCTCGCTCGCGAGTGCGGCTGCGATTGAGAATGGCCCGCCGCAGCTGGGCGGGTACCTCCTCATCGGGTTGGCTGAGCGGCCCTAGCCCCTCCAGCAGGATGAGCCGCACTATCTGCTCGGGGAAGACACCGGCATAGGCGCTGGCGATCAGGGCCCCGAGAGAGTGGCCGAGCAGGATGAAGCGCTGCCAGCCCGCAGCCTGGGCAATCTGGTGCAGATCGTCGAGCCAGTCGACGAAGACATAGGGGGTGGCTTTGTGATCCGAATGACCGTGTCCCGGCAGATCGACGCAGACCAGGTGGCACTCAGCGAGATGGGGGGCAAGGGGCAGGAAGCTGGCGCCGTTGTCGAGCCAGCCGTGCAGGGCAATGACCAGGGGCTTGCCCTGCCGGCCGTTATCCAGCAGGGCGATGCGCCGTCCGTCGGCCAGGGTGAGGAAGCGCTCTTCCATCATCACCAGCGGGAGTAGTGGCGTCTTGGCCAGAAGGGATCATAGAAGGGGTCGTAGAAGTAGGGGTCCATGTAGCGGATCTCCACCTCCTTCACCGGCGGCCACAGCTTGCTGGCGGTGACCTTGAGCACAGAGAAACGATACTTGTGATCCCCTATCTGGCTGTCCACCGGTTTGTCCAGGGTGCCGAGCACCGTCAGGCTGCGTCCCTTGGCATAGAGCGTCGGATCCACAAAACCCTTCATGACGGCCAGAAAACGCCCCGGGCTCTGTTCCGTCTGGGTCGGCACGCCGTTGGCTTTGAGCGGCAGGTAGACCACCTCGATGACGCTCTGATCCTGCTCGTTGTGCACCGCCGAGATGACGCCGCTCCAGCGCGCGGGCTTGCCCTCCATCCCCTGCAGGGCAGGTTGATAGGCCACCAGCTGGCTTTCCGGCTCATAGGCCAGCTCCTTGGGCACCGAGCTGCAGCCGACTAGCAGCAGCCCCGTCAGGCCCAGCATGATCACGCGTTTCATCATTTGCCTCTCCTTGTCCGCGCCGTCCGCCTTCACTGACTGGCGTCGAGTCGCGGCTCGCCGTTGGATGTCACTCGCGACCGGGCAGCTTTTTCCAGGTCACCTTGTCGCGCAGATATACCGGTGTGGCCTGCTCCACAGCCACCGCCTCCCCCGCCAGCCAGGCGGCACGCGCGAGCGGCAACATGTCGACCGCCGCCGGGAAGCGCACCTGACTCACCGCCAGTTCGTCGGCCAGGGCGTTCAGCGTCTCGCCATAGGTTTCAAAGCCGGTCCCGACGCAGCTCAGGCTGCCCGCCAGCTTGCCGCGCGCTTCAATCAGGGCGGCGGGATCGCTCACCACTTCCTCCCCCACCAGCTGCATGCGGCCATCACACAGCTCGTAGTGGCCAAAATAGACCTCGTTCATCCGCGCATCTATGGCGGTCAACACCCGCTCGGCGCCGTCGAGACGATGAGCCCCCTGGGCAATGGCAGCCAGGGTGGAGATGCCGATGAGCGGCACGCCGGCGCCAAAGGCGAGCCCCTGGGCCACGCTGATCCCGATGCGCACGCCGGTAAAGGAGCCCGGTCCACGCCCAAAGGCGATGGCGTCGAGCTCAGCCAACGATAGACCGGCCTCGTCTAACACAGCCTGAACCATGGGCAGGATTTTTTGGGTGTGATCCCGCGGCGCCTCTTCCCAACGGGAGAACAGCTTGTCGCCCACCAGCAGGGCGGCGGAGCAGGCTTCGGTGGCGGTATCAACGGCCAGGATCTTCAACTCGGTCATGGGTTCCAATCTCTATAAATCAGTCAATGACATAACGTGCAAGCGGGATCTGCTCACCCGTTTTCTTAACATGGCAAATCAGTCAATCGCTAGCCACCCGCCAGCATCGCAGGCCGAATGCAGAGTGCACCGGGTACGCGGCCTGTCAGGCTCAAGCGCCCCGCTAGACAAAACTTCCCAGGGTCGCCAGCTTCCGCGTTCTGGGAAATAACCGGCAGACTCATTCGCCCCGGTCAAAGAAACTCCCCAACGACTCTAACTCCCGGGTGCGAGGAATGGCGGGCAGACTCTTGATAAAGGTGGCGCCATAGGGCTTGTTGACCACGCGCGGATCACAGATGACCAGCACGCCGTGATCACTGCGATCACGAATGAGCCGCCCCACCCCCTGTTTCAAGGCAATCACCGCCTTGGGCAGCTGGAGCTCGGCGAAGGGATCCCCCCCCTTGAGCTTGCAATCATCCACCCGCGCCTTGAGCAGCGGGTCGTCCGGGCTCGCAAACGGCAGCTTGTCGATGATAACACAGGACAATGCCGCCCCTCGCACGTCTATCCCCTCCCAGAAACTGCTGGTAGCCACCAGCACGGCGCGGCCATTCTCCACGAAGGTCTTGAGCAGCCGCTGCTTGTTGTCCTCCCCCTGCAAGAGCACGGTGCGGCCTATCTCCCGGCGCAACACCTCGGCCACCTGCCGCATCACCTGATGGCTGGTGCAGAGGAAAAAACACCCCCCCGGCGTCTTGTTGATGAGGGGGATCATCAGATTGGCCAGCTGTTCCCCCCGCCCGAAGGCATTGGGCTCCGGCAGGAAGCGCGGCACGCACAGTCGCGCCTGCTCCGTATAGTCAAAGGGGCTGTCGAGGATAAGCTCGGCGCTGCCGGCGAGCCCCAGCTCCGCCTTGAAGTGATCGAAACGGTTGTCCACCGTCAGGGTGGCTGAGGTAAAGATCCAGGCCACCTCGGGCTTTTGCACCTCGGCGCCAAATCGCTCGGCCACCGACAGCGGGGTGAGATTGAGGGAGAAGTGCAGCCGGGAGCAGTCGTACCAGTAGGAGAAACCTGTCTGGTTCACCGCCAACACCTCACCAAGGCGAGTGCGCAGCTCGCAGACTCGCTCGAAGGCGTGATCCAGCTGTTCACCGCGCCCGAGCGCGAGTTTGAGCACCTCGTAGCAGAGCCCGATGGCGTCGTTGAGACGGGCCAGGGCCTGGCCCCAGAGCGACTGGCGCAGGATATCGCGGGTATTGCCGCGCCCCCCGTCTATCCCGAAGGCGAGGCGCAAGTCCTGGCTGGCGATGGAGAGCCTGTCCGCCGCCTTGCCAAGCTGCCCCATGTCGTGGGCCTCGGCTCTATAGGCGAGCTGGATGTCCTGTGCCAGATCCAGGATGGTGCGGCTGCCCACCGACTTGCCGAAGTAGTTGGTGGCGATCTCCGGCAACTGGTGCGCCTCGTCGAACACATAGACTTGCGATTCGGGCACCAGCTCGCCAAATCCGGTATCTTTCACCGCCATATCGGCGAAGAAGAGGTGATGATTGATCACCACCACCTGGGCATCCATGGCCCGTCGCCGAGCCACCACCAGATGGCAGTCGTCGTAATAGGGGCAGTCGCGGCCGAGGCAGTTGTCGTTGGTGCTGGTGACGTGGGCGAGGATCTCGGCGTTCTCCTGCAGCCCCGGAATGTCACCCACATCGCCGTTGTCGGTGGCGGTGGACCAGGACTTCACCTTGACCAGATCGCTGAGGATCTCGGGCTTTTGCAGGTGGGATTCGCTCAAGAGGCGGTTCATCCGCTCGATGCACAGGTAGTTGCTGCGCCCCTTGAGCAGGGCCACCGGCGGGGTGTAGGAGAGCGCGCCTGTGATGGTGGGGAGGTCCCGGTAGAAGAGCTGCTCCTGCAGGTTCTTGGAGCCAGTGCTTATCACCACCCGCTTGCCGGACTCCAGCGCCGGCACCAGATAGGCGTAAGTCTTGCCGGTGCCGGTGCCCGCCTCCACCAGCAGGCGGCCGCCGCTCTTGATGGCGCGCGCCACCGCTTCGGCCATCTCCAGTTGCGGCGCACGGGCCTTGAAGCCCTCGATGTGGCTGGCCAGAGGGCCATCTGGCTTGAACAGGGTCTGGATGGTCAAAGGAGGGTCCCGCGCAAAAGCGGCCATTATGCCAAAAGCGTGGCGAAAGCGGGACTGATAATGCGTTCAGACGAAGAGATCGATCTGATGGTCCGGATCCGGCTTGTGATCATCTTCCTGCGCCTTAGGCTGATCACGCTTGGCCGGGTGATGCCCCTGCTGGTACTGCTGGGCGCCGCCGCCGTTGTCAGTGCCAATCTTGCGCAACTGATGCTTCTGGCTGATTTGGGTCACCTCCCGCTTGATGTCGTCGGGGCTCGGGGTCGACGGCGCGCGCGGCAAGATGGGGAATAACAGGTCCTGGCTGGGCATGGTGATCACTCCTCAGGCTATCTTGATTAGTTATCGACCAGAAAACCGTTTTCTCCACTTTAATCGGGCAAATCACAATTTCAGGTTGCATTTTCTGTCAAGGCAGGTAGTTTAAATCAGGCGTCAACTACGACATCTTATTTGTAAAGGATTGATTACATGAAGTTCACCCTGCTGAAGACTCATCATCACCATCATCATCCCGACTAGTCTTTCAGGAGGTTGACTGCTGGAAGACACTTAACTGGTGACTTCCAAAAGGACCGCAAGATTCATGAACCCTCGGAAGCACACACTTCCGAGGGTTTTTTCGTTTTTGACTAGAAGGAAATCGAGCAATGGAAACACAACGTCTGCGCATCGCCATGCAAAAATCCGGTCGCCTGAGCCAGGACTCCCAGGCCCTGTTCAAGAGCTGCGGCCTCAAAATTAACTTAAGGGAACAGCGCCTTATCGCCCATGTGGAGAACATGCCCATCGACATACTGCGGGTGCGTGATGACGACATCCCGGGGCTGGTGATGGAAGGGGTGGTCGACCTTGGCATCATAGGCGAGAACGTACTGGAAGAGGTGCAGCTCATTCGCGCCTCCCAGGATCTGCCCTATCAGGTCAAGACCCTCAAGCAGCTCGACTTCGGTGGCTGCCGCCTCTCCCTGGCGGTGCCGGAAGACGTCACCTACACAGGGCCACAAAGTCTGGCAGGCAAGCGCATCGCCACCTCCTACCCCGGGCTGCTCAAGCGCTTCTTCGACGAGAAGGGGTTGAATTTCAAGAGCGTGATGCTGGGCGGCTCGGTGGAAGTGGCGCCTCGCGCAGGCTTGGCCGATGCCATCTGCGATCTGGTCTCCACCGGCGCGACCCTGGAAGCCAACGGCCTGAAAGAGGTGGAAGTGATCTACCGCTCCAAGGCGGTACTGGTGCAGGCCCCCAACCCCTTGTCTGATGCCAAGCAGAAGCTCATCGACAAGCTGCTGCCACGCATCCAGGGGATGCAGCAGGCTCGCGAGAGCAAGTACATCATGCTGCACGCCCCCAAGGACAAGCTCGATGCCATCACGGATCTGCTGCCGGGCGCTGAGCGCCCCACCATAATGCAGCTGGCCGGTGACACCAATCAGGTGGCGCTGCACGTCGTCTCCAGCGAGACCCTGTTCTGGGAGACCATGGAGCAGCTCAAGGCCCTCGGCGCCAGCTCCATCCTGGTGCTACCCATCGAAAAGATGATGGAATAAGGAAGGGACACCATGCAGACCCTGATCTGGAAGACCCTCTCCCCCGCCCAACAGGCCGACGTGCTGACCCGGCCGGCGCTCAATGACGAGGCGGACATAGGTGCCGTGGTCAAGGAGATCATTGGCGCCGTGCGCAGCCGGGGCGACGACGCCCTGCGGGAACTCGGCCTGCGCTTCGAGCGCGCCCCCCGCGAACAGCTGCGCGTCAGCGAGGACGAAATTGAAGCTGCCTGCACGCGGCTGGATGACGACATCAAGGGTGCCATCGAAGCGGCGATTGCCAACATTCGTACCTTCCACGCCGCGCAAGCGCAACCCGTGGTGCGGGTGGAGACCCAGCCCGGGGTGGTGTGCGAGCTGCGCACCCAGCCCATCAGCCGGGTCGGCCTCTATGTGCCGGGGGGCAGCGCGCCGCTCCCCTCCACAGTGATGATGCTGGCCATTCCGGCAGGCATCGCCGGTTGCCGCGAGGTGGTGCTCTGCACCCCGTCGCCGGCCAGCGACGAGATACTGTTTGCCGCCCGCGCCTGCGGCGTCGAGAAGGTGTTCGCCATCGGCGGCGCCCAGGCCATCGCCGCCATGGCCTACGGCACCCAGAGCATTCCCAAGGTGGACAAGATCTTCGGCCCGGGCAACGCCTACGTGACCGAAGCCAAGGGGCAGGTCTCCCGGGACTGGCGCGGCGCCGCCATCGACATGCCTGCCGGCCCCTCCGAGGTGCTGGTGATTGCCGACGAGAGCGCCAATCCTGCCTTCGTGGCAGCGGATCTGCTCTCCCAGGCCGAGCACGGCCCCGACAGCCAGGTGGTGCTGGTGACCACCTCGCCGCTGCTGGCCGACGCCATCGCAGGCGAGATCAAGGGCCAGTTGGCCCAGCTCAGCCGCCGCGACATCGCCGCCCAGGCGCTCGGCAGCAGCCTGGTGATCCTCTGCGACAATCTGGACGAGGCCTGCGCCATCTCCAACGCCTATGCGCCGGAGCACCTGATAGTGCAGACCCAAGCACCTCGCGATCTGCTGGACAGACTCGAGAACGCCGGCTCCATCTTCTTGGGATCCTGGACGCCCGAGTCGGTCGGCGATTACGCCAGCGGCACCAACCACACCCTGCCCACCTACGGCTATGCCCGCACCTGCTCCAGCCTCGGGCTCGCGGATTACCAGCGCCGCTACACGGTGCAGGAGCTGAGTATCGAGGGGATCCAGGGCCTTGGCCCCATAGTCCAGCGCATCGCCGATGCGGAAGGGCTGGATGCCCATAAAAACGCAGTCACCCTCAGATTGAACGCACTTTCAAGCCAGCAGCAGAAGGATTTGTCATGAGCATCGCCAATCTGGCTCGCCGCGTGGTGCGGGCCCTCACCCCCTATCAATCCGCCCGTCGCATCGGTGGTCAGGGTCATGTCTGGCTCAACGCCAACGAGGCGCCGCTGGCCTACCCCTTCACCATCGAGGGCAACCGCCTCAATCGCTACCCCGAGTGCCAGCCGGCCGAGGTGGTCAACGGCTACGCCGCCTACGCCGGGGTCAATCCGAGCCAGGTGCTGGTGAGCCGCGGCGCCGACGAGGCCATAGAGCTGCTGATCCGCACCTTCTGCGAGGCGGGGGAAGATCAGATCCTCATCTGCCCCCCCACCTACGGCATGTACGCCATCAGCGCCGAGACCTGCGGCGTCGGCATCGTCGAGCAGCCACTCACCGCCAGCCGTCAGCCGGACTGGCCCGCCATCGCGGATCGCCTCTCCGACGTGAAACTGGTGTTCCTCTGCTCCCCCAACAACCCCACCGGGGATCTGGTGGGCCGCAAGGGGCTCATCGCCCTGCTGGAGAAGGCCCGGGAGCGCGCCATCGTGGTGGTGGACGAGGCCTACATCGAGTTCTGCCCGGAAGGCTCAGTGGTGGATCTGCTGGACCAATACCCCAATCTGGTGGTGACTCGCACCCTCTCCAAGGCCTTTGCCCTGGCGGGCATCCGCTGCGGCTTTACCTTGGGCAATCCCGAGGTGATCGCCATGCTGGCCAAGGTGATAGCCCCCTACCCCATCCCCGAGCCCATCGCCCAGATAGCGGCCCAGGCCCTCTCCCCCATGGGACTGGCGCTGATGCAGGAGCGGGTACAGGAGCTCAACAAGCAGAAGGCCCTCATCAAGGCCGAGCTGCTTCGGCTTGCCTGCGTGAAAGAGGTGTTCGAGGACAAGGGCAACTTCGTGCTGGTGCGCTTCACCGATGGCGCCGCCGTCTTTGCCGCCATGAAGGCCGCCGGCATCATCTTGCGTGATTTTTCCAGCAAGCCGGGCCTGGACAACAGCATCCGCATCACCATCGGCTATCAGGGGGAGATGGACGCCGTCCTCACCGTGCTGCGCGATCTATCGAACAGCACCCCCTCAGCCAGCAACCCGTCTGCCGCCAGCGTATAAGGAAGTAGCCAGATGAAGACCCCGTTTTTGTTTATCGACCGTGACGGCACCTTGATAGAAGAGCCGGTGACCGACAAGCAGGTGGACAGCCTCGCCAAGCTGCGCTTCGAGCCCATGGTGATCCCGGTGCTGCGCGAGCTGCAGGCCGCCGGCTATGTGCTGGTGATGGTGACCAACCAGGATGGGCTGGGCACTGCCAGCCTGCCGCTGGAGAACTTCCAGCCCCCTCAGGATCTGATGATGCACCTCTTTGAATCCCAAGGGGTGAACTGGGAGCAGGTGCTGATCTGCCCCCACTTCCCCACCGACGGTTGCAGCTGCCGCAAGCCGAACCTCGGGTTGGTGAAGGAGTACCTCGCCTCGGGTCGTATCGACTTTGCCAACTCCTTCGTGATTGGCGACAGACAGACAGATCTGCAACTTGCCGAGAACATGGGCATCCGCGGCATTCGCTACCAGCCGCAGGATCACGACTGGCTTGCCATCCGTGATCAGCTGCTCTCCAAGGGGCGTGTGGCCGAGGTGGAGCGCTACACCAAGGAGACCCGCATCCAAGTGGCGGTGGACTTGGACAAGAGCGGCGGCAACCAGATTGCCACCGGCATCGGCTTCTTCGATCACATGCTGGATCAGATAGCCACCCACGCCGGGTTCCGCCTCAAGCTGAAAGTCAGCGGCGATCTGCACATCGACGATCACCACACGGTGGAAGATGTGGGGCTGGCCCTGGGTCAGGCCCTGCGCCAGGCCCTTGGCAACAAGCGCGGCATAGGTCGCTTCGGCTTCGTGCTGGCGATGGACGAGGTGCAGGCGGTGATCGATGGCCGCCCGCGCCATACCACCGATACCCCCTCCCTCACCGAGCTGGACGTGGCCACGGCGCTGGATTTGAGCGGCCGCCCCTACTTCGTGTTCGACTGCCCGAGCGGCTTTGGCCGCGACAGCGTGGGCGAGATGGCCACCGAGATGGTGCCCCACTTCTTCCGCTCCCTCTCGGACGCCATGGCCATCACCCTGCAGATGAAGGTCGGCAGCGGCAACACCCACCACCAGGTGGAGGCGCTGTTCAAGGGCTTTGGCCGCGCACTGCGTCAGGCCATCCGGGTGGAAGGGAGCGAACTCCCCTCCAGCAAGGGGGTGCTGTGATGGGTTTGAGTAAGCAAAACCTCGTCATCATCGATACGGGCTGTGCGAACCTCGCCTCGGTGCGGATGGCGTTCGAGCGTCTCGGCGCGGCGCCGCAGGTCTCCTGCCAGGCCGCCGACATCGAGCAGGCAGACAAGCTGATCCTGCCCGGGGTGGGCACTGCGGTGGCCGCCATGAAAAACCTCAACGAACGGGGACTGGTGCCCCTTATTCGCGCCGCCAAGCAGCCCCTGCTGGGCTTTTGTCTCGGCATGCAGATGCTGGCACAGGCCTCCGAGGAGACCATGAGTGGCAGTGACGGATCGGATGAGGGCTTGATCGAGGGCCTCGGCATAGTGCCTGGCAGGATCCGGCTGATGGAGGTGGGCAATCTGCGCCTGCCCCACATGGGCTGGAACCAGATTGAGCACGATGAGACCCACCCGTTGCTGAGAGGGATCCGAAGCGGCAGCTACTTCTACTTCGTCCACTCCTACGCCCTGGAGGTGACGGAGGCGACCCTCGCCAGCTGCGACTATGGTCAGCCCTTCACCGCCATCGTCGGCCGTGACAACTTCTTCGGCGCCCAATTCCACCCGGAACGCTCAGGGAGTGCCGGTGCCCGTTTACTGCAAAACTTTCTGGAGCTGTAACAAGGATGATCATTCCCGCAATTGACCTCATCAATGGCCAGGTAGTCCGACTCTATCAGGGGGACTACGGCCAGAAGACCGCATACAGCAGCAGCCCCCAGGCCCGCTTCGACGACTATGTTGCCCAGGGGGCGGAGCAGCTTCACCTGGTGGATCTGGACGGTGCCAAGGATGCCAAGGCGCGCCAGCTCGCCCTCATCACCGAGCTGCTCGCCGTAACCCAGGCGCCGGTACAGGTGGGCGGCGGGGTGCGCAGCGAGCAGGACGTGGCAGACCTCTTGGCCGCCGGCGCCAACCGGGTAGTGGTCGGCTCCACCGCCGTCAAGTCCCCGGATCTGGTGGCTAGCTGGATGGAAAAGTACGGCCCCGAGCGCATAGTGCTGGCGCTGGACGTCAATATCGATACCCAGGGCAATCGCCAGATTGCGGTGGCAGGTTGGCAGGAGAACAGCGGTGTGAGCCTTGAGGCGCTGATCGAGCGCTTCCTCCCCGCCGGGCTCAAGCACGTGCTCTGCACCGACATCAGCCGGGATGGGACCCTCTCGGGCAGCAACGTCGAGCTTTACCGGGATCTCTGCGCCCGCTACCCCAGCGTGGCGTTTCAGGCCTCAGGCGGCATCGGCGGCCTGGCCGACATAGAGGCGCTCAAGGACACCGGCGTCAAGGGGGTCATCCTCGGCCGCGCGCTCCTCGAGGGCAAGTTCAACGTGAAGCAGGCCATCGCCTGCTGGGATGAATGACCACGGGATCACCCGGTGATCCCTAAGGTGCCTGTCCGGCCATCAGCGCCGGAACAGGCACCTCTTCTTCTGAGGGCGCAGCGGCAAGCCCTTATAATCTGGAAGCAATTGACTCTATACTCGGACTCATCGAGATAACGTCACGGAAGGCTTATGTTCACATCTCACTGTGCCACCATCCTCATCGTCGATGACTCTCCCGAGAACCTGATGGTGCTGACCGAATTGCTCTCACCCACCTATAGGGTGCTCGCCGCCCAGAGCGGGGAGAAGTGCCTGCGCATTGCCAGTGGCAAGACGAGACCGGATCTCATCCTGCTGGACGTGATGATGCCCGGCATGGACGGCTATGAGGTACTCAGACAGCTGCGCACCAACCCCGAGACCCACCGCATTCCCGTGGTACTGCTCACCGCCCTCGCCGATCCCCAGAGCGAGGAGTTCGGCCTGTCGCTCGGGGCCGTCGACTACATCACCAAACCCATCAAGCCTGTCATCGTCCAGGCGCGGGTGCGCACCCAGCTGGAGGCCAAGCAGGCCCGGGATGGTCTGCACGATCAGAATGCGGCCCTGGAGGCCGAGGTCGCTCGCCGGATGACCGAAAACGATCTGATCCAGCAGGTCTCCATCCGGGCGCTGGCCCATCTGGCGGAGATCCGCGATCCCGAGACCGGCAATCACATCCTGCGCACCCAGGCCTATGTACGGCTGCTGGCGAGCGCCCTTGCCGGTCACCCCCGCTTTGCCGAGACACTGTCGCCGGATTACATCGATCTGCTGAGCCGCTCCGCCCCTCTGCACGACATCGGCAAGGTCGGCATTCCCGACCATATTCTGCTCAAGCCAGGCAAGCTGACCCCCGAGGAGTGGCAGATCATGCGCACCCACGCCAAGCTCGGCAGCGATGCCATCGAGGAGGCCGAGCGGGATATGGAGCAGCCATTGGCCTTCCTCACCCTGGCCAAGGAGATAGCTCACTGGCACCACGAGAAGTGGGACGGCAGCGGCTACCCGGACGGCCTCTGTGGCGACGCCATTCCTCTCTCGGCCAGGTTGATGGCGCTGGCGGATGTGTTTGACGCCCTCATCAGCGTCCGGGTCTACAAGCCAGCCATGTCCTATGAGGAGGCGCGCACCCTGATCCTCTCTGGCAGCGGCCAGCATTTTGACCCGGACGTGGTGGCGGCCTTCGACAGCCATTTCGAACAGTTCGTCACCATAGCCGAGCGTTATCAGGATGACGCCGAGGTCGCCCATGGCTGAACAGCCTCCCCTGACCCGAGCCCATGTGCTCAACGTCGTGCTCACCTATGCCGCCGTGGCGAGCCTGTGGATCCTGCTCTCGGACAAGGCGGTGGAGTGGCTCTTCAGCACTCCGGCCCAGTTCGCCCTGGCCAGCACCATCAAGGGCTGGCTGTTTATCCTCATCACAGCGCTCATGCTCTATACCATGCTGCGCCGCCGCATCAATCAATCCACGGCAAGCCCCCGGCTCTCCGGGCGCCAGTGGCTGCCCATACTGCTGCTCAACAGCCTCATTCTGGCCCTGACTGCCATGGCCATCGCCCAGAACATCGGGCTGACCCGTGACAAGGAGGTCGCCCGGCTCGAAACCATCGCCGATCTCAAGAGCCGACGCATCACAGAGTGGCTGGGCAATCGGGAGCAGGATCTGCGCCAGATCATCGACAACCCGCGCTATGGGGATCTCTCACCTTCCAGGCAGAGAACCAAGCCGTCCGATGAACAGGCACAACGGCTGACGCGGCTGGTCGAGTTCATCTCGGCAGAAGGATTCGATGGCGCGGCCCTCTTCGACCCGGCTGGCCAGACCCTGTGGCAGACCCCGGGGGCGGGCGTCATGAATGCCACATTGCGCGGCGCCCTGGCCCGGGTGACCGCGGGCAAGGTACTCAGGGTCGGACCCTATCTGGATGAGCTGGGCCAGCCCAGGCTCGACTTCGTGGCGCCTCTGACCACGGCGGCGGGGCCGGCGCCCGTCATAGTGCTGCAGATAAGCGGCAGCCACTGGATAAACCAGATCCTCAAACCCTGGCCCATCCCCGACAGCAGTGGTGAAGCCACGCTGTTTCGCCAGCGCGCAGATCAGGTGCAGTATCTGAGCGACCTACGTTACCGCCCCGACTCGGCCCTTCGCCTGCACCTTCCGCTCCATCACGACACCTTGCTGGCGGCCCAGTATCTGCGTCTGGATGCCGGGCAACGAGGGCCCAGGGTGCTCTCTGGCAAGGATTATCGCGACATGGCGGCCTTTGGCGTCGTCTATCCGGTCGAGGGCACGGACTGGTATCTGCTGGCCAAGATAGACAAGGCCGAGCTCAACCAGGCCAGCTTCAAGGAGAGCATCTGGATCGGTCTCATCAGCCTGCTGGTACTCTTCGTCACCAACGCCGGCATCATATTGCTGCGCCAGCACACCCGACTGCTGATGACCGAACAGGTCCGCCACTCCCAGGCACAAAGGCTGCAAGCGTTGCAACTGCTCTCCGCCATCGCCGACAGCTCGGAGGATGCCATCTTCGCCAAGGACAGAGAGGGCAAATACATACTGTTCAATCGCGCCGCCAGCCAGTTCGTGGGCAAGCCGGCCGCCGAGATGCTGGGCCAGGATGACCTGGCCATCTTTCCCCCCGATCAGGCCCGGATGCTGATGGCCGCCGGCCGCCAGGTGATAGAAAACAATCAGGTACAAACCGAGGAGGAGTATCTCACCCTGCCCTGCGGCGATCGGGTATTCCTCGCCACCAAGGGGCCGCTGCAGGATAACGACGGTCAGGTGATCGGCATCTTCGGTATCTCCCGCGACATCACGGGCTTCAAGCGTGCCGAGGCAGATTTGCGGGAGCGGGAGGGACTGTTTCGCGCCCTGGTGGAGCAATCCCTTGCCGGCATCTACATCATCCAGCAGGGCAGACTCTGCTACATCAACCCCTGTTTTGCCCACCTGTTTGGCTATGACTCCCCCGGCGCCCTGCTCGGCGTCGGTCCACTGCACGCCTTGGCAAGCCCAGAGGACAGCGAACGGGTGGCCGAGCTGGTGCTGCGCTGCGAGCAGGAGGGTGGCGACATCCATGCCCGCTTCAGCGCCCTGCACCACGGCAGCCAGACCCTGGAGGTGGAGCTGTACGGGCGGCGTGTCGACTATCGCGGCCAGCCCGCCGTGCTCGGGCTCTTGCTCGATGTCACCGAGCGGGAGCAGGTCGAGCAGGCTCTGACCCGCCAGGCCATGGAGCTGCGCCAGCAAAACGAGGAGCTGGAGCGTTTCAACAAGGTGATGGTGGACAGGGAGCTCGCCATGCTGACCCTCAAGCACCAGATCAATGAACTCTCACGCCAGCTCGGGCTACCGCCGCCCTACCCCCAGGCCCCCATGCCGCCGGAGGAGCACCCATGATGAACCGACCGCAACTGTGGCACGTCCGCCCAGCCACCCAACGCTGGGGCGTCTGCCTGCTGGCCCTGCTGCTGCCCGTCCTGATGTTGCAGATCCGGGTCCAGCTGCCCATCGCCTTTGGCGAGCGGCCGTTGCTGGTGCTCTTCATGCTGCCCATCATCATCTGCGCCCTGCTGGGGGGCTTGCTGCCAGGCCTGCTCTGCACCCTGATCACTGCCCTGGTCACCACCTATTTCCTGCTGCCCCCGATCCATGAGCTGACAGTGGCGGCCGGTCAGGATCTGGTGCAGTGGGGACTCCTGATCGCCAACGGCGTGCTCGTCAGTCTGCTCAGCGCCGCCATCCACCACTCCCGCGCCCGGGAGATCCAGCGCTGGCAGGAACTGATCAGCACCCAATCCCGCCTGCAACAGAGCGAAAACCGCTTCCAGGTCACCTTCGAGCAGGCGGCAGTCGGCATCGCCCTGGTCGCCCCCGATGGGGGTTGGCTGAGGGTCAATCAGCGCCTGTGCGACATGCTGGGCTACAGTGCCGATGAGCTCATGGGCATGAGCTTCCAGCAGATCACCCACCCGGACGATCTCTTCATCGATCAGCACTACGTCACCAGGATGCTGGCAGGGGAGCTGCCCCACTACACCCTGGAGAAGCGCTATCTGCGCAAGGGGGGCGAGATCATCTGGACGACACTGACGGTGGCCCTGGTCAGGGATCTCGAGGGAGAGCCCGATTACTTCATCTCCATCATCGAGGACAATCAGCAGAACAAGGAGACTGAAGAGGCCCTGCGCCGCAACGAGGGGATACTGCGAGAATCCCAGCGGCTGGCCAAGATCGGCAACTGGCGCTGGCGTGTCAGCGACGACAGCCACTTCTGGTCCCCGGAGATCTACCGCATCTACGGCCGTGATCCCGCCCTCCCCCCTGCCGTCTATCCCGAGGTGAAAAAATACTTCACCCAGGAGGGCTGGCACACCCTAGCCCAGGCCGTCGAGCGCTGCCTGCGCAACGGGCAACCCTATGAATGCGATGCCGGCGTCATCAACGAGCAGGGGAACCCCGTCTGGGTCACCGCCCGTGGGGCCGCCTTGCGGGACGGGGACGGCAATGTCGTCGAGCTCTATGGCACTGTGCAGGACATCACGGAGCGCAAGCTGGCGGAGCAGCAGTTGCTGCACAATCAGCAGGTGGCGCTCGATACCCAGCGGCGCGCCCGCCTGGCGGCACTGAACCTGATGGACGATGCCATCAGTGCCCGGGTCCGAGCCGAGTCCATCAGCAGCGCCCTGCGCGAGAGCGAGCAACGGCTGCTGATGGCCCAGGAGGGCGCCCACGTCGGGATCTGGGAGTGGGACATGGTCAATGATCACCTCTTCTTCTCCCCGGAATGCGCCCGCCTCTATGGCCGCCACGCCGAACAACTCACGACCTTTCACGCCTGGCAGGCTTGCCTGCACCCGGAGGACAAGCCCCGTATCGACGCCTTGCTGTCCGAACTGTCGGTCAGTGACAAGCCCTTCGAAATCGAGTTCCGGATCCTGCTGCCAAACGGTGACCTATGCTGGCTGGTGAGCAAGGGCAGCGTCTATCGGGATGCCTGGCAGCGCCCCCTGCGTCTGCTCGGCATCCATCTTGACATCACAGAGCGCAAGCAGGCCGAGCAACAGCTGAGGCAGCTCTCCCTGGCTCTCGAGCAGAGCCCGGATGGCGTCTTCATCACGGACACCCGGGCCCGCATCGAATATGTCAACGCGGCCTTCCTGGCCATCAGCGGCTACCGGCAGGACGAGGTCATCGGTCAGACTCCCTCACTGCTGCGTTCAGGCCTCACCCCCAGAGCCACCTATATCGCCCTGTGGGATGCCATCAAGCGCGGCCAGCGCTGGCACGGCGAGTTCGTCAACCGGCGCAAGGACGGCTCACACTATCAGGTGCTGGCGGCCATCTCCCCCATTCGCCAGGAGAACGGGGGAGTGACCCACTATGTGGCGGTACAGGCCGACATCACAGAGAAGAAACAGCTCGGCGAGGAGCTGGATCAGTACCGTTACCACCTGGAGGAGATGGTCAACGAGCGCACCCTGCAACTGGCCCAGGCCCATCAGCGCGCCGAGAGTGCCAACCGCGCCAAGAGCGCCTTCCTGGCCAACATGAGCCACGAGATCCGCACGCCCATGAACGCCATCCTGGGGTTGACGTATCTGCTCAAGCGCGACACCTCGGACAGCACCCAGCACGAGCGGCTGGAGAAGATCGACAATGCCGCCCAGCACCTGCTCACCATCATCAATGACATCCTGGATCTCTCCAAGATAGATGCGGGCAAGATGGCGCTGGAGCAAGGCGACTTCTCCCTCACCGCCATGCTGGACAACGTCAGCGCCCTGATGAGCGAGCAGGCCCGCGCCAAGGGCCTCAGCCTCATGGTCGACATGGGAGACTCGCCCACCTGGGTCCATGGTGACATCACCCGCCTGCGCCAGGCACTGCTCAACTACGCCGCCAATGCCATCAAGTTTACCGAGCAGGGCGCGGTCACCCTGCGGGTTCGGGTGGCCCGTCCGCTTGCCGGCGGCTACCTGCTGCGCTTCGAGGTGGAAGATACCGGCATCGGCATCAGCCCGGAGCAGTGCGAGAAGCTGTTCCAGGCCTTCGAGCAGGCCGATGTATCCACCACCCGCAAATACGGCGGTACAGGCCTCGGGCTCGCGATCACCAGTCGGCTTGCCGCCCTGATGGGAGGAGAGGCTGGCGTCAACAGCACCCTTGGCCAGGGCAGCTGTTTCTGGTTCACCGCCGCCCTCTCGGCGGGTCAGGGGGAGGCGCCGCAACCGCTCCCGCCTGCGCAGAGCCTGGCGCAGACCTTCTTCCCCCACAGGGCCCGGGTGCTGCTGGTGGAGGACAACGCCATCAACCGCGAGGTGGTGTTGGAGCTGCTTTGCCACAGCGGCCTGGTCATCGAGACCGCCGTCAATGGTCAGGAGGCGCTGGAGCGCGTCCGCCAGCATCCCTACGATCTCATCCTGATGGACATACAGATGCCGCTGATGGATGGCTACAGCGCCACCCGCGCCATCCGCGCCCTGCCCGGCCGGGAGCGGATCCCCATACTGGCCCTGACGGCAAGCGCCTTCGAGGAAGACAGGCAGGCGAGCGAATCGGCCGGCATGAACGACTTCATCGCCAAGCCTGTCACCCCCGCCAAGCTGTTTGAGGCGCTGCAGCGCTGGCTGCCCAGCAACGGGATGGTGGAGCCCGATGAGCAGGACCTGCCCCGCGACATGCAGGCAGGCCCCCTCGCCCCCCTGCATGGCTTCCCCGGGCTGGATCTGCAACAGGGGTTGGCGGCACTGCAGGGCAATCAGGAAAAATACCTTGCCTTGCTGCGCCACTTCGCCAGCGAGCATCACCAGGACATGGCCCTGCTCGGCCACCATCTGCAAACGGGTGACAGTGTGACCGCCACCCGACTGGTTCACACCTTGCGCGGGGTCGCGAGCACCCTTGGGATGACGGACCTCGCGCAGCAGTGCCTGCAGCTGGAACAGAGGCTCGCGGAGGATGGCCTTGAACAGCCCGCCCTGATGACGGCCATCGCCGGGGCCTTGGTTGCCCTGCGCGAACGATTGGGGGAGGAAGCGCCCGTCCCTGCGGCGGAGCTCATCCCCCTTGGCAGCCAGTGGCAACGGGATCTGCGACACCAGATGGAGACGCTGCTGGCGCAAAGCGATACCGCCGTGATCCCGCTGTTCGAGCAGTATGCCGCCCCCTTGCGGCTCATGCTGGGGCCACGCAGCGAGACCCTGGCCAGGCAGTTGAAGGCATTCAACTTCGACGGTGCCCTGCTCACCCTTCGCCAATGCGTGGAAGCAGATGAGCCCCCAACTGACGTTATCTCCCCCCTGCCCGATGGCCCTTCGCTGCCCCCGGGCCAGGCGAAAGGAGACAAAGGGTTGAATCACTGAATAAAGTCATGCATATAGTGTTGGTTCCCCCTGGGCCGCGCCGCCCGAAGAGCGCGCCGTTTCCCGCTCAGGATCCAGCAGAGAAAGCATGCCAACCGCTTTTCCGTCCGCCGCCTGATCCTGCGTCACCGGCAGAACGAAGTTTTTTTAACTGTGCTTTACATGGAGCAATGAGCATGTTGTCAAAGCGTATTATCCCCTGCCTTGACGTCAAAGATGGCGTTGTGGTCAAGGGCGTGCAGTTTCGCAACCACGAGGTGATGGGCGGCATAGTCGAGCTGGCCCGCCGCTACGCCGAGGAGGGTGCCGACGAGCTGGTGTTCTATGACATCACCGCCTCGAGCGACGCCCGCGTGGTGGACAAGAGCTGGGTGAGCCGGGTGGCCGAGGTCATCGACATCCCCTTCTGCGTCGCCGGCGGTATCAAGAGCGTCGAAGATGCCCGCCAGATCCTGGAGTTTGGTGCCGACAAGGTCTCCATCAACTCCCCGGCCCTGGCCGATCCCACCCTGATCACCCGACTGGCGGAACGCTTCGGCGTGCAGTGCGTGGTGGTCGGCATCGACTCCTACTTCGATGCGGCGAGCGGCCAGTATCAGGTCAAGCAGTTCACCGGTGACGAGAGCCGCACCCTCACCACCAGCTGGACCACCCTGGAGTGGGTCAAGGAGGTGCAAAAGCGCGGCGCTGGCGAAATCGTGCTGAACGTGATGAACCAGGACGGCATGCGCCAGGGCTATGATCTCGAGCAGCTCAAGCTGGTACGAGCCGTCTGCAAGGTGCCGCTGATTGCCTCCGGCGGCGCCGGCACCATGGTCCATTTCCTCGATGCTTTTACCCAGGCCGACGTGGACGGGGCCCTGGCGGCCTCCGTATTCCACAAGGGCCTTATCCCCATTCCCGAATTGAAACGCTGGCTGAAAAACGAAGGAGTCGCCATCCGTGAATAATCCCTTGATTGATCCCACCCTCATCGACCGCCTCGATTGGGCAAAATGTGACGGCATGATCCCCGCCATCGTCCAGCATGCCGTGAGCGGCGAGGTGCTGATGCAGGGCTTCATGACCCGCGAAGCCCTGGAGAAGACCCAGGCCACCGGCCAGGTCACCTTCTTCAGTCGCAGCAAGCAGCGCCTCTGGACCAAGGGTGAGAGCTCGGGCCATGTGCTCAAACTCGTGGCCATCAGCACCGACTGCGATCAGGACTCCTTGCTGGTCGCCGCCGATCCGGTCGGCCCCACCTGCCACCTGGGCACCCCTTCCTGCTTCGACGGTCATCCGCTGCCGCCGCTCGGTTTCCTGGCAGAGCTCGAGCAGATCCTGGCCTCGCGCAAGGGGGCGGACCCGGCTACCAGCTACACCGCCAGCCTCTACGGCAAGGGTACCAAGCGCATCGCCCAGAAGGTGGGTGAAGAGGGGGTGGAAGTAGCCCTGGCCGCCATGGCGAAAGACAGAGAAGAGCTCATCAACGAATCCGCTGACCTGCTCTACCACCTGACGGTGCTGCTGCAAAACGAGGGGCTGGGTCTGAAGGATGTGGTGCAACGCCTCCATGAGCGCCACAACAAGTAGTCTTTGTAATTAGACAAAACGGGCCCTGATGGGCCCGTTTTTTATGCACCAGCGTCACCCCCCTCCTCGTGGGAGGATCAACGCCTTTCAAGCCTATTTCTCGGGGATTAGCTCCGTTCCCCTGATCGGGCCGGAATACCAAGGCTTGCCCCCCCTGAACAGGGAGTCGCTCATCCCAGGGCCGGCGGCGATAATGGCGAACCCCCTTCACCTCCCCAGGCGCTATGAACAAATTTCAGGTTTTCTCCACCCCGGAGGCGCCCGCCGCCTTCACCTTGCTCGACATGGCGTCGGCCAGCTTCCTGGCAGACAAGGCCGTTTTGCTGGCGCAGGGGTTCGAGGTCATAGGCGAACCCATACTGGCCCCTGATGCCCGCAAAGCGGCCGAATCCCATCAGCTCAACATGGCCGATCCCAGCCGCCCCTATGGCGGCCCCAGCACCATAAGCCTCTTCGTTTATACCCTGCTTAATGCCCCCCGGCTGTTTGGCAAGGGCAAACCACCAAGGCGCTGACTGAAGCCGACCTGAATAAAGGCCCCTTGGGATGTCGCAAATGGGGCCTGTCCGGCGGGAAAGCCCCCATGGATAATGCAGGGGCACAGTTCACCCCCAGAGGCCCTATGAGCAAATACCAGTTCTTCCGTCAGGGACAGGATCCCGCCAGCGTCACCTTCTTGCTGATGTCTTCCCCCTCTTTTTTACCTGAAAAGTCACAGCTGCTGGAGCAGGGCTTCGAGGTGGTGGGGGATTATATCGATGCAGCCAACGAGAAAGAGGCGCTCGACAAGTTCAAGAGCGGCATGATAGAGCCGCTCGCCGAGTACACCAAGGCCAGTGAAGCAGGGGGACTTTACTACTTCATCACCGGCCTGTGGGAGGCACTGCACAAACGTATCAGGGGCGCCAATCCTCCCCGCTGATAGGCTAGGGTATGACAGACCCGCCATCTCTTCCCCAGCAAACAGTGAGCCTGTTGAACTTGCAACAGGCCTTCGCAGAACGAAAGGCCGGGCCCTGCAAGACGTGGTGCAACGCCCTCATGAGCGGCATCACAAATGATCGGTGTATTGATATCCGACGGCTCACCCGGCTTGCCTCGACCAGTTAAAGGGGTGAGTTTTTGCGATATTAAAAATAAACAAGAGGGAGGCGTTATTCCTCCCTTTTAAATCCGAGCAAGACCTTACAGTCAAATAATGGTTCTGCCCGGGATGATTGCTACGCATGATTAAAAAAATATTCACGGCACAAGCCATTGACTGGCATTTGGCTTTCAATCAAACAGCTCGAATCCAAAACCATCCAGCAAATGGATTGCCTCAAGTCGTGTGAATTTAGTCCCTTTCAGGTGATTGTCCCGCACATCGATACGGTAATTTGTCGCCTCCCTGAAATCAGTACCGTTCAGGTTGGTATTGCCGAACATGCTTTCAGTAAAATCCGAGTATGAGAAGTCGGATTTGCTGAAGTCGCCACCTCTGAAGTCCGCTGCCCTTACCTTGCACTCCTCCATGATCATCCCAGGTAATTTAAGACCAAAGAACGAGGAGTCATTTAATATAGATTTTTTGAACATGAGCTGACCAGGTACCACAAATCGTGACCACTCGGCTTTAGTCCAGTCAACCCCGATAATTTTACACTCTTCGTAAAGCACGGCTAAAAATCGGCTGCTATCAACGCGGAGGTTGCTCAGATCTGAATTTTTGAAGACGCAATCAACGAACTTGCAACGTTGAAAATGGGCACCATTGAAGGAGCAATTAACAAAGACACAGTCTTCAAATACTTTTGCGTAGATATGGGTGTCGGCAAACTTGAGACCATTGAACTCTTCTTGGTAATACTCGGCGATGCCGTCATCTATTCTATCTTTCATATTGAGCCTTATTGCGATAATTCTGTCATTCACGCTCTGTCTTCATTGAGTGCTGCTTGCAGTTTTTCGAGAAACCTGCCGATATGAATGCCATCAACAAAGGAGTGATGCACCTGCACGGAAAAAGGCAGCATGACACGACTCTCTCTCTCGGAATACTTTCCCCAATTGAAAAGAGGGATGGCGTTTTCTTTGTCTCCGGAGAATGTATGAGACAGTTGCGTATATGAGAACCAAGGTAGCGGTGAAAATTGAAAAACATTGCCTCCCGCTGGCGCTGTAAAATACGCCTGTTGTGCAAGCGCGGCCTGCTGCGCCGCCAACACATAGGCCTGCAGCCTATCCGTCAATGGGGCGTCAACAACCTTGAATAACTCTGTTTCCTTGTCAAGGTAAGTAAACACAGTATTGATTTGATCGTATAGCACCACGCGCCCATCCAAGAATCGGTAGCGAAATGCCTCTATTTCATTTGCACACCTGGCCGTGACGAATATCATGGCAAAGGTGAATGATGTCTCCAGCTTGCGAATTTTGTTTATAAATTTCGTCACATCCAGCTCAACGGTAACGCCATAGAGTGGATTGCTGAAATTCTTGAAAATATTGCAATGGAGTGCACGCTCCCACTTGGTTTCATCAACCAGGAGGTAGTTTGACACAGCGAAACCGCCTGTTTTAAATGGGTTTAAAAAAGCTTCACATCAAAAGCTGGTGATATCAATATTGCTTAAAGCAGCAATCCAATCTCAATAAATCGTTATCAGGCTGGCTTGCCATCGATCAAGAGCTGTATCGCTGCGCCATAATGCTCGGCAATAATATCGATTGGCGTTGCCAGCAGTGTTTCGTGCTGAATAACGGCCAATGAATTGATAAGCCCCCCCGTCTGGGCAGAAATAAGGTGTGCTCTCAACTCAGCATCCTGCCCCGGCAAACGTTGAGCAAGTTTCTCAACGAATCGAGTTCTAACGACATCCTGTAAACGGGTTCTTATGGTCTCGCTGTCAGAGGCCTGAACTAACGACACATAGGAACTCATTTTATTTTTGATATCGCCGGAGATCAGCTCAAGAACGATACGGTATCCCATGCCATCCAATGAACCTGTGAGTGCTTTTTCACAAAAGTCGCTGATGGCCAGCGCTTCGAGAAAAAGCTCCTCCTTGGAGCCGAAATAGCGGATGAGCAATGCGGGATCGACCCCGACTTCCTTTGCGATGGCCCTGAGCGACGTCGCTCTGTAGCCGGTTGAAGAGAAAAGTTGTCGGGCAACATCCAGGATCAAGGCTTTGGTTGTGTCAGCACCACTCAATTTCACCCCCCCCTCGGTCACAGCATCCTTGATCATATTTCCTTCCCTTTCCAAGTCGTCATGATGAGCGATTTTAGGTATGTCCTCCATGCAAGTCAACGGCGTTGACATGGATTATTCAACACCGTTGACCTGGACTGTCCAGCGACACATCCACATGACCACAGGAGATGAACTGCCCTCAGATGCCCGTCCGCATCCCCTTCGACGGGATCACTCCAGCTGCTTGCGCAACATGAACTTTTGCACCTTGCCGGTGGAGGTCTTGGGCAGGGGGGTGAAGATGATGCGCTTGGGGGCCTTGAAGTGGGCCATCTGCTCGCGGCAGAAGGCGATCAGCTCCGCCTGGCTGAGCACACGGCCCTCCTTGAGCTTCACGAAGGCGCAGGGCACCTCCCCCCACTTCTCGTCCGCCATGGCGATCACCGCGGCCTCGTCCACGTCCGGGTGGCGATAGAGCACGTCCTCCACCTCCAGGCTGGAGATGTTCTCCCCGCCCGAGATGATGATGTCCTTCGATCTGTCCTTGATCTCCACGTAGCCATCCGGGTGCCAGACCGCCAGATCCCCGCTTCGAAACCAGCCCTCCGCCATCGCCTCTTCGCTGGCCGCCGGGTTCTTGAGGTAGCCCTTCATGACGATGTTGCCGCGCAGGAAGATCTCCCCCAGGGTCTTGCCATCCTGGGGCACAGGCTCGCCGCTGACGGGGTTGGCTACCCGCATCTCTCCCTGCAATGGAGAGGCCACCCCCTGGCGCGCCTTGAGCCGGGAGAGCGCAGTGGCATCCTGCCCCTGCCAGCTGCGCTGGGGCTCGCACACCACGCAGGGGCCATAGGTCTCGGTGAGGCCATAGACATGGGTCACGGCTATCCCCATGGCCTCCATGCCGGCAATCACGGTGGCGGGTGGCGCCGCCCCCGCCGTCATCGCCTTGATGGGGTGATCGAGCCCCAGTTTCAGGGCCGGATCGGCGTTGTTCAACATGTTGAGCACTATGGGGGCGGCGCAAAAATGCGTCACCCTGTGTTCGTGCAGCGCCTCATAGATGGCGCCCGCCTGCACATGGCGCAGGCAGACGCTCACCCCCGCGGTGGCCGCCAGGGTCCAGGGGAAGCACCAGCCGTTGCAGTGGAACATCGGCAGCGTCCACAGATAGACGGGGTGCTTGGGCAGCTCCCAGGAGAGCACGTTGTTGACCGCATTGAGGTGGGCGCCGCGATGGTGATAGACCACCCCCTTGGGGTTGCCCGTGGTGCCCGAGGTGTAGTTGAGCGAAATCGCCTGCCACTCGTCCGCCGGCAGCCAGCCGGGCTCGTCGCCGTTGCCCCCGGCAATAAAGTCCTCGTAGGTCAGTTCGCCGACCAGCTCCCCCTCCAGATAGAGGGGATCGTCGATGGCGATGACCAGAGGCTGGCTGTCAATGAGAGAGAGCGCCTTGCGCACCAGGGCGCCAAACTCCCTGTCCACCAGCACCACCCTGCTCTGGGCATGCTGGAAGATGAAGGCCATGGACTCGGCATCGAGCCGGGTGTTGATGGTGTTGAGCACGGCGCCGCTCATGGGTACCCCGAAGTGGGCCTCGAACATGGCCGGGACATTGGGGGCGACGATGGAAACCGTATCCCCCTCGCCGATGCCGTGCCGGCGCAGGGCCGAGGCGAGCTGGCGACAGCGTACCTCGGTCTGGGCCCAGCTCTGGCGCAGGGGGCCGTGGATCAGGGCCGGGTAGTCGGGATAGACCCGAGCCGCCCGGGCCAGAAAGCTCAAGGGGGTCAGGGCCTCGAAATTGGCGGGCGTCTTGCCAAGGCCAGTCTCGTAGATGTGCGGCTTTGTCATCGGGTTCCTTCCTCATATGGGCACAAAGCGGGGGGCGTCTCGCGGATCACGGCGCACAAGGTACTTGGCAGGCGGCGGATCCTTATACCCGACGAGGGTACCAAGGGGGCGCACGCCCAGGTATTAGCGAAACGTCTTAAGGGGCTGCGCCCCCTGCCCCAGACTCTCGCGACGCCATCGCCCCACCTTTTGTCGCCAATCACAGACGCTCCCTTGCCGGGGCCGTTTTTGGCGCAGCCAGCCTCTGTCGCACCCGAAGGGCCATTGCCTTGAGCCCGGGGGCAAAAATGCCAAGAATGAGCCCAGGCCCCAAGGGCAATCACTGTAAGGAGAGAAGAGATGAACACATCCATGTTGGCAGGTATCGGGATCGGTGTGGCCTCTGCACTGGCATTGTCGGCCGCCGCCAGCGGATCCCTGTTTTCATCAGAGCCCCAGTTTGCCGAGGTGCTGGCCAGCAAACCGGTGACCGAGACCATCAAGACGCCGCGCCAGGAGTGCCGCAACGTCACCGTCACCCACCGCAAGCCGGTGCAGGATGAACACAAGATCCTGGGCACAGTGGTCGGTGCGGCCCTCGGGGGCGTGGTGGGCCACCAGTTCGGTGGCGGCAGCGGCAAGAAGGTCGCCACCGTCGCCGGGGCCGCCGCCGGTGGCTATGCCGGCAACCAGGTGCAGGGCAACATGCAGGCGGGGGACACCTACACCACCACGGAGCAGCGCTGCAAGACGGTGCAGGACAGCAGTACCCGCACCCTGGGCTATGACGTCACCTACCGCCTCGCCGGTCAGGAAGGGGTAGTGCGAATGGAACAAAAACCCGGCACCACCATTCCGGTCAAGGATGGCAAGCTGGTACTGAGCAACGCGCAGGGTTGATACTCCGTTAGGAGCGCCCCGCCATGGAGAAGGCCCACCCGACGCGGTGGGCCTTTTTCATGGGCGAAGCGCTGCCCGCTCTCTGCGCTAGTAAGCAGGCCAAAACGCCAACCAGCAAGAAGGGGCCCACGGGCCCCTTGTGTCATCTGTATGCTCACTGTCATCAGTGGCGACCGAAGGGCCACCAGGGCTTGTCGTTGTCCTGGATGTCGACCCGGGTCTGCTGCACCGCCCCCGGCTGGGCCCCTTTCAGCTTCTCGAGGTTGACGCTGAACTGCTCGGTGGACTCCACGAACCAGTCGTCCAGGATCAGCACCTTGATGGACTTGCTGCCCCCCTCGCCCGCGGCCCAGCTCACCGACTGGCCGAACCAGGGCAGGAAATCCAGCCCCCAGCGCGCCGTGATCCCCTCAAGGCTCAAGGTGGCACGGGCGGGCTTGCTGAGATCGCCGCTGCGCACCACGGCTATCTCGGCAAACCACTGGCCCTCGTTCACCGTCATGCTGGCGCTCGCCAGGGCTATGGTGGAGGGCGCCAGCTTGTCCTTGATGGTCACCAGGGTCTGGTGTTGCTCACCCAGGGCCGCGCCGCTTGCATCAAACAGCTCCAGGGTGAAGGTCTCATCCCCCTCGTGCAGGGTGTCACTCTTCACCGGAATGCTGATGGTCTGGCTGTCGCTCTGGCCAGCCGCCCAGTTCAGGGAGCCGGTGAGTGGTGCCACGTCCTTGGCATCGGCGCTGCCGTAGGCGACGCGGTAACTGACGCTAGCCTCCCCATGGCTCCCGTCCCGGCGCGCCACGGACAGCGTGAGAGTGCTGCCCTCCTCCACGCTGGCGGCGGCGCTCTCCAGGCTCAAGACTCCGGCGGGCGGCAGCGGGTACTGAATGGCCACCAGCACGGGATCGTGATCCGAGGCGCTGAAGGGCCCCTCGGATTTCGCCAGCTGGCCGCTGTACTTGCTGCCGTACTCGAAGAAGTTGCTCTCGGCGGAGTTGATGTGCCAATCCTCTATGCCGATCACTTTGGCCGCGAGGCTCGGATTGGCCAGGGCGTGATCCAGGTTGCCGAGCTCCCCCTCGTAGCTGTAGGAGTAGGTGTCGGTGCCGTGGAAGCGGGTGTTGAGGTTGATGAGGCCATAGCCCTTGCCGAGGGCGCTGCCGCTCTCCTCATAAGGCTGGCCCGCCAGCGTGGTGAAGGAGGCGCTCAGGATCTGGCGCGTTTGGGCGGCCGGATCATAGTCAGTCAGCACCCGGATGGGATCCTCCATGCCGTAGGCGTTCAGATCCCCGATGAGCAGCAGATCCCCGCTCACCCCCTTGAGACGCTCCCCCAGCACCCTGGCGGCGGAGACCCGCAGGGCGTTGCAGTGCCCCTGACCGTCCAGCGGGTCGGCGGTCACGTAGTCGGGGTAATCCTCGAAGCAGGCAGAGCCCTTGGACTTGAGGTGGTTGATCACCAGGGTCAGGGGCGCATCCCCCTTGGGAGAGCTGAAGCGCTGCAGCAGCGACTCGCGCATGCCCTGGTTGATGGCCACCGGTTTGCCGCTGGCGTCCTGGGCCTCGGCCTGCTGCACCGGCAGCACTATGAGGCTGGCGGCCCCTTGCGGCGTCACGCTGGCGGGTCTGTAGATGAGGCCCACGGTAATGGCATCTGTACCTATGGGCTGGCCATCGGGGGAAGCCACCCAGGCGTAGTGATCCGCCTCGTCCGGCTGGGCGGCGTTGAGGGCCGCCACCAGATTGGCGATGGCGGAGTTGTCGCCGTAGCCGTTGTTCTCTATCTCCATCAGCCCCACCACGTCCGCGTTGAGGCGGGTGATGGCGCTGACGATCTTGGTGCGCTGCAGCTCGAACTCAGGCACCGTCAGGGCGCCTCTGTTGCTGCCGGTGGGGTTGGCATCCCCGCCCACCACTGTGGTGAAGAAGTTGAGCACGTTGAAACTCGCGACCCGCAGATCCCCCGCCTCGGCGAGCTCCGGCGTCTCTACCCTGTCCCAGCCGCTGTGATCTATGTCGCTGCTGTCGATGCGGTTGCTGGCCACCAGCCGGAACAGGTTGTAGGAGTAGCCGAGCGCCCCCTCCAGCCCGTTGAGCCTGTCGCCGATACGCAGGTAACCATCCTCTGCGTTGAAGCCGGGATACCAGGGCAGCACGCCGTCCGGCGCCTTGGCGTCCGTCTCTACCACCAGCTGGTTTTGCTGGTTGCGCAGGGCCCAGTCGCTCGCCTCCTGGCTCAGGGCGGCAAACTTCTGGGTCGACTTGATAAGGGGCGCGCCATAGGCCAGCACCAGGTTGTTGCGCTTGCCGTCGTAATCGAAGCTGAAGTTGCGGGTCACCACCAGGCTGGATTCCGGCACCAGCCGCACCTGCATCCCCTCGTGGCGCTCCAGCAGCTGGCTCAGGCTCTCGCCTCCCACAGGCACCAGATCCACCGCCGGCAGCAAGGCCCCCACCGGCTGGGTTATCACCAGCTGATCGGCACTGAGCTGGGTCTGGTTGAAATACTCTTTGACCTTGCCCGAGACGCACACCTCGGCCCCCGGCACCAGGGCGCCGTTGGCCTGGGTGCTGTGGATGAAGAGGCCATCCGAAGTCGCCGGATCCCCGTCCCCCTGCGCGTCCTGAATGAAGAAGCCCTTGTAGAGGCCGCTCACCACCTGGGTCACCACGCCGCGGGTGGCATAGGCCTGCTCCGATTCAAACTTGCCGGCCGGCACCAGGGGGCTGCTGCTGCCCGGGCCCTGAATGGCGGGCACGGGCACCAGCTGATCGACCGGGCAGACGAAAGCGGGTGGCTGGGTGCCGTCGCAGGGAGCATCGCCGCTGCAACCCAGGCCGCTGGCGTCATCCTTGGGGGCCGCCACATACTCCAGCGCCGGATCGAAGGGGCCGGTCGCATCAGTGCGGCCCGTGGTGACGGTGGCCTTGCGGCGCAGTGTCATGTCCAGAGTCGAGACGCTACCCGAGACCCAGGCCGTGCCGGGATCCACCCCCACCTGGCCTAAGCTGTCTGCAATCTCGCTGCCGCGATAGAGCACCAAGGCATCGTCGCCGTTGAACACCAGGTTGCCGCTGGTCTGATTGGCCTTGGCCAGGATCTCGCCGCTGGCGGAGGGATTGGCCAGCACCAGGCTGGCCCCCGGGGCCAGGGTGCCTTGCAGCGCCAGGCTGTTGGTGGGGGCATCGGTGAGGGGTTTGCCGTTGGCATAGAGCGCCAACCGGTATTGGGCGAGATCGACGGGATCCGAGCCGAGGTTGCTCAGCTCCACCGCCTTGTTGTTGCCAGAGCCTTCCAGGTATTCGCTGATCAGCAGTTGCGCCTGTGCCTGTCCTGAGAGCGCCAGCCCGACCGCGAGCGCCACCAGAGAGTGTCTTCCTGACATGGTCAGTTTCCTTTTTTTATGGGCAGATTATGTTATTGGCGCCCCGCGCAAGGCGGGCCGCAGCACCTTGTTACTGTCGAACTCGGCCAGCGGCCAAGATCGCGCCTACTCTGCCCCCTTAGCGGCGGAGTCGCTGGGAGCTGGCTAACAATGCCAACAAATTGTTGCGTGCAGGTGACGAGCAATACCCGTATGGGCAGGTTATTTCTCTCCCGAAGGCGGGGCGACGGGTCTGCCGATATGTTCTGCCGCCTCTGTGTCGTCTCGGCGCACAAGGGGATGACAGACTCTGACACAGGGATACCAATCCGCATCTTGGCAGGGTGCGGCCGAGGGCGGCCATGGGGGGCACGGCGGCCTTGGCAAGCCGGTCGGTACAAGGATGGGGAAATAACGGCAACCAGGGAGAAGCGCCGGGATAAATCGCCGCAAGGTTGGCGAGCCAATATTCCCCCTCGTCGGCAGGAAAATCCCATGGCCACAGTGAAAACGATGCCAAATGAAACAGGATTTTATCCTGACTGACTGGGGCTAGACGGTCAGGCCCTAAAAAAGAGGGGGGAGTATGCAGACGGCCATTGCTTTTCGGCTCACGAATAGCAATAGTTCTCACTTCTTTTTTTAGGCCCTATCCCCCCGAGGTTTCACAAGATGTTTCGTCACCCCCTGGCAAAGTTGCTGCTGCTTGGTCAGCTCGCTCTGATGAGCTGGATGGCACAGGCCGCCGCCCCCGTTGAAGTGGAAGATGTGATGGGCCGCAAGGTCTCACTGAGCCTGCCTGCGAGCCGCATAGTGCTCGGTTTCTATCCCGAGGATTATCTGGCCGTGGCCGGTGAAGGGGGCGCCGATCGCCTGGTGGGCATGTCCCGTGGCTGGTTCGTCAAGTCCCGCCCCGCCATCTGGTCCCTCTATGTGGCCAGCCTGCCGCAACTGGCCAAGGTGCCCGACCTTGGCAACGTGCAGGATCAGAGCTTCTCCATCGAGAAGACCCTGGCGGTCAAACCCGATCTGGTGATCCTGGCCCAGTGGCAATACGAGGCCCTGGCCCCGGATCTGCCGCGCCTCGAGCAGGCTGGCATTCCGGTGGTGGTGGTGGATTACAACGCCCAGACCCTGGCCCGCCACATGGCGAGCACCCTGCTGCTTGGCAAGGTGACCGGTCAGGAGGCACGTGCCCAGAAGATGGCCGACGAATACAAGGCCAGGATTGACACCATCACTTCCCGGGTTGCCCAGGCGAAGCGCCAGCCGCCCCGCGTCTACATCGAGCTGGGGGACAAGGGCCCGGCCGAGTACAGCTACACCTATGGCAAGGACATGTGGGGCGCCATGGCTCTGCTGGCCGGCGGTGACAACGTCGCGGCCCCCTTCGTCGAACGCTGGGGCCCCATACACCCGGAGCAACTGCTGGCGAGCAAACCCGAGGTGATCCTGATGGCGGGCTACGAGAGCGTGAGCAGCGCAGAGGCGATGCAGGTCGGTCAGGATATTTCGGCCGAGACGGTGCGCCAGCGCCTGCAGGGCTTTGCTGCCCGTCCGGGCTGGAGCGAGTTGCCCGCCGTGCAGCAGGGTCGCCTCTACGCCGTCTACCACGGCGCCACCCGCAGCATCATGGATGCCGCCCTCATCGAGTTCATGGCCAAGGCGCTCTACCCGGACTTGTTCGAGGATCTCGATCCCCTGGCCACCTATCAGGGCTTCTACCGCAGCTATCTGCCCATTCGTCCCCAGGGCACCTTTATGCTGGGTATCAAGTAATGGCAGGTTGAACCTGACGGGCCGGACTTTTCCGACCCGAGTCAGGAAAGTCCCTCTTCGTCATCCCTCTTCAACCCTTGCGGGCGCCCCTTGAGAGCGCCCGTTTCAGGATGGTTATCATGAATGATTTGGCTGCCCTGCAGCAGACCCTCACCCGCCAGCGACAACGGGAGCGCCGCCGCTGGCACTGGCTGGCGCTGCTCACCCTGGTGCTGTGCATTACCCTGGTGCTCGACATCGCCACAGGCCCCTCCCTGCTGCCCCTTGGGGAAGTGATCGATGCCCTGCTCTCCCCCGCCCAGGCGGACTCCATGACTCGCACCATCGTCTTTGATATGCGCCTGCCCATCGCCCTGATGGCCCTGGTGGTCGGCGCCTCCCTCGGCCTTGGCGGCGTGCAGATGCAGACCCTGCTGGATAACCCCCTGGCCAGCCCCTACACGCTAGGGCTCGCGGCCGCGGCCGGGCTCGGCGCCGCACTGGCGCTCTATACCGGCGGTCTCGGGCTGCCGCCACTGATTGCCATTCCGGCCGGCGCCTTCATTTTGTGCATGTTTGCCGCCAGCCTCTTGTTTGGTCTGGCCATGATGCGCAACATCAGCAGCCAGACCCTGATCCTGGCGGGCATAGCCCTGCTGTTCCTGTTCCAGTCCCTGCTCTCCCTGCTGCAGTTCCTCTCCTCCCCCGAGCTCAACCAGCAGATCATGTTCTGGCTGTTTGGCAGCCTGATGCGCACCACCTGGGATGCCCTGATCATCACCGCCGCCGTCACCCTGATCTGCACCCTGCTCATCTACCGGGACGCCTGGGCCCTTACCAGCCTGCGTCTGGGGGAAGCCCGTGCCCGGAGTCTCGGGGTCAACGTGGACAGGCTGCGCATGAAGACCCTGATCCTGGTCGCCCTGCTCACCGCCACCGCCACCAGCTTCGTCGGCATCATCGGCTTCGTCGGCCTGGTGGCTCCCCACATAGCCCGCATGCTGGTGGGGGAAGATCAGCGCTTCCTGATCCCGCTGTCCGCCCTGTGCGGCGCCTGCATGCTCTCGGCGGCCTCGGTGCTCTCCAAGTCCATCATTCCGGGGGCCCTCTTTCCCATCGGCATAGTCACTGCGCTCATTGGCGTGCCCTTCTTCATCTGGCTGATCCTCGGCAGGGGGCGTAAACGTGCTTGAAATATCCCGACTCTCCCTCTCCCTCGGCCAGCAGACCCTGCTGCGGGAGCTCGACCTCACCCTGCATCCGGGTCAGGTCCATGTGATCATCGGCCCGAACGGGACCGGCAAGACCTCGCTGCTGCGCGCCCTCTTTGGGGAACTGACCCCGGCCGCCGGCGACATCCGCCTGGGGGGCCAGAGTGCCCGCCAGATGACCCAAGCCAAGTGGCGCCAGCAATTTGGCTACATGCCCCAGAACATCCAGTTGGAGCTGGATTTGAGCGTCATCGAGGTGGTGGTGCTGGGGCGCCTCGACAGCCTCTCCATGCGCCTCGCGGACGAGGACATACTGGCCGCCGGTCGCGCCCTGCAGGCCCTTGGCATCGCCCATCTGGCGGATCGCCCCCTCTACTCCTTAAGCGGCGGCCAGCGGCAGATGGTGCTGTTCGCCCAGGTGCTGCTGCGCGACCCCCGCATCATGATGCTGGACGAGCCGGTCAGCGCCCTGGACCTTCACCACCAGATGCAACTGATGGAACACCTCTGCCAGCAGACCCGGGAGCAGCAGTGGATCACCCTGGTGGTGCTGCACGATCTCAACCTGGCGGCCCAGTTTGCCGATCAGCTGATCGTGCTGGCGGGGGGCCATCTGCAAGCCTTCGGCCCCCCCGCCCAGGTGCTCGACGCCGATCTCATCGAGCGCCTCTATCAGGTGCCGGTGCAGATAAGCCACGATCAGAGCGGCATCCCCTTCCTTCGTACCCTGCGAAGACAATGATGACGAGACTTCCCATAACGCCGCCTGCGGTATGGCCCGCAACAGGCACCCGGGTGCACGCAAGATGAACGGCGCCTCCTACTGGCGGGACTGGCAGGGCATGAGCCCGGCCGCCCGCCTGCTCATCATCAATGGTCTGGCGTTCAACCTCGGCTTCTACATGATGCTGCCCTTCCTCGCCCAGCACATGGGCAGCGGACTTGGCCTTGCCGGCTGGGCCTGCGGCCTGGTCATGGGGATGCGGGTCTTCAGCCAGCAGGGGCTTTTCCTCTTAGGGGGGACGCTCGGTGATCGCATCGGCTATCACCCCGCCATCGTCTGGGGTTGCCTGGTACGATCGGTCGGCTTCCTGCTGCTGGGCTGGGCCGAATCCCTGCCCATACTGCTGCTGGCGGCGGCCCTCACCGGCTTTGCCGGGGCCCTCTTCACCCCCTGCGCCCAGGCCTATCTGGCGAGCGAATGCGGCACCCCGAGCCAGCGTCAGCGCGCCTTCGCCCTGCACAATCTCGCCAGCCAGGCGGGCATGCTGCTCGGCCCCCTGGTCGGTCTCACCTTGACCCAGCAGAGCTATGCCCTGACCGGGCTGCTGGCCGCCACCCTGTTCGCCCTGCTCGGGGTGCTGCAGTATCGGGTGCTGCCCAAACGCCCGGTGGCCAACCAGAGCCCGCGCGGCGCCATCTTGCGCCAGTGGGGCACCATTTTGCGCCAGCGCCCCTTCATGATGTTCACCCTGCTGGCGGGCAGCTACCAGATCCTGTTCCACCAGCTCTATCTGGCCCTGCCCGCCCATATCCAGAGCCTGCCGGATGCCACCCAGCTGCTCGGCGGCGTCTTCACCCTCTCGGCGGTGATCGGCGTCCTGCTTCAGCTGCCGGCATCGCGCCTGGTGGAGCGCCGCCTGGGGGTACCGCTCGCCATGGGGCTCGGTATCGGCCTGATGGGGCTCAGCTATCTGGCCCTCCCCCTGCTGGCCCCCTGGCCAACGGCGGGGGTATTGGCGCAGGTGGCCCTGCTATCCTTGGGCTCCATCCTCTGCTTCCCGCTCTTTGCCGCCCAGTTGCCACGCTACGCGCCCCCCGACCAGCTCGCCAGCTACTACGGCTTCTATGCCAGCGCCGGGGGCTGCATGGCGCTCTTTGGCAACCTGCTGATCGGTTTTATGCTGGGGGATGCGGGCAGCCGCCCCACCACCGCCATCTGGCTGTTGCTGGCGCTCGTCGGCCTGCTGGCCGGGATCGGCCTCTATACCCAGCTACGCAGAAGCGGCCACGAGCAAGCGGCCGCCAATAAATAAGCAGGGTGGCCATATCTTCATAGACTCTGACTTGGCCACCAGAGCCAATGCGAGTTTGAGGTGGGTAGGAGTGGCCATGGTGCATTCCTGAAAGAATCAGAGTAACCCCATGGTAAAGAAGTGGTCGAATTAGTGGATTTATTGCAGATTACAGAGACATGTCACAGGAAGAACATGAGCGTTCAATTACGCTTTGTTCATCCAAGCTACCACCCTAGTGAACATGGAATTATATGGACATTACAAATATTGACCCATCTACACCAATTGTTAGATTTTTCGCTACTACGGGAATAAATATATATAAGCAGAAGAAGCGTGAAAAAATACTTGATGCTCTTAGTAAGGGGCTGCTGCATGTAGATTCGCATCAACTCCAATCAGATGAGTTTATATCTGCATACTTAGCAACAGAGAGCGCACTTATAAAAGCATCTTCTCAATGTAAATTTGACTTTCTGCTCAATCTGTTCATACAAGGCAGCAATTCTGGCCGAATAAATAAAGAGCCCGACGCTTATCAAGAGACTTTATCAATCGTTAACGAGCTTTCAGAAAGAGAGTTAACAATACTTTACCATTTGTATAACTACGAGCGAGACCATGGCCACATGGATCAACAACTCGCTATACCAAGTGATCATCAAGTAGATTATCTAATTGACAATACCAGATTAGAGCGAGAAATGACCGTAGCACTACTTGTAAGACTACGAAGAACCGGCCTTATAATCACCTTTAGTGAAAAAAAGGTTCTGCGCGATCTCATGATAAGTGGAATAGAGATCATGTTCATTTCGCCAATCGCAGATGAAATTAAAGCTTGGATTTTTCACGTAATAGAAGGGTCATTCTCAATAAGGCAATATTAATTGGTTAAAATACCTATTCAATTAATTTGGATGTCAGAAATCTGCGCTTCATGATAATTAGGAAGTTGTTGTTCTCCCCGCTGCTTGCCCCCCTACTCATCGTCAAACCTTCGTCGGGATACCGTAGGCTCGATTAGCGAAGATTAATCGGACATTCGAGATAGAAATAAAAAGGACGCCATCGGGCGTCCTTTAAGGGGAAGATAGAAACGGGTCAGCCCCCCAGATGGAGCGCCAGCCAGACCGCCAGCGGGATCACCAGCACAGAGAGCGCATTGCCGCCGAGCACTATGCTGGCCACCTTGTCGGGCTGGCACTGGTACTGCTCACAGAGCATGTAATTGAGCACCGCCGGGGGCAGCGCCACCGAGAGCATCAGGAGCGGGATCCAGGCAGGATCCAGGGGCAGCAGCCAGACGGCAATCCCAAGGGAGATGCCCCCCGCCAGCAAATAAAGCAGGTTGCACTTGAGCGCCAGCCCCAGATGGTCCAGCTCCCCTTCCATCAGGCGGATGCCGAGGGCAAAGAGCATCAGGGGCACAGCTATCTGGCCGAGCAGGGAGGCGCTGGTCACCAGATAGTCCGGCAGCGGGATCTGCAGATTGGCCACCAGCAGCCCCGCCAGAGCCGCCCACAGCATGGGGCTGCGCAGCCAGAGCCAGCGCGAGGCATTGGCCGAGAGGATGAACATACCCACCGAGAAGTGAAGCAGGTTGGAGAGTACGAAGAGGATGACGATGGCGCCGAGCTGCTGCTCGCCAAAGGCCAGCACCATCAGCGGGATGCCGAGGTTGCCTGTGTTGCGAAACATGGCGGGCAAGATCAGCGCCGCTCTCTCTATGCCCTTGAGTTTGAGCAGGGAGAGCAGCAAGCCCGGCAGCAGTATCACCAGGGCACCGGCCGCGATGAGCGACAGATGGGCCGCCAGATCCAGCGGGTATTTCACCAGCGCCGAGAAGACCAGCGCCGGGGAGAAGAGTTCTATGTTGGCCCGGTTGATGTAACCGAGTTCGGCTCCCCCGCGCAGCCGCCCGTAGAGGGCGCCGAGGCCCGCCACCGCAAACACCGGGATGACGATATCGAGCAGTGCACTGAGCATGGGGAGTCCGTCTTAGAGTTCGCGGGCGGCACGGCCCATCAGCACAACAGGGTCAAGGGTGACCTCCAGGGTGCCGTTGCTGACCCAGAGCTGGCCGTCCGAGATGGTGCAGGTGAGCTGCATGGTGCGCTCGACCATGGCGGTCAGGGGCAGGGTCTGGCTGTCGGAGAGCTCGATCACGGTCAGGTTGTCATGCAGGCCGAGCTTGCCCTGGTTCTGTTTCCACCAGACGCTGGTGCCACGGCCACCGTAGAGATAAAGCACCACCTGGCGGGAGCGGTTGCACGCCTTCTTGAGGCGCTTCTCGTCGGGCTGGCCGAGTTCAATCCAGAGCTCGATCTCGTCGGAATAGTTCTTGCGCCAGAGCTCGGGCTCGTCATCCGCCGAGAGTCCCTTGGTGAACTCCAGTCGCTCGGCGGCGTGCCAGGCAAAGGCCGCCAGCCGGATCATCATCCGCTCGTCAGTCTCGGAGGGGTGACGGGCCAGGGTGAGGGAGTAGTCCTGATAGAGATTGCGATCCATGTCAGACAAGCTGATCTGGGCCTTGAAGATGGTTGCCTTGAGCGCCATAGAAATCGTGAACACCTGATAGAAGAGAAAGGGGCGGACATGCCGGGCGCCAGTGTAATCAAAATGGCCGCCGGGTTCGACCATATTGACCACAGTTTTCCCCGCCTTGGCCTGGATAAATGCGTTAAAAAACACATAAAACAAATGCCAGTCCGAAGACTGGCATTTGGCGGCATTAACGAGAGTGACTCACTTCTCGGCGGACTTGACCCCGAAGGCATTGAGCAGCAGGCAGCAGGTCACTGCCACGGCCACGAAGCCGCTCAGGAAGATAAAGGGCATGGCCCCGTATCCCAATATGTTCCAGATGGTTTGTTCAAGCAGACTCATAGTGTGTCCTTCATCCAGTGAAATGGGTGTCCCTTTGGTGACGGGGTAGTCCCCGTTCCTGATAAGGCTATTTGACCTCAACCGGCGCCTGAGTCCTATGCCACCAAAGTAATAAATGGGGCACCAGTTTGCGCCAGATCAATGATTTGGCCCCTGATGCGCCGCTTTTTTGCCCATGGGGGCGAGCGTTCTCCCCTTCCCTGCCCCCGGTCAGACAAAAAAAGCGAGGCGACCCCGGGGTCGCCTCGCGTGCTTTCTAGGCTGCTCGCCACTGATCAGTAGAAGCGCGGCTCAGTAGAAGCGCGCTTGCTCCGCCGCCATCGCCTTGAGGCGTGCGCAGGGGGCGAACCTATCGCCGTGACGCTTCTGGTAGTGCTCGAGGCGCCCCACCAAATGATCGATGCCGAGGCTGTCCATGTAGCGGAAGGGGCCGCCGAGGAAGGGCGGGAAGCCGATGCCGAAGATGGCGCCGATGTCGCCGTCACGGGGCGAGGCCACCACGCCGCTGTCGAGCGCCATGGCCGCTTCGTTGAGCATCAGCAGCACGCAGCGCTCGGCGATCTCCTGGCGGGCCAGCTTGGGCGATACCTTGACCCCGAGCACGGCATAGACGCTCTCGTCCACCGTCTTCTTGCCCTCTTTGCCGGTGAGGCGGTTGCGCGGCGCCGCCTTGCCGTAGAGGTAGAAGCCCTTGCCGTTCTTGCGCCCCTTGCGATCGTTTTGCAGCAGCTTGTCAAAGGCCTTGGGAGCCTGGAACTGCTCGCCGCCGAGCTCTTTCTCGAGGATGGGGGAGATCTTGGCCCCCACGTCTATGCCGACCTCATCGAGCAAGGTGATGGGGCCGACCGGGAAGCCGAAGTCCAGCAAGGCGCTGTCCAGCACCTCCACCGGCTCCCCTTCCAGCACCAGGCGCGCCGCCTCGTTCATGTAGGGGGCCAGGATGCGGTTCACGTAGAAACCGGCCTCGTCTTTGACCACGATAGGCGTCTTGCCCTGGGCGCGGGCGAAGGCCAGGGTGGTGGCCACCGTCTCGGGGCTGGTGCCCCCATGGGGGATGATTTCGGCCAGCGGCATCTTGTTCACCGGGCTGAAGTAGTGCAGCCCCACCACCCGCTCCGGATGGGCGGCATTGGCCGCTATCTGGTGGATGGGCAGGGAGGAGGTGTTGGAGGCAAAGACGGTGTGTTCACCGCACTCGCGCTCCACATCCGCCACCATCTGGTGCTTGAGGGCGAGATCCTCGAATACCGCCTCCACCACCATGTCCACCCGGTGGAAACCGGCGTAGTCCAGGGTGCCGGTGAGCAGGCTCATCTGCTTCTCCAGCTCGCTGCGCAGCAGTTGCCGGCGCTTGAGCTTCCTGGCCAGCAGGTCATAGCTGTAGCGCATGGCGTTGCCTATTCCGGCGCTCCCTACGTCCTTGATCCGCACCGGTACCCCGGCCTTGGTGGCGGTGACGAAGGCGATGCCGCCCCCCATCAGGCCACCGCCCAGCACGGCGGCATGGGCCACCTTGCGCGGCTCTGCCCCCTGGTAGCTGACCTCTTTCTTCATCTCTGTGGTGGCGAAGAAAATTGAGCGCAGGGCGGCGGATTCCGCCGTCATCACCAGCTCGCCGAAGTGGCGGGACTCGGCGGCTAGGCCGGCCTGCATCCCCTCCTCCACGCCGATGCGCACCACCTCGAGGATCCGCTCAGGGGCCGGGTAGTTGCCACGGGTCTTGGCCTTGACCCCTTTGCGGGCCTGATCGAACAGCACCTTGCGACCCAGGGCATTGGTCTCCAGCACCTTGCCCTGCAGATCCCGCTTCAGGGTATGGCGGGGCTTGCCCTTCTTGGCCAGCTTGATGGCGGCCTCCAGCAGTATGGAAGGGGGCACCACATCGTCCACCAGTCCCAGTTTTTTGGCCTGCTTGGCCCTGACCTGCTTGCCGGTCAGCATCAGATCCAGCGCCTTGGCCACCCCGATGAGGCGCGGCAGACGCTGGGTACCGCCGGAGCCCGGCAGCAGGCCGAGCTGCACTTCCGGCAGCCCCAGCACGGTTTTGCCGTGTTCGGTCACAACCCGGCCATGGCAGGCGAGCGCCAGCTCCAGCCCGCCACCCAGGCAGGGGCCGTGAATGGCGGCGATGACGGGTATGGTCAGCGCCTCGATCTCGGCGAAGACCACCTGCCCTTCCCGCGACAGCGTCTCGGCGTCACGGGCACTGGTGCAGGCGGCCAGCATGCTGATGTCGGCCCCGGCGATGAAGGAGTCCTTCTTGCCGGAGGCGATCACCAGACCGATCAGATCGCGGTTCCCCTTTATCTCGGCCAGCACGGAGCGGATCTCGTCTGCGAAGGCGGCCTTGAGGGTGTTCATGCTCTCACCGGGCACATCCATGGTGAGGATGCCGATGCCGTCTTTGCGAATATCCAGTGAAAAAGTCTTAGCGCTCATCATTCAACCTCCAGCACCATGGCCACACCCAGCCCACCCGCCGCACAGGCGGTGTTGAGCCCCAGTCCCCCACCCCGACGCCGCAGCTCATGCAGGGTCTGGGTGATCATGCGCGCCCCTGTGGCGGCAAAGGGGTGGCCATAGGCCAGGGAGCCGCCGAGGACGTTGAACTTGTCCATGTCCACCTCGCCGATGGCCTGATCCCGGCCCAGTTTGTCGCGGGCGAATTCGGCACTGGCAAACATCTTGAGGTTGGCCAGGGTCTGGGCGGCAAAGGCTTCGTGCATGTCGATGAGGGTCAGATCGGCCAGCGTGATGCCGGCGCGGTCCAGCGCCAGCGGCGTGGCATAGGAGGGGCCCATCAGCATGTCCTGCCAGACGTCGATGGCGGAAAACGCGAAGCTGCGGATGTAGCCCAGCGGCTCCAGCCCCAACTCTTTCGCCCGCCCTTCGCGCATCAGCAGCACGGCGGCGGCGCCGTCGGTGAGCGGGGTGGCGTTGGCGGCGGTGACCGAGCCATGCAGCCGGTCAAACACCGGCTTGAGTTTGGCGTAGCTCGCCAGATCGGAGCTTTCACGGATGTTGTTGTCCCGCTCCAGCGGCGACTTGTAGGGGGGCACGTGGGCGGTGAACACCTCGCCACTGAGCTTGCCCTCGGCCCAGGCCTGGGCCGCCAGGGTGTGGGAGCGGTGCGCCAGGGCGTCCTGCGCCTCGCGGCTGATCTGGTGGCTCTTGGCCATCTGCTCGGCGGTCTGTCCCATGGAGAGGCCGGTGGAGTACTCGGCCACCGCGGGCGGCACCGGCATCAAGTCTTTCAAGCGCAGACGCCGCAGAATATTGAAACGCTGCTGCAGATTGCGCGCCTTGTTGAGATCCACTAGGGCGCGGGCCAGGGTCTTGCTCACCCCTATGGGGAGCACGGAGGAGGAGTCGGCACCGCCTGCGATGGCGATGTCGACAGTGCCGGCCATGATGGATTCGGTGACATTGGCCACCGCCTGGAAACTGGTGGCGCAGGCGCGCGACACGCTATAGGCATCGGTGCTGACACTCATGCCGGTGCCGAGCACTATCTCGCGAGCTATGTTGGGTGCTTCCGGCATCTGGACCACCTGGCCGAACACCAGCTGGTCGATGAGCTTGGGATCGAGATCGGTGCGGGCGAGCATCTCGCTCACCACCAGTTTGCCGAGATCCACCGCAGGCACGCCGTGGAAGGCCGTGGCCTGCTTGGCAAAGGGGGTTCGCAGACCCGCCACGACGGCAATCCGTTCGCCCTGGCGAGTCGTCAGTTTCAATGGCTGTTTCATCCTGGCTCCTTGGTTAAACGAGAAGATTAAAAGGAAGAGGTCTGACCTCATTGCGCCACATCTTAACAATCCACTCACAACTTTCATACAGCTGATTGAAACTAAATTGCCGCCATCTTGCCACCCTCCCTCGCCCTTGGGGGCCAACTGGAGTATAAAAAGATCAACTTCTATGAAAACAACGGGTTCATTACATGGCAGCGGCCGAATTCAGAGCGCTTGGGGACTATCTTGGCAGTCAGATCCTGGGACAGGGCTCCCTCATCGAGGGGCTGCTGATCGCCCTGCTATGTGAAGGACATGTGTTGATCGAGGGGGCCCCCGGCCTTGCCAAGACCCGGGCCGTCAAGGCGCTGGCCGGCGCCGTCGAGGGGCGCTTCGCCCGCATCCAGTTCACCCCAGACCTGCTCCCTGCCGATCTCACCGGCAGCGAGGTGTTTCACCCCCAGGATGCCAGCTTCGTGTTCCAGCCCGGCCCATTGTTCAACCACCTGGTGCTGGCGGACGAGATAAACCGGGCCCCGGCCAAGGTGCAGTCTGCCCTGCTGGAGGCCATGGCCGAGCAGCAGATCACCGTGGGCAAGAAGAGCTGGCGCCTGCCGCCGCTCTTTATGGTGGCGGCGACCCAGAACCCCATAGAACAAGAGGGGACCTATCCCCTGCCGGAGGCCCAGCTCGATCGCTTCCTGCTGAAACTCATGGTGGATTACCCCAGCCCCGCCATGGAGCTGGCCATCTTGCAGCTCAACGCCGGAGGCGAGCAACTGCCACCGCCCCCCCTAACCCTGAGCCAGGCCGCCCTGCTCTCGGCCCGCAGCGCGGTGCAGGCGGTGCAGATGCAGACCCGGCTCGAGCACTATCTGGTGCAACTTATCTGTGCCACCCGCCCCGGTAGCGGCCTCTGCCCCGAGCTGGAGCCCCTCATTGCGGTGGGCGCCAGCCCCAGGGCCAGCATAGGCCTGGCCCGCGCCGCCCGCGCCCGGGCCTGGCTCGCCGGGCGGGATTTTGTGCTGCCGGAGGATATCCAGCAACTGGCCCCGGCCGTGCTGCGTCATCGCCTCATTCCCAGTTATCAGGCCCTGGCGGACAACCTCGACAACGACACCCTGATCGCTCGCCTGCTGGATCTTATTCCATGTCCCTGACAGCCCGCCGTTCATCGCCACCGTTTAATCCCCAGCTATCAGGCCCTGGCGGACAACCTCGACAACGACACCCTGATTGCCCGCCTGCTGGATCTTATCCCATGTCCCTGATAGCCAGCCGTTCATCGCCACCGCTTAATCCCCAGCTATCAGGCCCTGGCGGACAATCTCGACAACGACACTCTGATCGCTCGCCTGCTGGACCTTATCCCATGCCCCTGATGATCGGCGCCCATGACCAGATCCGCTGATCCCCGCGCCCATCCCGATATCGCCCTGCCCCTGGCCCAGTTGCTGGCCATCCGGCTGTGGGCGAGACAGGGTCAGCAGGCGCGCATCCACCAGGCACGTCAAGGACGGCTCGGGCGACAGCCGGGCCTGAATTTTCGTGAGCTGCGCCTCTATCAGGCCGGGGACGAAGTGCGCCACATCGACTGGCGGGTCACCGCCCGCCTCGGGCGCCCCCACACCCGGCTGTATGGCGAGGAGCAGGAGCAGGCCCACTGGCTGCTGCTGGACCTCTCCCCCGCCATGTATTTCGGTTCAGGCCCCCAGCTCAAGGCCCGCCTCGGCTGCGAGCTCGCCGCCGCCCTACTCTGGCAGGGGGAGAAGCAGGCAAACACCCTGATCTGCCACGGGATCGAGACCCGACACGAAACTCAGCGTGACTCCCTGATCCCCCTGCTGGAGGCACTCTGTCACCACTATGAGGCGGGGCTGGATCGCGCCCCCCTGGCCAACTCCCTGGCCCAGACCCTGGCGCGCCTCAGCCTGCCCCATGGCGCCAGACTGACACTGATCAGCCACCATCAGCCCCTTGATCAGGGGCTCAGCCAGCAGTTGCAACGCCTCGGCCAGCGCCACGACATCCACTATTGGCAGATCCGGGATCCCCTGGAAGCGGCCCTGCCCGAGCAGGGGCAACTGGCGGTGCAATCGGGCAAGCGCAGCGGCTGGCTCGATGCCGGACAGACCCTCTTTCGCTGGCGCTACCAGGAAGCGGCAAGGCAGCAAGCCGACGCCTGCCAGCAGCAGCTGTTACCCCTGGTGCAGCGCCTCTACCGCCTCGACAACGGTTTGCCCCTGCAACGCCAGTGGCAGGAGGCTGGATGCCGTCTGTTCTGAGCGCAGCCCAAAGCGCCCCTCTCCAGCACCCGCCTGGGGAGATCTCCTCGCTGACGCGGCTTCAGGAGATCCAGGGACAGCTTCGCGACATCCATCCGGGCCCGCCCCTGGAGAGCGCGAGCGATCCCCGTCTGCTGGCCTGGGGCTGGCTGATGATCGCCCTGCTCGCCGCCTGGCTGATCGGGGCCACGATAAACACCCTGTGGCGTCAGCGCCGCTGGGCACGCCAGATAGACTGGCAGGCCGCCGATCTGGCGCCTGCCCTGCACGCTGCCCTGAGAGAGGCGGCCATCGCCCGCTGGCCAGAGGCCCGTACCCTGCAAGGGGATGAGTGGCTCGCCTGGCTCGACCGCCGGGGGGGCTGCCATTTTGGCGAGTTCGCCCGCCAGTGGCCGGGCTGGCTCTATGGCTCAGACGCGCCGGATGGGGCGCAGCGGGCGCGGCTGCGCCTTGCCTACCTCAACTGGGGGCGCCGCTGCGTCAGTGCACCGCGCTGGATGGCGCGCCCTGTGCTGTGGCGCCGCCCGCGCGGCGGAGGGGCCAGATGATCCTCGCCTGGCCCTGGTTTGCCCTCGCCCTGGCATTGCCGCTGCTGGTGCGCTTCGGCCTGCCCCCGCTCTCCCGCGCGAGTCGCGCGAGGCTGGCCCATGCCGGCTTCCCCCTGCTGCTGCCCCAGGCCGGGCAGCCGTTGTGGCGCATGGCCCTGTGCTGGTGCGCCCTGGTGCTGGCCCTGTGCCGCCCCCAGTGGCAGGAGGCTCCCCTCATTCACTACCAGGCCAGCCGGGATCTCATCCTGGCGGTGGATCTCTCCGACAGCATGCGCACTCAGGACATGCTGGATGAGGGGGAGCAGCGCGATCGCCTCTCTGCGGTGCGCCAGCAGATAACGCACCTCATCGGTGAGCGCCCAGACGATCGCATCGCCCTCATCGTCTTTGCGGATCACGCCTACCTGCTCTCCCCCCTGACCCAGGAGACCCAGGCCCTGCTGGCACTGACCCGCGAGCTCGATTTCGATCTGGTGGGGCGCACCACTGCGCTCGGCGAGGCCATACTGCTGGCCCGCCAGCACGCCGACCCCGCCCGTCCCACCGCCCTGCTGCTGATCACCGATGGACGCAACACCGCGGGCAACGCAGAGCCCCTGACCGAGGCCAGGCGGGCCGCCGCCGCGGGCATCCGCCTCTATACCCTGGGGGTGGGGGCCGATCCCGACACCTTTGCCTCCCCCCTGGGAGGGGCAGACCCCAGCGCCGAGCTGGATGAGCCCTTGTTGCAGCAACTGGCCGAGCTTGGCCATGGCCGCTATTTTCGTGCCCGCAGCCAGTCCGATCTCTCGGCCATCAATCAGGCCATAGACACCCTGGAGCCTGCCGCCCGCCCGCAGACCCTCTATCGTCCCCACCATGAGCTCTACCCCTGGCCCCTGGCGCTGGCCTGGCTGCTGCTGGTGTGGCCGGTACGACTGCGCTGGCCGGTGCGGCGAACGGGCAGAGAAGATCCGGAGCCGCCCCATGAATAAGTGGCTAAAGGGATCGTCATCATGGAGCTGATGCTGCTGCGCCCGCTCTGGCTGCTGGCCCTGTTACCCTGGCTGTGGCAGGGGTGGCGCCGCCGTCGGCAGCGCCCCTTGCTGGCCCCCGCCATGCAGGCCTATCTGTTGCCGGCCCGGGGCCGGGCCATCCCCTGGCTCTGGCTGGCCACATTGCCGGTGATCCTGGCACTCACGGGCCCCGCCCTGCGCCAGCAGAGCCAGACCGTCAGCAGCCCTGCCCTCGACATCTGGTTGCTGGATCTCTCAAGCTCCATGCAGGCCAAGGATCTTCCCCCGGATCGGGCGACCCGGGTGCGCCTGCTGCTTCAGGACATGCTGGCCGAAGCGGCGGCCCGGCAGGAGCCCCATCCCCTCGGACTCATCCTGTTTGCCGGGGATGCCTACCTCGCCATGCCCCCCACCCGGGATCATCAGGCCATCTCGCTGCTGCTGCCGGACTTGCGCCCGGCCATCATGCCGCTTCAGGGCAGCGCGCCGGAGCGGGCCGTGGCACTGGCCTTGACGCAGATCCCCCCGGGCCAGCAGGCGCGCCTGCTGCTCATCACAGACGGCCTATCTGACAGCCAGATGGCGCGCATCGCCGCCCTCTGGCCCTGCCTGGATAACCTCTTCTGCCCGCAGGCGTCCTCCCCCCGACTCGACATACTGCTGGCCAATGCCGGCGAGCGCGCTGTGCTGCCCCCGCCCTCCGCCGAGGGGTGGCAACTCGGCAGCGCCCTGGGGCAGACTCTACCGGCACCGGACGGTGCCGCCATGGCGGATCTCGCGGCCAGCACAGGGGGAAGGCTGCAATGGCTGCAGGCCGGGCTCCCCTCCTTTGCCCCCCTGCCCATGAGCCAGACCCAGACCGGGACCCAGTCCCTCGATCTCGGCCCCTGGTTGCTGCTCCCTCTGCTACCCCTGGCGCTGCTGGCCCGCATAGGCGCGCACTGGTTGCTGCTGCTCATGGTGGTGATCTTCCCCCCGCTCCCCCTGCAGGCGGCGCCCGCCCCCTGGTGGCCCGCCCATGAGGCGCCGGGTTGGCAAGCCTTCTCCCAGGGGCGCTATCAGGAGGCGGCCCGCGCCTTCCAGGATCCCGTCTGGCAGGGCAATGCCTGGTACAGGGCCGGTGACTATGCCAGGGCCGTCGCCGCCTATGGCCGCGCCGACACGACCACCGCCCACTACAACAGGGGCAATGCGCTGGTGTGGCTCGGGGATCTCAAGGGGGCCGAGCAGGCCTACCTGGCCGCCCTAAAGCGGGAGCCCGGGCATCAGGATGCCCTCCATAACCTGGCACTGCTGCGGGCCAGCCCCCCACAGGCGACCCCTGCTCCCCAGCCGCCCGAAACCGGCGAGCCACCCGAGCCTTCTGCCGCCTCGGACAACCCCCGCCCCCCGGCGCCTCCCGTGCTCTTGCTGGAGCAACGGCTGCGCAAGGAGGCCGAGCGCCGTCCCCTTCTCAAGGTGGAGGAGCCCTGGTGATCCCCTGGCTGCGTTCACTCATCCAGTTGATGAAAGGGCCAAGCGGCGGGTGGCTGCTCGCCATGCTGCTGGTCACCCAGGCGCAGGCCGCCCCCCCTCGCGCCGAGCTGCTGGCGGGGGAAAGCGATCGCGACTGGCTGCTCGTCATCGAAGCCGACGGGGAGCTCAAGGGGGACGAGCTCAGCCTGCTCCCCCTACTGCGCCAGTTTGCGGTGGGTCGAGTCAGCATCAGCCGCGTCAACACCCAGGTGAGCAACCTGATCCGCTGGCAGATCCCGCTTCACCTGCTGGAGACCAGCCCCCGCCAGGTACCGCCCCTGACCCTAGGCGCCGAGCAGACACCCGCGCTGCCTATTCCGACGCGCCCCCAGACGGGCACCCTGACGCAACAACCCGAGACGCGTGTCTCCCCCGTGGAGCTGCAGGCCAGGGTGCTGCATCAGGGCCCCCTTTATCCGGGGCAACCCTTCATCTATGAGCTGAGCCTCTGGCTGCCCGCCAACATGGAGGCCCCCAACCTCAGCGAGCCCCTCGGTCAAGGCTTCACCATACGCCGCCTCGGCGACGATCGCTGGGAGTCCCCCGCCAGCCCCGGCATGCCAGGGCGTTTGATCCGCAAATGGCTGCTGCAGGCCAGGGAGCCCGGGCTGCACCCTCTGGAGTCCCCCCGATTCCAGGGTCGATTGCCCCAGGACCCGGACACCGCCATGCAAAGCGACGCAGGGGATCTGCTCTCCGCCAGGGCGGCCACCCTCTTCGTCAAGGTGGACAAGGCACCGGTTGAGCCGGTGGCGAGCAGCCTGGTCCTGCGCCAGCAGTTCAGTCCGGACAGGGGGGCCAGAGTCGGGGAGCCGGTGATCCGCACCCTCACCCTGGTGATGGAGGGGGGAGATGGCAACCGCCTGCCACAGATCCCGGCCCCGGCATTGCCGCAGGGCCTTTCGATGAAACCGGACGGCGAGCAGCAGCAGGAGCGTTTCGTGGCCAAGGGGGCGCTGCGCTTCGAACGCCAGTGGCGCCAGGCCCTGACCGCTGAAGCCGCGGGCAGCTATACCCTGCCCGCCGTGACCCTATCCTGGTTCAACACCAGTACCGGGCGCATCGAGCAGGCCCGCCTGCCAGCGCAGACGCTGCACATCGAGGGCGACGCCGCCCCTTCCGATCCCGCCAAAGCGCCCGGCGCAGAGAGCCTCCCCTGGGTGCTGTGGGCACTGCTGCTGCGCGCCCTATTGCAAGGCGGGCCGCGCTGGCTCGCCTTCTATCGGCTGCAACGGGCCCTGGCGGCCCGGGAGCCTGATCTGGCCAGGTGGGCCTTGCTGGCCTGGGCTGGGCTTCGCTGGGGGCAGCCTTGCCAGCACCTGGCCAGCCTGCCCTGCCATGGCGATCCCGCCATGGGCACGCGACTCGATGATCTGGACAGGGCCTGTTTTGGCGCCCCCAGCGCCGCCGGCCAGGGTGTCGATTGGCAGGGGCTGGCCCTGGCGCTGTGCGCCAGGGAGACTTTTGCGATAGCCTATGTCCTCAGAAAACTGGCGTGGGCACGTCCTTGACGCCTGCGGCAAACCACTCATGAAAAAGGAATCGCATTCATGACGTTAGGTTTTTTTAGAAAAAAAAAGGCGGGAACGGGAAAGGATCCCTCTGCTACCCCGGTCTATGGGGATATGGCAGACAAACAAACGAAATACGAGGCCCTGGTGCATGCCCTGCACGGGGACATCTACCGCTACGCCTACTGGCTGTGCCGGGATCCGCAAGTCGCCGAGGATCTGGTGCAGGAGACCTTCCTGCGGGCCTGGAAGGCGATCGACTCCCTGATAGATGACAAGGCCGCCAAGGCCTGGCTCATCACCATATTGCGGCGGGAAAATGCCCGGCGCTTCGAGCGCAAGCAGTTCGATCTCATCGATCTCGACGAGCATCCCCAAAGCGATCAGGATGCGCTGCACAGCGAGCAGGAGATGGAGCACGAGTGGCTTAGGCGCCACATAGCCCGCCTGCCCGCCGAGTATCAGGAGCCCCTGCTGTTGCAGGTGCTGGGGGGGTTCAGCGGCGAGGAGATCGCCGCCCAGCTCGGCCTGAACAAGAACACCGTCATGACGCGGCTGTTCCGGGCTCGCAACCAGATCAAAGAGGCCATGGAGGCTGCGGTACAACAGAGAGGTCACACCAATGGATGAGCTTGAATTTCGCCGCCGGGCCATCACCCATCCCTCGGACAGGGATCCTGCCTTCCTCGCCGCAGCAGAGGCGTCTGTCGCCAATCGCAAGCACCTGGACGAGATGAAGCAGCTCGATCGCAGCCTGCAACGGGCGATGGAGGTCGAGGTGCCCGCCGGTCTCGCCGAGCGGATCTTGCTCCGCCAGGCGATGGAAGCGAGTGACGATGTGGTGGTGCCACTACCCTCCCCGGCCAAAAGCACCGGCTGGCGCTCCCTCGCCATCGCGGCATCGGTCGCCTTCCTGCTCGGCATGAGTACCCGCTGGATCAGCTGGCCACCGGCATCGGAGCCGCTGTCGCTGGCCCAGGTAGCTATGGCCCATGTCTATGGGGAGGAGCCCTTCATCCAGGGGGTGGATGAGAAGGTGAGCCTGCAGACCATCAACGCCAAGATGGAAAAATATGGCGCCACCCTGATGGACATGCCCGGCATGAAGATCACCTATGTCAATCACTGTGCCTTTTATCAGGGGCCGGCTCTGCACATGGTGATCCAGGGCAAGATGGGCCCGGTCACCCTGTTCCTGGTGCCCAAGCATGTGCCACTCACTATCCAGCCCGATTTTGCAGACGGCACCCTCAAGGGGGAGATACTCCCGCTCAAGGGGGCAAACATGGTGCTGATTGGAGACATGCAGGAGTCACTGGCCCCGGTTGCCCAGCAGCTTGAGTCACGTTTGCACTGGTCCATTTAACAGATCTTGACTGGGGCTGACCGGGCCCCGGTCACTTCCATATCACAGGCAGACACGGTCGTTGTCTGCCTGTTCATCTCAGAATCCCGACAACTTCCCGCCTGATACCCACCTGAAGTCACATTTTTATACTTTTTTTTGAACGATTCAAAAGGAACTCATTGTGTGTTATTTATCCAATAATAGATAAAACAGACTATTTAAACGGCAAGTTAAAACAAATGATTAACACAATGGAAACTTTTATGTATTCTGCTGTCACTGGTCTGATTTCTTACCTCCTACCAGATCCATAGAATCACGCCAGAAGTGAATGGGAAGAAGCTGACATAACAACAGATCTTGTCGTCTATAGCGGCCAAAGAGCCCTGATATCGACAGAAAATCTGCTTACAAAGAGAGAACACTATGACAACTGCCTTTTTCAAGAAAAGCCTGATCGCCGCGGCCGTCACCCTGGCCAGCACTCAGACCTTCGCCGCCGCGTTCCAGCTGAACGAACACTCGGCCTCCGGTCTGGGCCGCGCCTATGCCGGTGAAGCCGCCATCGCCGACAACGCGTCCGTGCTGTCCCGCAACCCGGCCGCCATGACCACCTTCGACAAGATGGCACTGTCTGTTTCCGGTACCTATATCAAGCCCGACGTGGATGTCGCGGGTGACATCTATGCCGGCCCGGCCAAGCTGGCCTCTTCCAGCGAGAGCGACATCGCCCCCGATGCCTTCGTGCCGGCCACCTACTTCATCCAGCCCCTGAACGATCAGTGGGCCTGGGGGATTGGCCTCTTCTCCAACTACGGTCTGGCCACCGAGTACTCCAAGACCTTCCCGGCCGGTGCCGGTGCCGGTGATACCGAGCTGTTGACCTTCAACATCAACCCCAACATCGCCTACCGCATCAACTCCAACTTCAGCGTGGGTGCCGGTGTCAATGCCGTCTATGCCCAGGCCGAGCTGAACCGCTATGCCGGTGCCCTGGCACCTGGCCTGACCGCCAAAACCGGCGTGCCGCACAACAGCGACACCGCCATCGCTCACCTCAAGGGTGACACCTGGGGCTTTGGCTGGAACGTCGGCGCCCTGTACGAGATCAACGACAACAACCGCCTGGCCCTGACCTACCGCTCCCAGGTAGACCTGAGCTTTGACGGCGACTTCAAGGGGCTGACCTCAGGTTACAAGACCGTCGATGGCAACCTGAAACTGGATCTGCCTGCCCAGGCCGAGTTCGCCGGTTACCACCGTCTGAACCAGCAGTTCGCGGTGCACTACTCCGTCAACTGGACCGACTGGAGCGCCTTCCAGGAGCTCAAGGCCACCAGCAACTCCTGCGCCGGTGGGATCTGCCTGCAAAAAGACGAGAAGTTCAAGGATTCCGCCCGCTACGCCATCGGTGGTACCTGGTACGTCAACCCGTCCTGGGAAGCCCGCATCGGCTTCGCCTACGACAACAGCCCGATCGAGCCGGAATACCGCAGCCTGAGCATTCCTGACTCCGACCGTGTCTGGTACAGCGCCGGCGCCACCTACCACATCGATCAGGACATGAGCGTCGATTTCGGCATGGCCTACCTGGACGGCAAGGAAGTGGACGTGAACGAAGGTCTGACCAGCCATACCGATCCGGTACGCTGGAAGGGCACCTCCCACGGCAACGCCTTGCTGGCATCCGCCCAGTTCAACATGAAATTCTGATTTCATCGCGATCAAACAGAGCGCCTCCGGGCGCTCTTTTTTTATGCGACATCCCCATCTCAGCGCACAGCTGTAGCAAACAGCTGTACTCTTTTTGTTTTTTATCAAACTGTTAGAGGCGATACCTCCAGCATTTAATCCCGTTTTGCCCTCTCGGTCCCCGCCCCCGTTGCCTTGCTGGTCATACCATATAAAATCCCGCCCCCAACCGAATCACAGAATGAACCCTCAGTTCATCCCGAGGAAAAGCAATGCAGTCGACCATCAAGCCCTCCCTTATCGCCCTGATCTTGCTGCCTGGTCAGGTCCTGGCGGCCGGTTTCCAGCTGGCGGAGCAATCGGCCACCGGCATGGGTCGCGCCTTCGCCGGGGAGGCAGCCATCGCCGACAACGCCAGCGTGCTCGCCCGTAACGCCGCCGCCATGACCCGTTTCGAACGCACCGCCTTCTCCGGCGGCGTCATTCATATCCAGCCTGACGTCAACATCGAGGGGGTGACCCGGGTCCCCACCACCCAGGGCCCGGTAACCCTGGATGCGAGCGCCAACGACATCGCGGACGGTGCCTGGGTGCCCAACGCCTATCTCATCCTGCCCCTGAATGATCAGTGGTGGCTGGGGCTGGCGGCCACCTCCTACTATGGCCTCGGCGTCCAGATGCCGGACAACTACAACGCCGGTCACTTCGGCAACGTCTCCGACATCAAGACGGTGGATCTCGGTGCCTCCCTGGCCTATCGCATCAACCGGCACTGGTCGATCGGCGCCGGCCTCTCCGCCATCCATGGCGAAGGGGAAGTGGGGGGCACCTTCCCCTCCAACAACAAGATTGCCAAGCACCTCAAGGGGGATGGCTGGGCCCTTGGCTGGCATCTCGGCACCCTGCTGGAGCTGTCCCCTGCCACCCGCATCGGCCTCTCCTATCGCCATGACGTCAACCTGACTCTCTCCGGGGATGCCGTCGGCACCGATCTGCTGGGCCGCACCTTCACCGACACCGGCACCCTGGATCTGCCCCTGCCCGCCACCGCGGAGCTGGCCCTGTTCCATCAGCTGACCCCGGCCCTGGCGCTGCATTCGAGCATCAACTGGACCAACTGGAGCAAATTCGTGCAGCTCGAATCCGAGCTCGATCAGCATGGCACCATGCACATCAAGGACGAGCACTGGGAAGACAGCTGGCGCTACGCCCTCGGCCTGACCTATCAGCTGGCTCCGAAGTGGCAGCTTCGCTCCGGCCTGGCCTATGATCGCAGCCCTGTCCCCGCCGATCGCCGCACCATCTCCATCCCGGACTCGGATCGGATATGGTACAGCGCCGGTGTGGGTTACCAGATAGACCGCAACCTGTCGCTGGATCTGGGGCTGACCCTGATCGACGGCAAGAAGGTCGAGGTGAACGAAACCATGCAGCTCAGACCCGGGATAGCGCAAACCACCTCCACCTTCCAGGGCACCTCGGAAGGGGACGCCTGGCTGGCCGGCCTGCAGCTCAACTACTTCTTCTGATCCCGCCACCCCTGGCAATACTATGCCAGTTGCTGACCCTTTCGACCCGGTCGGCACTGGCATAGTGATCCGCTTCACCATAGAATCAAGCCTTCACCCATGCTGGAGAAATGCATGTATTCCTATGTAGCAAGGCAGCCCATCCTGGATCGGGAATTGAAGACCCATGCCTATGAGCTGCTGTTTCGCGACAGCCTGGATAATGTGTTTCCCCCCATCTCCGCCCAGTTGGCCACCTCCCGGCTGGTGACGGAGCAATTCCTGCAACAGAACATCGATCAGCTGCTTGGCGGCCACCCCTGTTTCATCAACTTTCCTCACTCCCTGCTGCTGGACGGTCTGGCCGAATGCCTGCCCCAGGACAAGGTGGTGATCGAGATACTGGAAGATGCCGAGCCCGACGATGCCCTGCTGGACAAGGTGATCCAGCTCCACGGGCTGGGCTATCGGCTGGCGCTGGATGACTTCACCCTGGTCCCGGCCTGGGACAGGTTCCTGCCCTATATCCACATCATCAAGTTCGATCTGCGGGCCACACCGCTCGCCAGCATAGAAAAGTTCATGCTGACCCATAGCCACCTGCCGCTCACCTACCTCGCCGAAAAGGTGGAGGACAAGGACGAGTTTGAACGGATGAAGGGGCTCGGGGTCGAGTTGTTCCAGGGCTTCTTCTTCAGCCGGCCCCAGATGGTGCAGCAAACCACCATGCCCCCGACCCAGCTGGTGGTGATGCAGCTGCTGAAAGTGGTCAATCAGGCCGAGCCGGATCTGGACAAGATAGAGCAGCTGCTCAACCAGGATCTCTCCCTCTCCCTCAAGCTGCTGCGCTACGTCAACCACCTCAAGCGCTTTCCCCAGCCCATCGCCTCGTTTCGCCAGGCCGCCAGCTCCCTGGGGCACGCCCAGCTCAAGCGTTTCGTGGCCCTGATCGCCGCCACCAGCGCCGGTCACGACAAGAGTGCCGAGCTCTACCAGATGTCCCTCATCCGGGCCCGCTTCTGCGAGCTGCTGGCACAGACCCATGCCCCCACCCAGCAGGCGCAGCAAGCCTTCATCACCGGGCTCTTCTCCCTGCTGGACGTGCTGATGGGGCAACCGCTGGCTCAGCTGCTCGGCACCATACCCCTGACCGCCGAGATCCGCGCCGCCCTGCTGGAGCGCAAGGGCAATCTGGGGTTCTACCTCGCGTTTTGTGAAGACTACGAGAAGGCCAACTGGCAGCGGATCGCCGCCAGCACCGCCCGCCTGGGGCTCAATGAAGAGAAGGTCAGCCACCTCTATCTGGCCGCCACCACCTGGGTCAATCAGCAGCTCCAGGCCATGGAAGGGACGGACTGAACCCACTCCCCGCGTTCACCTATCCCCCCCGAAAATGACAACGTCCCTGCATGAGGGACGTTGTGCATTTATCGGCAAGCGCCTTGGGTGCGACACCTCAGCCCAGTTCGATGGCCATGGCGGTCGCCTCCCCGCCGCCGATGCAGAGGCTCGCCACCCCTCGCCGCAGGCCCCGCGCCTGCAGGGCATGGATCAGAGTGACCAGGATGCGGGCACCGCTGGCGCCGAGGGGATGACCCAGGGCGCAGGCGCCCCCGTTCACGTTCAGCTTGTGATGGGGGATCTGGCACCCCGCCATGGCCAGCATGCTCACCATGGCGAAGGCCTCGTTCACCTCGAACAGGTCCACCTCCTCCACCGACCAGCCCACCCGGGCCAGCAGCTTGTCGATGGCCCCCACGGGGGCACTGGTAAACTCCGCCGGCAGGGCGGCATGGCTCTGGTATCCCACCACCCTGGCCAGCACGGGCAAACCCAGGCGCTCGGCGGTCTCGGCCCGCATCAGCACCAGTGCCGCCGCCCCGTCCGAGATGGAGCTGGCATTGGCCGCCGTGATGGTGCCCGTCTTGCTGAAGGCCGGTTTCAGGGTCGGTATCTTGTCGGGCCTGGCCTTGCCCGGTTGCTCGTCATCGGCCAGCAGCAGGGTGTCTGCCGCCATCACGGGCGCCAGCTCTGCCCCGAAGGCGCCGCTTCGCTGCGCCGCCAGGGCCCGCTCCAGGGAGGCGATGGCGAAGGCATCCATGTCGGCCCGGGTCAGCCCGGCCCTGTCCGCGCTCAGCTGGGCGTAGTGGCCCATCAGGTGCCCCTCGTAGGCATCCTGCAAACCGTCGAGGAACATGTGATCCAGCACGCTCTGATGGCCCATGCGAAAACCGCTGCGCGCCTTGTCCAGCAGATAGGGGGCCCGGCTCATGCTCTCCATGCCGCCCGCCACCACCACATCCACCTCCCCGAGCCGCAGCCCGTCTGCCGCCAGCATCACCGCCTTCATGCCGGAGCCGCACACCTTGTTGATGGTGGTGCAGGGCACGCTGTCCGGCAGCCCGGCCTTGAGCGCCGCCTGACGGGCCGGTGCCTGCCCGACCCCGGCGCTCAGCACATTGCCCAGATAGACCTCATCGACCCGAGTTGCGTCTATCCCGGCTGCCGCCAGGGCGGCGCGGATGGCGCAGGCGCCAAGCTCGGGCGCACTCAGGGCACTCAGGGCCCCTTGAAAGGCCCCCATGGGGGTACGTTTGGCCGCCACAATCACTATATCCATCAATCGCACTCTCCTTGTTACATTGGGATAACATATGCCGCCGCCGTCCCCGGAACAAGACTTGCGGGGAAGTTGACGTTTGGGTAAGGTGCCAGCCTGCATTGACAACCAGATGACAGCCAAGACAGCCCTATGACCAAATCCAAGGATGACGCCCGGACCTTCAGCATCAGCGAGCTGGCCCGTGAATTCGATGTGACCACCCGCAGTATCCGATTCTACGAGGATCAGGGTCTGCTGAACCCGACGCGCCAGGGGCAGACCCGGATCTACAGTCGTCAGGACAGGGTGCGCCTCAAGCTGACCCTGCGTGGCAAACGGCTGGGCTTCAGCCTCGCGGACATCCGCGAGCTGTTCGATCTCTATGACGCAGACAAGAGCAGCCGCTCCCAGTTGCAGACCATGCTGGGGCTGGTGGCCGACAAGCGGGAGACCCTGCAGCAGCAGCTGGAAGACATCCAGATGGTCTTGCTGGAGCTGGAGGCCGCCGAGCAGCGCTGTCGGCAGGCGCTGGGCCAGCTGACCCCCTGAATGGGCAAGGGAAGAACGACCATGCCGGTCCGAGGACAATAAAAAGAGGGAGGCTTGCGCCTCCCTCTTGTCATTCATGGCAGTGAGCCTGGTCTCAGGCTTCCTTGCTCCAGCGGTTCGGATCGTAATCCGGGCTGTAGCGATCGACTATGATGGCGCAGGCCGCATCGCCGGTGATGTTGAGGGCGGTACGTATCATGTCGAACAGGCGATCCAGCGCGAACAGCAGCGGCAGCCCCTCGATGGGGATGCCAGCCGCCAGCAGCACGGCCACCACCAGGAAGCTCGGGCCCGGCACGCCGGCCTGGCCGATGGCACCCAGGGTCGAGGTGACTATGATGGCCGCCCAGGCACCCATGCTGAGATCGATGTTGTAGACCTGGGCGAAGAAGATGGCCACCAGACCGTAATAGATGGCGTTGCCGCTCATGTTGATGGTGGCACCCAGCGGCAGCACGAAGGAGGCGGTGGCGTTGGTCACCTTCAGATCGTGCTCGCAGGTCTCCATGTTGACCGGCAGGGTCGCCATGGACGAGGCAGTGGAGAAGGCCACTATCTGCGGCTTCTTCATCGCCGAGAAGTACTTGCGCACCGGCGTGTTGGAGAAGAAGGCGATCAGCATCGGGTAGACCACGAAGCCGAAGATGAGGATGGCGGCGACATAGACCACGAACAGCTTGAGCACCAGGGTCAGCACGTCGAAGCCATAGGTGCCGATGGCATCGGCCATCAGGCCGAAGACCCCGATGGGGGCAATCAGCATCACCTTGTTGATCATCCAGACGAAGGCGTCCACCAGGGTGTTGAGGCCATCCACCAGCGGCTTGGCGCGCTCGCGGGGCTGCTTGGCCAGCGCTATGCCGAGGAACATGCAGAACACCAGGATCTGCAGTATGTTCGCCTCGTTCAGGGCGCTGAACACATTGGTCGGGATCATCCCAAGCAGGGTGGCCACGGCGTCTGGCAGGGCGCCCTTGTCGGCGTAGTCACCGGCAAACATGGCGGCGGTGGAGCCGAAATCGACCCCGACACCGGGCTTGAAGATTTGACCCATCACCAGCGCCAGCAGCACCGCCAGGGCGGAGGTACCGAGGAAGAAGGCGAGCGTGGTCACCCCTATCTTGCCCGCGGCCGGGCTGGCCCCCAGATTGGCGGCCCCGGACAGGATGGCGACCGCCACCAGCGGGATCACCAGCATCTTGATCAGCTGGATGAAGAGCGTACCCAAGGGTGCGAAGACGGTCGCCTGCTCACCCATGAGGGCACCCACCAGCGCCCCCAGGATCATGGCAACCACGACCTGGAAGCCGATATTTTTAATTAATCCTTTTGTCAACACAGAATGTTCCTTTATTAAGCAATTACTCACACTGTTGCAGCGTAAATGACCACCCAGAGCGTCAAATCCTCTCCATTGCTCTGGCGGCGCGCTTTATCTCATATTTATTACCCGTTTAACATCGTGATCCCTGAACGAAACGAATTTTTATGATTTTTCACAAAGTTGAGACCCACAAGAAACTCACCGTTTTTCCCCTATTTCACCATGACAATCGCCAAAATAATGTGCTACTTTGGCTTTGCAAACGTGCATACAGGGAAGAAAAGATGCTGAAAGTTAACGAATATTTTGACGGAAATGTTAAATCTATCGGTTTCGAGCAAAAAGGCGAGAAAGCCACGGTCGGCGTGATGGAAGCGGGTGATTACCAGTTCAACACCGCCGCCCCGGAGCGGATGACGGTGGTCAAGGGTGTCCTTCGCATCCAGCTGGCCGATGAAGACGAGTGGCACAGCTACCATCAGGGCGAGTCCTTCGACGTGGCCGGTCACTCCTCCTTCAAGCTGGAAGTGAAGACAGCCACCGCCTACCTGTGCGAGTTCCTCGACTGATAGCCCCTCAGGGGGGCCATGAGATGCAGATCCGCTCCTCCTGGCGCCCCTGATCCCCCTGTTTTGCCCCATTTCCACACCGCCATCACAGGCTGTTGCTTCCCCCCTTTTCATCGACTACAAAAAATTTACAATGTTTAGACGAAATCCATAATCGGAGTACGTCATGATCAGTGTCTTCGACCTGTTTTCCATCGGGATTGGTCCCTCCTCCTCCCACACAGTGGGGCCGATGCGGGCAGCCTGCGCCTTCGTGCGCACCCTCAAGCAGAGCGCACTTCTCTCCCGCACCGAGCGCGTCGTGGTCGAGTGCTACGGCTCCCTCGGCCAGACCGGCAAGGGGCATGGTACCGGCAAGGCCATCATCCTGGGGCTGGCCGGCTTTGAACCCGAATCCGTGGACATCGAGGCCATCCCCGCCTTCCTCGATCAGGTAGAACACAGCCAGACCCTGCGGCTGGGAGGGGAGCAACCGAGCCAGTTCCCCCGCGTCGGTGCCATCATCTTCAATCGGCGCAAGACCCTGCCCGCCCACTCCAACGGCATGACACTGCGCGCCTTCGCGGGCGACAGCCTGCTGTTTGAGCAGACCTACTACTCCATCGGTGGCGGCTTCATCATAGAGGAGAGCCACTTCGCCAACGCCCGGGAAGAGGCCGCCCGCTTCGATGCCGCCCACCCCGTCCCCTACCCCTTCGAGAGCGGGGCCCAGCTGCTGGCCCACTGCCAGGAGAGCGGCCTCTCCATCTCGGGACTGATGCTGGCCAATGAGAAGGTGTTTCGCAGCGAAGCCGAGATAAAGGCGGGCCTGCGCAAGATCTGGCAGGCGATGCAGGGTTGTGTCGAGCGCGGTTGCAGGAGCGAGGGGGTGTTGCCGGGGGGGCTCAAGGTGAAGCGCCGCGCCCCTGCCCTCTATCGCCAGCTCTGTGGCGAGACCAACTTCAACAAGGATCCCCTGATGGTGATGGAGTGGGTGGACCTGTTTGCCCTGGCCGTCAACGAGGAGAATGCCGCTGGTGGCCGGGTGGTGACAGCCCCCACCAACGGCGCCGCCGGCATCATCCCCGCCGTGCTGCACTATTACGATCGCTTCGTGCGCAAGGTGGATGACGAGCTGCTGATGCAGTACTTCCTCACCGCCGCCGCCATCGGCATCTTATATAAGAAGAACGCCTCCCTGTCGGGGGCCGAGGTGGGCTGTCAGGGAGAAGTGGGGGTCGCCTGCTCCATGGCCGCCGGCGCCCTGGCCGAGCTGCTTGGCGGCAGTCCGGCCGTGGTCGAGAACGCCGCCGAGATCGGCATGGAACACAACCTGGGTTTGACCTGCGATCCCATCGGCGGCCTGGTGCAGGTGCCCTGCATAGAGCGCAACGCCATGGGGGCGGTCAAGGCGATCAACGCCGCCCGCCTGGCCCTGCGTGGCACAGGCGAGCACAAGGTCTCCCTGGACAAGGTGATCAGGACCATGTGGGAAACCGGCAACGACATGAAGACCAAGTACAAGGAGACAGCCCGCGGCGGCCTCGCCGTCAACATCACCGAATGTTAAGCCTGGGTAAAACGACCTCAGATGACCCTCAGATACCCGGCCTGGCCGGGTATTTTTTCGCAAAACGTTTGCCTTGCGCTTAACAAAATGGATAACCATCAAAATAAATTTTATACTCGCGCCGTGAATTCAACAAAAATAGATCTATTTCAACTTTTTTTAGGCAGGAAGCCGTTACACTGCGGTTATCTGGTTCCCTGGCCTTTGTGACGACAGACCCGTCCCATGGATCACCCTTTCTGCGAGCGGGCATGGCGCCCCCTTCTACCCTGAGGTAATTGTTACATGATCAGCGTTTTTGATATCTTCAAAATCGGTGTTGGCCCCTCCTCTTCCCACACTGTCGGCCCGATGAAAGCAGCCAAACAGTTCGTGGATGATCTGCGTGCTAGCGGCAAGATCCGTGACATCACCCGGATCCAGGTTGACGTCTATGGCTCCCTCTCCTGGACCGGCAAAGGCCACCACACCGACACCGCCATCATCATGGGGCTGGCCGGCAACCTGCCGGAAAATGTCGACATCGACGGCATTCCTGAATTCATCTCCCGGGTCGAGCAGACCGGTCGTCTGCCCATAGGCCTGCACTGCCACACCGTCAGCTTCCCGAAAGGCGCCATGGTGTTCCATGACGAGGCCCTGCCCCTGCACGAGAACGGCATGAAGCTGACCGCCTTCATCGAAGACGAGGCCATCTACAGCAAGACCTATTACTCCATCGGCGGTGGCTTCATCGTCGATGAAGAGAGTTTCGGCAAGGCCGACAGCGGCGACATGACCGTCAACTACCCCTTCAAGAGCGCCGCCGAGCTGCTCGCCCACTGCGGCCAGACCGGTCTCTCCATCTCCGCCCTGATGCTGGAAAACGAGAAGTGCTTCAACACCCCGGAAGAGATCTACAAGAAGCTCGGCAAGATCTGGACCACCATGCGTGAAGGGATAGAGCGCGGCTGCCGCACCGAGGGTGTCCTGGCAGGCCCGCTGCGGGTGCCGCGCCGTGCCGCTCCCCTCTACCGTCAGCTGACCACCAACGAGCATCTCTCCAACGACCCCATGAGCATCGTTGACTGGGTCAACATGTTCGCTCTCGCGGTGAGTGAAGAGAATGCCGCCGGTGGCCGCGTCGTCACCGCCCCGACCAACGGCGCCGCGGGCATCATCCCGGCCGTGCTGGCCTACTACGACAAGTTCATCCAGCCGGTCGGCCGCGACGAATATACCCGCTTCTACCTGGCCGCCGCCGCCGTCGGCATGCTCTACAAGATGAACGCCTCCATCTCGGGTGCCGAAGTGGGTTGCCAGGGTGAAGTGGGTGTCTCCTGCTCCATGGCCGCCGCTGGCCTGACCGAACTCATGGGCGGCAGCCCGGAGCAGGTGTGTGAAGCGGCCGAGATCGGCATGGAGCACAACCTGGGTCTGACCTGCGATCCGGTCGCCGGTCAGGTACAGGTGCCCTGCATCGAGCGCAACGCCATCGCCGCCATGAAGGCGGTCAACTCCTCCCGCATGGCCCTGCGTCGTACCTCCAAGCCCCGTGTTTCCCTGGACAAGGTCATCGAGACCATGTACATCACCGGCAAGGACATGGACTCCAAGTACCGTGAAACCTCCCGCGGTGGCCTGGCCATCAAGGTGATGCAGGTTGCCTGCGAATAAGCGGCAGACAGCAGATGCAAAAAAGGCGGGAGAGATTCCCGCCTTTTTTCTGCCTTTTTTTCAGGGGCAGAGGCACTGACATGAAGAATAAAGAGGAAAGGGGGCAATTCATCCGTCAGGGGGCAAAGTGGGGAGGGATGAATTTGCTATCTTATTCGGCGACCCCCTCACCATCTTATTCCGCTCTTATCCCACTTTTATCCCGCACTTGCTCCGCTCTTCTATTCCACTTTTATTCCACTATCCGATCCGCAAGGGTGCCAACCGCCACCACGAAATAGGGGGAGCGGTTCCAGTGGCGCAGCACCCGGTAATTGTCATAGGCAAGATAACTGCGGCCATGGACGTCATCGGGCCGGATGAGGGAGGCCTGCATCTCGACGTTGGGCAGCAGTGAGCCATCCAGTTGCCGCACCCCGAGCGCCTGCCAGGCCTGAAGCGGCTTGCGCTGCTCCAGGCCAAACAGGGCGGGCTTGAGGGCGTCGGGCACCCTCACCCGCCGTCCCCAGGTCTGATCCTCTCGCCAGCCGTTCTGATGCAGATAATTGGCTGCCGATCCAAACACATCCGCCAGATTGCCCCACAGATCCTTCCTGCCATCCCCGTCCTGATCGACCGCGTACTTGAGGAAGGACGAGGGCATGAACTGCACCTGCCCCATGGCCCCCGCCCAGGAGCCCTTGAAGGCGGCGGGGCTCACGTGCCCCTGCTCTATGATGCGCAGGGCATCGAACAGCTGATCCTTGAAGAAGGCTTCCCGTCGCCCTTCCCAGGCCAGGGTCGCCAGGGAGGAGACCAGCGGGAAATTACCGGTGAGTTTGCCGAAATTGGTTTCTATGCCCCACAAGGCGACAATAAAACGGGGCTGCACCCCATATTCATCGCCTATTTTCGTGAGCAGCGGCAGATGCTGGCGATATAAGGCGCGGGCTTGCTTGACTTTCCATTGGGGCACGGCACGGGGAATATAGGAATCCAGGGTCAGTTTGAATTCCGGCTGATTTTTGTCGTGCTTGATGGCCGCCTCTATGAGGCGAATATCGGCAAAAGCGGCCGTTACCGTCGCAGGCTGGATGCCGGCCGCCAGGGCTTGCTGTTTGAGACTCGTCACATAATGGTCAAAATCGACGCTGGCCTCCAGGGGTGCACTTAATAGTGCGCTCAACAATAACAGTGCCAGCCTCCCCTGCATCAGCGGGAGCCTTTTAATTGTGCCTTGTGCTGCTCCAGCAAATTTTCCGGTGGCGGCGGCACCTGCAGATAGAAACCCTGGCTCTGCAAGGCCGCCATCACCCGCTCGGTGGAGGCGATCCCCAGGGGCTTGGCCGGGTCCAGCTTGGTCATCAAGACCAGCTCGGGGCGTCCGAAGGTACTCATCAGTGCCTCTGGCACACGGGAAAAGTCCTCTCTTCTTTCAATAAAGAGATAGGTCTCGGCTTTTTTGCGACTTTTATAGACTGCACACAACATGGAAATTGATATAATCCGACGGGTTCATTGCCTCTGGTGGTGGCAAACTATAACATCAGGAATTGAATAACAATAACGTATTACCGTCTCGGTTCGGGGAAGATTCATGGTTGAACGCGATAACGAATTGAAAGGGACCACCTTCACTATTTCTGTGTTGCATCTCAGCGATGGCAATCCGGACCGGATCCGACAACTGCTGGAGGCCAAGGTCGCGCAGGCTCCCCAGTTTTTTAATTGTGCCCCCCTCGTCCTCAATGTGGAACGCCTCAGCGATATCCCCGATTTCGAGCAGCTCAGGGAGCTGGTCGAGTCGGAAGATTTCGTGCTGGTCGGCATCACGGGGGCGCGGGATGAGGCGATGAAGACGGCGGCCAAGGCGGCCGGGCTGGCCGTCATGGTGTCGGGCAAGAGCCGCAAGGCCGAGCCTGTGGCACCGGCGCCAGCGCCAGCACCTGAACCCGTGGAGGTGGCCCAGGTCGCCCCGGTTCAGACCCTGGAGCCGACCAAGGTCCACGTCGGGCCGGTGCGCTCCGGCCAGCAGATCTATGCTGCCGGCACCTCGCTGGTGGTGCTGGGCTCGGTCAGTCCGGGGGCCGAAGTCATCGCCGACGACAGCATCCATATTTATGGCGCCCTGCGTGGCCGTGCCATCGCGGGGGCCAAGGGCAATCCCCTTGCCCGCATTTATTGCCAGCAATTGCAGGCCGAGCTGCTCTCCATCGCGGGCACCTTCCAGCTCAGCGATGCACTGCCGGCAGGCCTGATACAAGAGCCAGTCCATATCCGGCTGGACAACGAACAACTCCGAATAGACCGCATCAAATAGAGTTACAAGGAAGCGAGAATGGCGCGAATCATAGTCGTTACATCGGGCAAAGGTGGCGTTGGCAAGACCACAACCAGCGCGGCCCTGAGCACCGGCTTGGCCCAGCGTGGCCACAAGACAGTGGTCATCGATTTTGACATTGGCCTGCGAAACCTGGATCTCATCATGGGCTGCGAGCGGCGCGTGGTGTATGACTTCGTCAATGTGATCAACGGTGAGGCCAACCTCAACCAGGCCCTCATCAAGGACAAGCGTTCCGAGAATCTGTTCATCCTGCCTGCCTCCCAGACCCGGGACAAGGACGCCCTGACCCGCGAAGGGGTCGAGAAGATCCTGGATCAGCTGGCGGAGATGAAGTTCGATTACATCGTCTGCGACTCCCCGGCCGGCATCGAGGCGGGGGCCCTGATGGCGCTCTATTTCGCCGACGAGGCCATCGTCACCACCAACCCGGAAGTCTCTTCCGTGCGTGACTCGGATCGCATCCTTGGCATCCTGGCCTCCAAGTCCCGCCGCGCCGAGCGCGGGGAAGACCCCATCAAGGAGCACCTGTTGCTGACCCGCTACTGCCCGACTCGCGTCAGCCGTGGCGACATGCTGAGCGTGCAGGATGTGCAGGAGATCCTGGCCATCAAACTGCTCGGAGTGATCCCGGAGTCCCAGGCGGTGCTGCGCGCCTCCAACTCGGGGGAGCCGGTCATTCTGGACAAGGAGTCCGATGCCGGTCAGGCCTATGAGGACGCCGTTGCCCGCCTGCTGGGTGACACCAAGGATTTTCGTTTTCTGGAAGAAGAAAAGAAGGGCTTCTTTAGCCGACTGTTCGGGAGTTAAACATGTCATTATTGGATTATTTTCGTTCCAACAAGAAACAAAACACCGCACAACTGGCCAAAGAGCGGTTGCAGATCATAGTCGCGCACGAGCGTTCTTCAAGAGGGGGGCCGGATTACCTGCCCCAGCTCAAGCAGGATCTCCTCGACGTGATCCGCAAGTATGTGCAGATCGATCCGGACAAGATCACCGTCCAGCTCGATAAGAAGAGTGACGAGCTGTCGGTACTGGAGCTCAACATCACCTTCGCCGATGACAAGAAGGGATGAGCTGACGCCCCATGCGTGACCCCTTCCCTCAATGAAGACCGGATCCTGTAGCAGGATCCGGTTTTTTATTGCCTGGCGCAGAGGCATCTCGCCAAGGCGTGCGGGGCCAGCTAGAATACTGCCCGCCCCCTCGGCCCTGCCGACGGGCCCTCTCCCCCTCATCTGGAATACAGGTCTTATGTCTTTGAATGACGAAATGCACAGCGTCGAGGAACTGCTCGATACCGCCCTCGAACTCTTCATGGAGCTGGCCTCGGACAACCTGCCCGAGCAGGAGATAGCCCTGTTCAACCAGGCCTTCAACGATCGGGGTCTGCTGGCGGAGACCGACCCCGCCGATGACTGGGAAGCGGACGTGGGGTTTGCCGTGAGCGATGCCGAGTACGCCGAAATCTGGGTTGGCCTTGGCAATGCCGAGCAAGAGTATGAGCACCTGTTCGCCCGCATGCTGCTCTCCCGCCGTGTCGACGAGAAGTTTTGCCACATCGAATGGCTGCCCCAATAATTCCGGATCCCGACGATCCCGGTCACTATGAGTGGGACTCAGAGCCTGAGCCCGTGAGACCGACGCGCTGGCGGCGCCTGCTGGGCTGGCTCGGCAAGCTGCTGCTGGCGGCGCTGGTCAGCTCCATCGTCTCGGTGGCGCTGCTGCGCTTCATCGATCCCCCCATGTGGACCTGGCGCCTCGAGCGGGCGCTGTTTCCCCCCGCCAAGGTGGCCGAGGTCAGGCACGACTGGGTGCCCCTCGAGCGTATCTCGCGGGAGTTGCAACTGGCGGTGATCGCCGCCGAGGATCAGCGCTTCGCCGATCATAACGGCTTCGACATGGATGCCATCAGCTCGGCCCTCAAACACAACCAGCAAAGCCGGCGGGTGCGCGGGGCCAGTACCCTGAGCCAGCAGACGGCGAAGAATCTCTTCATGTGGAGCGATCGCAGCTTGCTGCGCAAGGGGATAGAGGCCTGGTTCACCCTGCTGATGGAGCTGGGCTGGGACAAGTCCCGTATCCTCGAGGTGTATCTGAATATAGTAGAGTTCGGGCCCGGCATCTATGGCGCCGAGGCCGCCGCCAGGCACTACTTCGGCAAACCGGCGTCGCGCCTGACCCGCTACGAGGCCTCCTTGCTGGCCGCCGCCCTGCCCAATCCCTGGCGCTACCGGGTCAAGCCCCCCTCGCCCTATGTGCAGCAGCGCTCGGCCTGGATCCGCCGCCAGATGAGTCAGCTCGGCCAGGTCACCCTGAACCGGGTGCACGAGGCCGGCTAGGTTCGTCGACGGGGTCGGAGGCCGGCCCCAGATGGCCGCCGATGACCTCCCGGTGCAACGGCAAATAGTGCCACCACCAGGTCTCCCGTCGCCGCTTGATCTGCCGCCTGTACTGTCGTCGCTTCATGCTGCCCAGATGCCTCATCATGCCGCCCGATGGCGGCGGCTCTGTTAACCTTATCCCCTGTTTCGGCCATTTGACAGCACGGGTTGCCAGCCTCACGCGCTGGCCGCCATCCCCAATAATTGTTAAAGTGGCGAACCTGGACGTATCTGGAGTGATTTCATGGAACAACGTAGCCCGGATCAGCTGGTCGAGTGGGCCTATGATCAGTTTCTGGAGCAGGCCGCCGACATGCTGGCCCCCGAACAAATCGTCGACATCACTCTCGAATTCGAGCAGCGTGGCGCCGTCGAGGCGACCCTGCCCAACGCCGACTGGTCGACCGAGCTCGGCGTGCCGGTCGACATGGAGCGTTGGGCCGAGGTGTGGGTCGGCTTGCTGGATCATCAGGAGGAGTTCGAGGTGATCTACGCCACCTTCCTGCTGCCCCGGGATCAGAGCGAACACGAGGTCCATGTCCGCTGGCACCGCCAGCAACAGGCATAAGAAAAGGCGCCCCTGGCGCCTTTTTCGTCTCTGCGGTTTACCCCTTCAGGGGCGAGCCGCTATGGCCTTGGCCAGACAGCGGCGGCACCAGCAGGCGCTCGCCTCGCTCATGGGCAAGGAGGGCAGCTGGCTGCACCAGCAGCGCTCTATGGGTTCACCGGCGGAGACGGCGCAAAACGCCGGCTCGCCGCATCCCGGGCACTGATGGGTGCTGCGCGTGCCATCCAGCTCGGCCATGCGGGCCAGCTGGGCCTCGCTGTCCATGGCGGACCACTGGCCTATCTCGGTCAGGGTGCGCCCGCAACCGAGGCAGAGTCCATCCTTGGCCCGGCAGTCGCCGATGCAGGGACTCGGCACCTTATTCGCCGTCCTGGGCCGAGCTGGTCTCTGTTGCAACCAGCGTGATGCTGTTGTCTTCGATGACGATCTTGCCCTGCTTGTAGAGCCCGCCTATGGCCTTCTTGAAGGTGCCCTTGCTCATATTGAACATCTTGTAGATGAGCTCGGGTTCGCTCTTGTCCCCCACCGCCAGACTGCCGCCCTGCTTCTGCAAGCGGGTGAGAATACGGCCGCCGGCATCATCCATCCGATCCTGCCCCGGTTTTTGCAGGGTCAGGTCCAGCTTGCCATCCTCACGGACCTGCTTGACCCAGGCGGTCAGCGGTCGGCCCGTCATCAAGCGGCCGAACACCTCGTTCTTGAACAGCATGCCGGAGTACTGACCGTTGACCACGGCCTTGATGCCGAGGGGGGTGTGTTCCCCGGGCAGTGCAGTGACTTCGTCACCGGCCTTGAAGGGGGGATCGACGCGCAGGAAGCGCTCGAGGCGGCTGGTGCCCACCATGCGTCCCTCGTTGTCCAGCATCAGGTGCACCAGGTAGACATGGCCCACCTGCATCGGCTTGTTCTGCTCGCGGCTTGGCACGAACAGATCCTTTTTCATGCCCCAGTCGAGGAAGGCGCCGATCTTGTTGGCGTTGACCACCTTGAGGCCGACGATGTCACCCACCATGGCAAAGGGCTTGTCGGTGGTGATCACCGGCTCGCAATCTGCGTCCAGATAGAGAAAGACGGACACCTCGCCATCTTCGGCGACGCCTTCCGGCAGTTGACGCTTGGGCAACAGCAGCTCGCCATATTCCCCCGCGGCCAGCCAGGCGCCACGATCTTCGAGCTCGACTACGGTGAGGGTGTTCATCTTGCCAATCTGTAACATGGTGATCTCTTCTTTCAATATCTGGATGGGCCTGCAGTTCATGGCCCGTAATAATGCGCATCGCCCCTGTCGTCGGCTGAGGGAGGACAAGGGCTCAGGTTTTTTCATGCAGGCGCGCATGTTACCCCAGAGCCGTGACAGGACCTAGTCCCTTGCCCGTCCCCCCACAGGATTTTCACCTCGGGGTGGCCCTGTATTGGCGATATTAGCAGCACTCGGTCGCCCCTTGGCTGCAAATAACCCCACTTTTAGGTAGACTTCGCGGCCGTCAAATCCAGAGGAAGCGTCGATGAACCCAGCCACTCGTACCCGTCATCTCAATCAATGGATCCAGAGCCACAGCCAGCAGGACATGAGTTACCCGGCCCTGCACGGCTTTCTCTGCGCCCGTCTGACGGGGCCGATCGCCCCTGACTGGCAAGATCCCCTGGCCGGGTTGCTGCCCCGTGACGCCGAGCTTGACGAGAAGAGTGCCGAGGCGCTGCATCACCTGATCGCCGAGCTGGAGGCCCAGGCCGACGACGCCCAGCTGGTCTTGCCGAGCCAGTGCCGGCTCTCTAACGAGACCCCGGAGCAGGTATTCGAGCAGAGCCACCCCCTCGGCCAGTGGAGTTACGGCTTCAGTCAGGGGGTGGCCCGCTGGCCCACGCCGACGGATCTGAACGATACCACCACCCGGTACCGCTTCAGCCTGGTGGCCGAACTCTGCCTGTTCCGTGACAGGCCCATGGCCCAGATGCTGCATCAGGCCGCGGCCAGCGAGCTGCCCTTCCTGGATTTTTGCAAGCGGCAGCGCCAGCAGATGAAGACGGCCCTCAACCTTCTGCTGACCCTGGATCAGGATGGGGCACGGCATGAAGAAGAACCGCTTCCCGACAACGAACAGACCCGCCAGTGGCAGCAATGGTTCGAGCAGGCGGCGCAGTGCCGCGATCCCCTCGCCCGCCTCTCCTGGTTTGACCGCATCATCGCCGATGCCAGCCCCCTGTTCGACGAGGCCTTCTGGCAACAACACGCAGGCCGCGGCTGGAGCTCCCCCGAGGCCCGCCCACTGATCGCGGCCCAGGCGGGCCGGGCCGATTGCCTGCTGCGACTGGGGCAGCAGGAGCAGGCCCGCCAGGCATACCTGGCCCTGCTCGACCTTTGTCAGGCCGACGAGCCTGGCTGTCGTCACCCTCTCTCCAGCCTCTATGCCTGGCAAGGGGACTGGGCCGCCCTGCAGGGCCTGCTGGTGCGCTTCAATGAAGCCTCCTGCTGGCTGCGCTACAACAAGGCGCTGATGGTGTTTGCCACCCAAGGCGAGCTGGCGGCGCAGCCCCATCTGGCCGCCGCCCTTGGCGCCAACCCCCATGTGCCCGCCACCCTGCTGGGCCAGCGCAGGCTGCCCAAGCAGGAGCCCCGCCACTGGCAGGGGGGGAGCCGCGACGAGGCCGCGCTCTATGCGCTCCAGAGCCGCGAGGCCTGGCTTGCTCATAATGCCTTGATCTGGCTGCGTAAAAGTGTAAACAGCAAGGCCAGTTGAGACCCTGGTTGCCGGATCCGTGACGCAACACGTGCGCAAACGCACATTTTTCTGGTGCCCGTTCAGACAAATGCCCTTGTGTTACGTATCATCAAGGTCAAAGTATCAAGAGAAACTGCACCCGATGCAGCCGCCACAGCAGGATGTCATATGTCGAAGATCATAGAGCTGCTCGCGCACTATCCCCCCTATCAGCTGGTCCATGCCGCTGAAATGGTGCGCGATACCTTTGAACAGTTTTACCAGCAGCGGTACCAGCTGACGGTGCCCCAATGGCGCCTGATGATGGTGCTTGGCCCCCACTACCCCATCAGCCAGAAAGAGCTGGTGGAGGCGAGCGGGATGGACAAGGTGCGGATCTCCCGCGAGATCCACCGTCTGGTGGAGAAGGGCATACTGTTCACCGAGAGCAGCGCACAGGACAAGCGCATCAGTCTGGTCTCCTTCACCCCGGCGGGGCTCACCCTGTTCCAGCAGCTCAAGACCGAAGCGGGCAGCTGGCAGCACACCCTCACCGACTATCTGCCTGCAGAGGCGCGCCAGAGCATACGGCTGCACCTGCAAAGCGTGAGCGACGCCATAGAACAACTCCACCTGCTGGACAGCGAGCAACAATCATGACACTGACCCGCTTTGCCACCATGGACATCAACATGCTGCTGAGCCTGGTCAACATGCAGCTTCGTGATCATTACGCCGATCTGGACGATCTCTGCCGGGCGCAGGATCTCGACAAGGAGGCCCTGACTGCGCGGCTGGCCGGCGGCGATTTCCACTACCAGCCTGATCAAAAGCAGTTCAGATAGGGATCCGGATCACAAGCTGTCTCGTGGCGCTGGCCGTGGCGGCAAAAACTGCTAAGGTGAGAGGCAACCCCGCTGGACCCTGGGCCTGAGGTATGGATACATCAGGCTGTCACAGACGGCGGTTAGCCTTAATTCGCTCACCATCAGCCAAGGACGACACCATGATCCTGACCCGACAGACCAGCCTGATCATCATCAGCGCCCTCTTCACGATCGGCCTCTTCTCCCCTCATCTGCCCCAGAGTACGGAGCAGTGGCTCAGCAGCCTGCTGCTGGGATCCCTGGTGGCGGTCTGCCTGCTGGTCGGCAGCGGCTGCCGTCGCTTCATCTGGGATTGAAGACTGGCGTCCCCGCCATCTGAAAACAACAACGCAGCCTGATGGCTGCGTTGTTGTTTCTGGACCTGGGTGAGCAGGCAAGCGTCACGGCATCAGTATGCCAGGGTTTCCAGCTGCTCCTTGGCCTGCTCTATGCCCTTGGCCTGCGCCTCGGGACCCATGCCCATGCCCTCGGCGTAGATGAAGTCCACCTCGTTGATGCCGATAAAGCCCAGCACGGTGCGCATGTAAGGGGTCACCAGATCGGTAGGATTACCCAGGTGCAGGCCGCCGCGGGGGCTGACCACCAGGGCGCGGGTGTTCTCCACCAGGCCGACCGGGCCGGTCTCGGTGTAGCGGAAGGTCACGCCGGCACGGGCCACCAGATCGATCCAGTTCTTCAGCTGGGTCGGGATGTTGAAGTTGTACATGGGGGCCGCGATGATCACCAGATCACTCGCCTTGAGCTCGGCCACCAGCTCGTCGGACTGGGCCAGCACGGCCAGCTGACGCTCGTTCAGGTTCTCACCGCCGCGCAGGCCCATGGCCAGCTCGCCGTCGAGCACCGGCAGGTTCAGGGTTGCCAGATCACGCACGGTGACGCTGTCACCCTGGCGCTCGGCCAGGTAGCCGTCGATCAGGGCGTTGGATTGGGAATACTGGCCCAGGATGCTGGACTTGAGAACGAGGATATTGGCCATGGTGAAACTCCATTTGGTTGTCGGTTGAACAGCTGTGCTGTCGATGGAGGTCACTATAAAGATTGAGGTTCAAGGCGGATAGCGAAAATAGATGCTCAAGTTATTCAAATATTTTGATGCTTGTACGCTTAGTCGCCAGCGAGGTACTCAGCAAGCACCCCGGCCTTGGCAGAACAAACGATTGCCGTTATGATCCGCCGCACTTTTTTTAAGTGACCCGGATCCCATGGCACCCTCCCGCAGGCACTCCCCCTTTGCCGGCGCCGTCTGGATGATGGTGGCAGGCCTCTGCTTTGCCGCCGTCAACAGCCTGAGCCAGTATGTCAGCTTCAAGCTCGGCCTCCCCTCGACCCAGGTCGCCTTTCACCAGTATCTGGTCGCCCTGATCTGCCTGCTGCCCTGGCTCATCCGCCACGGCCTGCGCCAATCCCTGATGACCAACCAGCTGCGGCTGCACTTGCTGCGGGTCGCCCTGGCGGTCATCGGCATCCAGTTCTGGCTCTGGGCCCTGGCGGTGCCCGTGCCCATCTGGCAGGGCATAGCGCTCTTGATGACCTCCCCCCTGTTCGCCACCTTAGGGTCGGCCTTGCTGCTCAAGGAACAGGTGAGCCGGGCGCGCATTCTGGCCACCCTGGCGGGCTTTGTCGGGGCCATGCTGATCCTGGCTCCCTGGACCGATGACTTCAACTGGGCCTCCCTGCTGCCGGTGGCGGCCGCCCTGTTCTGGGCCGGTTACTCCCTGCTGGTGCGCTATCAGGCGGCGAGTGAATCGTCCCACACCATAGTGGTCTACCTGCTCATCTTCAGCACCCCGTTCAACGCCATGCTGGCCCTGCCCGAATGGCAGTGGCCGAGCGAAACCCAGTGGCTGCTGGTGGCCGTCTCAGGGGTGCTGTCGGCCCTGGCCCAGATGTCCATCGCCCGGGCCTACAGCGTGGCCGAGGCCTCCTTCGTGCAGCCCTTTGACTTTGCCAAGCTGCCCATGAACGTGCTGGCGGGCTGGCTGGTGTTTGGCTGGGCGCCTCCCGGCCGATTGTGGCTCGGCGCCGCCATCATCATAGGCGCCATCACGCTGCTGACCCATCTGGAGCAGCGCGCCCACAAATCCGTTTCCTGAGGTACGCCATGCGTGCCTCTTTTTTTACTCACTCGGGTCAGCAACCCTGACCATGGACATCAGGAGAGATCAGATGTTTGGAACCGCCACCCGCCCCGGCGCCACCCGTGCCCTGCTGCTCGGCTCAGGCGAACTCGGCAAGGAAGTCGCCATCGAGCTGCAACGCCTTGGCATAGAAGTGATCGCCGCCGACCGCTACGCCAATGCTCCCGCCATGCAGGTCGCCCACGCCGCCCAGGTGCTGGACATGCTCGATGGCGCCGCCCTGCGCGCCCTGGTGGCCGAGGTCAAGCCCGACCTCATCATCCCCGAGATTGAGGCCATCGCCACCGATACCCTGGCAGAGCTTGAGCAGGAAGGGGTCAGGGTCGTGCCCAACGCCCGCGCCACCCAGCTCACCATGAACCGGGAGGGGATCCGCCGGCTCGCCGCCGAAGAGCTCGGCCTCCCCACCTCCTCCTACCGCTTCGCCCAGAGCAAGGAGGAGTTCGTTGCCGCCGTCGCGGCCATAGGCCTGCCCTGCGTGGTGAAACCCGTGATGAGCTCCTCCGGCAAGGGCCAGAGCCTGCTGCGGGATCTTGCCAAGCTGGACGAGAGCTGGACCTATGCCCAGGAGGGGGGCCGCGCCGGCCGTGGCAAGGTGATAGTCGAAGGTTTCGTCCCCTTCGAGTACGAGATAACCTTGCTCACCGTGCGCGCCGTGGACGGCATCCACTTCTGCGATCCCATAGGCCATCGTCAGGAAGACGGTGACTACCGCGAATCCTGGCAACCCCAGGCCATGAGCGAGCTGGCGCTGGCCCGCGCCAAAGAGGTCGCCGCCAAGGTGGTCGAGGCCCTGGGTGGCCATGGCCTGTTCGGGGTGGAGCTCTTCATCAAGGGTGACGACGTCTGGTTCAGCGAGGTCTCTCCCCGCCCTCACGACACCGGCATGGTGACCCTGATCTCTCAGGATCTCTCCGAGTTCGCCCTGCACGTGCGCGCCATCCTGGGGCTGCCGGTCGGCACCATCACCCAGTTCGGGCCGAGTGCCTCCGCCGTGGTGCTGCGCGATGGCCACAGCCAGGATATCCGCTATCAGGGGGTTGCCGAGGCGCTGGCCCTGGTGCCGGGCGCTCAGCTGCGTCTCTTTGGCAAGCCCGAGATCGCCGGTCGCCGCCCGGGTCGAGGTGCTCCTCTAGAGCGCATTCTTTGCCGCGTAAAAACAAACGTTTATCTGCGTGATCCGACGCAAGGGGCGGGCTTCTGCCCCTTTTCCATTGAGTCGCCGGGCTTATAATCCCCCCTTTACCTATGTCAGGAGTACAAGATGTTAACTGCCGTGATCTTCGATATGGATGGTGTTCTGATCGACTCGGAACCCTTTTGGCAACGGGCCCAGATGGCCGTCTTCTCCGAGCTGGGCCACTTCCACACCGAGGAGGACTGCAACTCCACCATAGGGGTGCGCATCGATCAGCTGGTGGCCCACTGGTATCGCCTGCGTCCCTGGAGCGGCCCGACCCAGGAAGAGGTGGTGCAGCGCATCCTGGATCAGGTGATAGCACTCATCCTGCAGGAAGGTCAGGCCAAGGAGGGGGTGCTGGAGGCCCTCTCCCTCATCGAGGCCCGTGGTCTCAAGATTGGCCTGGCTACCTCTTCCCCCTTCACCATGGTGGAGGCGGTGCTCGGCAAGCTCGGCATCCAGGATCGCTTCATGGCGGTCCACTCCGCCGAGGTGGAGCGCTTTGGCAAACCCCACCCGGATGTCTATATCCACGCCGCCGAGAAGCTGGGCGTCGAACCTGTGCACTGTCTGGCCATCGAGGACAGCTTCACCGGCCTGCTGGCGGCCAAGGCGGCGTCCATGCAGGCGCTGATAGTGCCGGACCCGGCGCTGGTGGGCGACCCCCGTCTCGCCATCGCCGATCACCAGCTGCGTTCGCTGGCCGAACTGGATGCAGACAGGCTGGCCCGCTGGGTGGGGTGAATCCGCACGGGGCCAGTGGTGCACCGGGTCAGAGCTTAGGGGCTAGGCGCATCCCCTGATCCCTGTCATAAACGTGCGCCTGCTCGCGGTTGCGCCGCCTCTTGCCGACTAGAATCAGGGGAAAGAGGCGGCCAGTCGGCCCCAGGAGGTCACCATGATCGAGTACACCAGCAAGCGCATCGTCTGCCCCCACTGCGGCCACCACACCCGGGTCGAGCTGGATGCCAGCCAGGGGGATCAGGAGTTCTACGAGGACTGCATGGCCTGTTGCAATCCGATCCACCTGCGGCTGCACCGGGACGAAGCCCGCGACTGTTTGCAGCTGTTTGTGGATGCGGACGACGAGCAGATGTTCTGATTGCCTTTCGCTGACCAGGCAAGCGAGTGGGACTGGGGCGACGCCATGCCGCCCATCCCCTACTTGCTTCTCCCCAGATGCCTGAGCCCCTCCCCTTCGCGGCACATTCCCTCATAAAGAAAAGCCCCTCGGAGAACCTCAAATCATCCTGAAGTTCGCCAAGGGGCCTTGTCTCTTATGTGATGGTTGTCGGCTCATGGATGTGCCAGACACAAGAAGTGTAGGCCCGGTTTCATCCTTCGGCCAACCTGTGACGCTCAGGCTCCGTCAGCCACGGCAGAGCACGGAGTTGGCTGCCACACTGGGGATGGCGTTTATCCCCGCCACATAGTTCTTCTGTTCATGCCTTTGAGCCCGTCATCTTGACGGGCTTCTTTTTGGCTCAGCCGCAGGAAGATGCGGGGCACTGGCCCATGACGGCATGGGTTCTGCCCTGACGAAAGCCTCGCCTCATATTCACGGGAGAGAACAGGGCCCCCTGCTGCGGGCCCTGCTTGAGATGGCGGATCAGACCGGCTGGCGCGCCGCCAGCACCCGCTCCACGGTGTCGACTATGGCCTGGGTCTGGGGATCGATTTCTATGTTGGTCTGCCAGCCCGCCTTGACCCAGCCCAGGTTGGTACGGGCCAGGGTCTCGGGAATCAGGTTGACGCAGAACTCATTGCCACGCACCTCGCCCACGGTCAGGCTGATGCCGTCAATGCCGATGTAGCCCTTGGTCAGCACGTATTTCATGAGCGTGGGGGCAAGGCGGTACCACAGCTGGCGATTGTTGGGGCTGTCGATGACGGCGCTCACCTCGGCCGTGCCCATGATGTGGCCGGACATGGCATGGCCGCCAATCTCGTCCCCAAAGCGGGCAGCCCGCTCCACATTGACCTTGTCCCCGACAGCCAGCGCGCCGAGGTTGGTCAGGCGCAGGGTCTCCTGCATCAGATCGAAGCTGACCAGTTCCCCCTCGATGCGGGTGACAGTCAGGCAGCAGCCGTTGTGGGCCACGGAGGCGCCGAGTGCCAGCCCCTCGCCCCAGGCCGGGCTCGGCATGCGGATCACATGGGTGCGAAAGTTGGGCAGCTCTTCGATGGCCACCAATTCGGCGGTCCCCTGTACTATGCCGGTGAACATGTCTCGTCTCCACGCTGTAACAAAATTGTCGGCAGGTTACCCCCGGCCACAGTGCAAGACAAGCATGCCGGCTGACAAGGCAGGCCCCGATCGTTATAGTGAGCCCATTCAATCTTGGCTTAACGAGGAAACAAAAATGCAGGTATATCAATGCTGTGAAGCCATTCGCATCGCCTACAACCAGATAGGCTCAGGAGAGCAGGGCTATGTGCCCCAGGCCATCGCCGCCAGCATACGGGCGCTCAACGCCGTGGCGAGCGACGATAGGGTGCCCGCAGATCTGCGCGAGCAGGCCGCCTACGCCGCCGCCAACCTGCTGATCAGCGATCACGAGGACGCCTGATCCCCGGTAGAAATGCGCCGCCAACCTTCCCCGTTGGCGGATTTTCAGGCTAGAATGACACCCCCGCGTTTTGTCTCCTCCCGGCAGGAGATAAAAGCCCCTCTCATTTACCCGTTCTTTTCTCTTTTATCTGATCCACTCGGAGGTGTCAGTGCAACGTTATTGGACCGAGGCGAAGCAGCTCGTTCGTCTAGCCAGCCCCATACTGGTGGCCCAGGTGGCCCAGATCGCCATGAACTTCGTCGATACCGTGATGGCGGGCCAGGTCAGCGCCGTGGATCTCGCTGCCGTGTCGGTCGCCTCCAGCTTCTGGCTGCCCATCATCTTGCTGGTGCAGGGCATCATCATGGCGCTCACCCCCATCGTTTCCCAGCTCAACGGGGCCCGCAAGCGGGACGAGATCCGCCCGGCCGTGCACCAGGGCTTCTGGCTGGCGCTGATGGTGACCCCCATCGCCATGGTGGCGCTCTACTTCAGCCCGCTGGCGCTGCAGTTCATGGACGTGGATCCGGTGATGGCGGACAAGACCGCCGGTTACCTGCACGCCATCCTGTGGGGTCTGCCCGCCTTCGTGCTGTTCCAGGTGCTGCGCAACTTCAGCGAGGGGCTCTCCCACACCATGCCCACCATGGTGATTGGCTTCGTGGGACTGGCGGTCAACATCCCCGCCAACTACATCTTCATTCACGGCCACTTCGGCATGCCCAAGCTCGGCGGTGTCGGCTGCGGCGTGGCCACCGCCATAGTGCTCTGGGCCATGCTGCTGGCGATGATTGCCTACGTGAAGCTCTCCCCCCACTTCAAGAAGATCAATCTGTTCGCCCAGCTCGCGCGCCCCAACGGCAGCCGGATCTGGCGCCTGTTTCGCTTAGGCTTCCCCATCGCCATGGCCATCTTCTGCGAGGTGACCCTGTTTACCGTGGTGGCCCTGATGCTGGCCCCCTTCGGCGCCGAGACGGTGGCGAGCCACCAGATAGCCCTGAACTTCTCCAGCCTGGTGTTTATGCTGCCGCTCTCCATCGGCGTCGGCGTGACTATCAGAGTCGGCCACAGCATAGGGGAAGGCCAGCCGGAGCACGCCCGCGTCGCCGCCCGTACCGGCCTGATGCTGGGCATGGCGGTGGCCGCCGGTACCGCCGCCCTGACGGTGTTGCTGCGCGAACATATCGCGGGGATCTACACCGATGACATCCAGGTGATCACCCTCGCGGCTACCTTGTTGTTCTTCGCCGCCATCTATCAGGTCTCGGACTCGGTGCAGGTGGTGGCGGCCGCGGCCCTGCGTGGCTACAAGGACACCAAGGCCATCTTCTACGTCACCATAGTCGCCTACTGGGGACTGGGGCTGCCCACCGGCATGATCCTGGGGCTGACCGACTGGGTGGTGCCGCGCATGGGGCCCCAGGGCTTCTGGGTAGGCTTCATCGTCGGCCTCACCGGCGCGGCCCTGATGCTGGGTGCAAGGCTGAGATTCATCTATGGTCGCTTCGCGAGTCCCGAGGCCTGCACTACCCTTTCCCGGGCCCAATAAAGGGCGCCACAGCGCCGCTCAATCGAGCGGCTCGCCTGCAAAATCAACAGGCTGCGCAAGAACTGGGCAAACAGTCTCCTTTGTGCATGTCCCTTGTTGACAGCCTTGGGGGGCATGGGTAGTATGCCGACCACGTCAGCAGTGCTGGCGTAGTTGAAGTGGGTTTAACGCTCGGTTGGTCAGAGCATGAACTTGGCATGGTGAAGATTGTGTCTTTGGTTCGAATTCATTTCATCGAGTGGGTTTATAGCTCAGTTGGTTAGAGCACTACCTTGACATGGTAGGGGTCGTTGGTTCGAATCCAATTAAACCCACCACTTTTTCTGTGATGCGTCCTTAGCTCAGCTGGTTAGAGCACCACCTTGACATGGTGGGGGTCGGTGGTTCGAATCCACTAGGACGCACCATTACAGAACACTGATTATGCGTCCTTAGCTCAGCTGGTTAGAGCATCACCTTGACATGGTGGGGGTCGGTGGTTCGAATCCACTAGGACGCACCATTCAGTTTGAAAGAAATACAGATATTCCAGATGTGGGTTTATAGCTCAGTTGGTTAGAACAGTACTTTGACATGGCGTAGGCGATGTCGTTGGTTTTAATACAATTGAACACAGATGTGGGTTTATAGCTCAGTTGGTTAGAGCACTACCTTGACATGGTAGGGGTCGTTGGTTCGAATCCAATTAAACCCACCACTTCTGGCAAATGAAAAAGCCGCATTGCGCACCCTGCGTCCTTAGCTCAGCTGGTTAGAGCATCACCTTGACATGGTGGGGGTCGGTGGTTCGAATCCACTAGGACGCACCAAATTAGAAAAGCCCGCTCATCGAGCGGGCTTTTTGCATTGCGCCTTCTCCCTGCCCTTCCGACCCTCCTGATCCGGGTCAGCCCCCGGCTGTGGGGACTAGCTCGCTAGAAGAGATCCAGCTGCTGGCCGCAGATCCGGTCGAACGACTCGCCGATAAAGGGCAGTATGGCGTCGGCAATGGGCCTCAACTGCTTGTCGATGTAGTGCTCGTAGTCGATGGCGCTGCGCCTGTACTCCAGCGGCTCGGGGCCATTGAGGGTCATCAGATAGGCGATGGTGCCCCTGTGCTGATAACGCTGGGGCTGGCCGCGGCGCAGGTTCTCCTCGTCCGCCAGCCGCGCCGCCCGCACATGGGGGGGCACATTCTTCTGATACTCCTCGAGTTTTTGGCGCAGCCGCTTGCGATAGATGAGCAGATCGTCGTGCAGGCCGGCACGGGTCTCGTCCACCATGGTGCGCACATAGCCGCTGGGATCTTCGTCGTGAAACACCAGCTCGTAGAGCCGGGTCTGAAACTGCTTGGCCAGCATGGTCCAGTCGGTGCGCACAGATTCGAGCCCCTTGAACACCAGCTGCTCAGATCCGGCCTGCCCCTCGCCGCCAACCAGCCCGGCATAGCGCTTCTTGCTCCCCTTCTCCAGCCCGCGGATGGTGGGCATCAGGAAGCGGCGGTAGTGGGTCTCGTATTCGATCTCGAGATAACAGGGCAGATCGAACTCGCGCCTGATCAGTGCCGTCCAGTTGTCGTTGATCATGGCGGCCAGCTCGCGGCCTGTCTGCTCGGCCTGCTGCGGACTGGTCTCCCTGTTCAGGTGAACGAAGGTGGAGTCGGTGTCGCCATAGATCACCTCGAACCCCTTAGCCTCTATCCACTCCCGGGTCTGCTGCATGATGCTGTGACCGCGCAGGGTGATCGATGAGGCAAGTCGCGGATCGTAGAAGCGGCAGCCCCCCGAGCCCAGCACGCCGTAGAAGGAGTTCATGATGATCTTGATGGCCTGGGAGAGCGCCTTGTTGCTGGCCGCCTTGGCCCTGTCCCGCGCCGCCCAGAGGGTGGCGATGAGATCCGGCAGGAAGTGCCGCTCGCGGGAGAACAGGGCGCCGCGAAAGCCGGGAATGGCCTGTTCCGGGTGTTGCAGCCCCTCCACCAATCCCATGGGATCGATGCAGAAGGTGCGGATGATGCTGGGGTAGAGGCTCTTGAAATCGAGCACCAGCACATGGCGATAGAGACCGGGTTTGGAGTCCATCACATAGCCGCCGGGGCTCGCGAGCCCACCATCGGCGGGCAGATTGGGGGCCACGTAGCCGCCGCGATGCAGCCGCGGCAGATAGAGGTTGGTAAAGGCCGCCACCGAGCCCCCCACCCTGTCGAGCTCCAGACCGGTGAGGGAGGCCCGCTCTATGGCGAAGGGGATGAGGTGGCAGTAATCGAAGATCTCCCACACCAGCTTGCAGTCTTCCAGGTTGTAGCGGGCCAGCGCTTCCTTGTCGGAGTGGAACAACTCGGTGATCTTCTCCCCCCGATTGGCCACATCCTCGATGTCCTTGCCGCGACCGAGCAGTTCGCTCGCCACCGCATCCAGGCTGTAGCTGGCAAACTGCCAGGTGGCGCTTTTCAGGGTATCGATGCCGTCCAGCACCATGCGCCCCGGTATGATGACGTTGCCGGTCTGGGGGTCGTTGCGAGACGAGCGCCAGAAGCAGAGCTCCCGCCCCCGCCCGAGCCGCAGGCGGCGCTTGCCCAGCTCGGCGCGGCGCAGCAGCAGGCGAAAGTCGAAGTTCACCACGTTCCAGCCGATCACCAGATCCGGGTCGTGCCGCTGGAACCAGCTCTCCAGCGCGCCGAGCAAGGCGTTCTCGTCCGCCACCCACTCGACCTGGGTACCCCAGCTGTCGGCATCCGCCTCGGGGGTGCCTATCATGATGACCCGCGCATCCTCACGGCTATAGAGCCCCACAGAGAAGAGGGCCCCGTCCATGGCGCACTCCACGTCCAGCGACACCCAGGAGAGGATCGGCGTCACCGCCTGGGGGGCGCAGCGTGCCTCATTCACCTCCCAGTAGCCCTGCCTGCCCCCCTTCTTCACCGCCCGGCCATCGAAGCGCACGCCAGCTGTGATGAAGCGCTCCATCAGGAAGCGCTCCGGCAGCCGTATATCCGCCTCGAAATGCTCCAGCCCGCGAATGAGCAGCAGCTCGATGGCGCGGTGAAAGGCGCTCAGGGTGGCAAAATAGCAGCCCACCACAGGGCGGCCGTCGAAGGTGTGCATCGGCAGACGGCGAAACCGCCCCCTCACCCCGGCGCCCTTGAACAGCTCGGCGGCCTCGGTCATATGGCTCTGTGGCAGGAAGAAGACCGGCTCCTGCCCTGGCACCACCACCCGCACCGGCCCCTGGGCACTCCAGAGCCACATCACGATTTCGGTGGTGGCGGCGTGCCCGTCGCGGCCGCGCACGTCCCGACCGTGGCGGGTCAGGATAAAGCCGTCGAGGGGCGGGGTGGCGGGAACGGGGGGCTGGGTCGCGGTCATGGGCAATAGGGGTCGGCCTTGGGATGGGACTATTGTACGTTCATACAGTGCCTGCTCGCAATCGTCACCCTAGGCTGCGGGGCCTGAGTCAAACTGGTAAGCTCGATCCCGTCGTCATCCCCATCAACCCTTTTATTACCGCGCTTCGCCGACGAAAGGAGTCACTGTGGCAATCTATTCCCTGCTGGATCGGCTCGCCATCCCCTACCAGCGTATCGATCATCCCCCCGTTTTCACCTGCGAGGAGGCGAGCAGGCTGCTGCCCGACCTGCCCGCTGCCAAGACCAAGAACCTCTTTTTGCGCGATCCGAAGAGCGAGCGGCTGTTTCTGATGGTGAGTCCGGAGGAGAGCCGGGTCGACCTCAAGGCGCTGGCGGCACGGCTCGGGGTCAAGCGGCTGAGCTTTGGCTCCCCCGAACGGCTCGAGGCAGTGCTCGGCCTCACCCCGGGTTCGGTCACCCTGCTCGCCATGGTGCGCGATAGCGAGCATGCCGTGGAGCTGGTGGTGGACGAGCGTATCTGGCAGGCCGAGCAGGTGCAGTGCCACCCGCTGGTCAATACCGCCACCCTGCTCATCCGCCTCGACGATGTGCGCCGTCTGCTGACCCACCTGGGCCGAGAGGCCTGCGTCATGGCATTGCCGATAGTGGCAGCCGATTAAATGGCCGACACCACCATCAAGATACAGCACCAACCAGAACCGACCCGTTTCGAATGCCACCTGGCGCCGTTATATGGTCGACTGTGCCGAGGCGGAATAGTCGCGCTATCAGGTGGCACGATTTGACCCGGATGGCAGGCTACTAGCCTGCGGGACCACGCAGCAGGGTGTAATCTACGCAACCTCTCCTGCCCTCGATGCCGGGGAAATCCTCGCTCCCCGGCGCCTGATGGGGGCAGGGTCTGCCATCCGCGGCCGGATTGGTGCATAGTCAGGTTATCATCCGTCCATTGCGTCCTTTCGTGGCACCGGGAGCATCATGCGCATCGCCCTCCTCATTCCCCTGCTGGCCCTGGCCCTTGCGGGCTGCAGCAACACCTCCTCGTCAGGCGCCAGCGTGGGGCTTGGCGCTGGTGACTATTACGGCGGTCACTATGGCGCCTCTTACTGGTGGTACGACGACTATTACGGCTATTGGGATGACTACTACCCCTGGTGCTGCGACAACCAGGGGGATTTTGACGAGCTGATCAAGAAGTGGTGGAGCGGGCTCGATCCTGAGCGCCAACAGGAGATCAAGGAGAAGTATCAGGATTGGCAGGAGAACCATGGCCAGCCCGATGTGGCCGCCCTGCGGGGAGAGCTGGCGGGCCGCTGGAATGCCATGACGCCGGAGCAGCAACAGGCCCTGCGTGACAACCGGCAGAACAGACCCAGCGTCAGCAACCCGGACAAGGGCCCGCACTCACCGCTAGATGACAAGGGGGGCACTCTCCCCAGGGCCGAGAGCGGCCTGCTGACCCCAGGGGCACAGCCCAAGGTCGACGGCGGCCTCTTGATCCCCTCCACCCTGCCCAAGACAAATAACGGCCTCTTGCCCACCGGGACCCAGCCTAGGGTGGATACCAGACCGCACCTTCCCCGCGCCATGGCCACCCCGGTGCGCGCCCCTACCGTCAGGCCGGCGATAAGGCCTGGCTTCACCCCCATGCGCAGCTTCGGGGGCGGAGGCCGCCGCCGCTAGCCCCCACCCCTCTCGGCGAGCGCGAGGGATACACTATCCTGATGCAGCAGGATCACCGCCCAGCAAGGAGCACGACATGACTCAACAGTGGCAACGCATTTCCTCCCGCCTCACCGACGTGGGCGGGATCCCGGTGGCCCGCGCCCTCCCGGTCAAGGAGCGGCGCACCATAGGCCCCTGGTGCTTTCTCGATCACATAGGGCCGACCCGCTTCGCCCCCGACGCCCCCGGGCTGGACGTGGGGCCCCATCCCCACATCGCCCTGCAGACCTTCACCTGGATGCTGGCGGGGGAGATTTTGCACCGTGACAGCCTCGGCAGCGAGCAGGTGATCCGCCCGGGCCAGGTCAATCTGATGACCGCCGGGCGTGGCATAGCCCACACCGAGGAGTCCCTGGCGGGCTACCCCGACCTGCACGCCGCCCAGCTCTGGATAGCGCTGCCTGAGCGTAATCAGGACACCCAACCCCGCTTCGATCACTACCCCCTGCTGCCCAGCTGGCAGGAGAGCGAGACCACCCTGACCCTGCTCATCGGCGACCATGCCGGGCGCCAAGCCCCCACCCTCAGCTTCTCCCCCATCCTCGGGCTGGACTTGCACTCGCCCCATGGCGGGCACATAGTGCTGCCGCTGGATCCGGCCTTCGAGCACGGCCTCTTCCCCTTGCAGGGAGAGGCGACCATAGCAGGGGAAGCGCTCGCCCCCGAGCAGCTCCTCTATCTGCCACCGGGCACCCGGGAGCTGGCGGTGACACTCGGCCCGGGCACCCGCCTGCTGCTCATCGGCGGCGAGCCCCTGGCCGAGCCGCTGCAGATCTGGTGGAACTTCGTGAGCTTCAGCCCGGAGGCCATTCGCACCGCAGCCTCGGATTGGGAGAGCGGCCATCCCCGCTTCGGCGAGGTCAAGGGTTACCCCGGCCCCCGCCTCAAGGCCCCGCCCCGGACGGGACGCTGAACCGGCCCGCCACCCCAATGAAAAAGAGCGCCAAGGGCGCTCTTTGCATGGACAGGATCCGGGCTCTCGTCAGAACTCCTCTTCCTGCTCGGCCTTCATGCGGGCCCGACGCTCCATCGCCTCCTCTTCCGCGCTCTCGATCTCGTGCAGCACGGCATCGATGTCGATGGCCTCGGTGCTCTCCTCGAACAGGCCGGTCAGCTCAGATTCCGGGGTGAGCTTGCCGTCTTCGAACAGGGCCCACATCTCCCTAGCATAACGGGTCTTGAGCAGCTCGGGCGCATAGATGCCGTAGTAGTTGCGCATGTTGTTGACGTCCCGCTCCAGCATGGCCCTGGCCTGGTTGTTGGCGGCGGCATCCACCACCTGGGGCAGATCTATGATGACGGGGCCCTCTGCATCCACCAGCACGTTGAACTCGGAGAGATCCCCGTGGATGAGGCCGGCGCAGAGCATGCGCACCACGTAGCGGATCACCTTGCCGTGATCGATGAGCGCCTGCTCGGCCGAGAGCGCCACGTCGTTGAGGCGGGGCGCCACGTTGCCCTCGGCATCTGTGATGAGCTCCATCAGCAGGACGCCATCCAGGCAGACATAGGGGGTGGGCACCCGCACGCCGGCGGCGGCCAGCTTGAACAGGGCATCCACCTCTGTGTTCTGCCACACCTCTTCGTGCTGCTTGCGACCGTACTTGGAGCCCTTCTCCATGGCGCGGGCACTGCGACTGTTGCGCACCTTGCGCCCTTCCTGATAGACCACGGCCTGCTTGAAGCTGCGCTTGGAGGCCTCTTTATAGACTTTGGCGCAGCGGATCTCGTCGCCGCAGCGCACCACATAGACGTCGGCTTCTTTGCCGCTCATCAGCCGGCTGATGACATCGTCGACCAGGCCGTCATCAACCAGAGGTTGGATTCGATTTGGAATTTTCATGACCGCCCTTTTACCTTATTTGCACCTTATTTGCACCTTGTTTGCGTGGCGGTAGGCCAGACAGGGCCCCGCTTTGGTCCCCCGCCGGCCCCTTGCCGAGGGTGGCCTGGTGTGCCCTGCCCCAACCGCCTCTCACTGGCTGTCAAAACGACCCGCAAGGGAGCCCTGTGGTTCAAGGCTCGGGGGGCAACCCCTGGCGGATGCGCCGGATCCCCTCCTCGTAGAGGCCATCCTCCCCTTGGTTATCCGCCTGGGTCTCGAAAATTTTGAGAAACCACATGTACTGCTCGGGGAAGCGGCCAAGCTGGCGCTCCACCATTCGGTTCATGGCGTTGACGTCCGCCTCCAGATCCTGGGTGGGATAAGGGTCGAACGGCGGCTCCACCTCGAGCCGATAGCAGCCCAGATCCTCGTCATAGCAGGCCAGGATGGGCACGGCCCGGGCACCGGTCAGCTTGACCAGCTTGGGCAGGGCCGGCAGGGTCGCCTTGGGGTGGCCGAAGAAGGGCACGAAGATGCTCGCCTCCCGGCCATGATCCTGATCCGGCAGATAGAAGAAGCTGTCGCCGCTGCGCAGGGCCTTGATGGCGGGCTTGATGCCGACGCTGCGCTCATAGACACGCCCGCCCTTGCTGCGCTCGCGGTTGATATACCAGTCGAACACCTGATCCTTGGGGCTCTTCATCATGGTGCACAGGGGCACCCCCTCATCGGTCAGGTAGCGGCCTATCATGTCCACCGCCCAGGTGTGGGGCACCACGAAGATCATGGGGCGCCCGGCGGCCAGCTCGGCCTCTATATGCTCCCAGCCACGCACCTTGATGCGCCCTTTCAGGAAGGCGGGACTGCGCCAGGTGAGCTCGCCAAAACCCATGAAGGTCTTGAGACCAACCCGGATGGACTTGAGCAGCAGCCGTTCGCGCCCGGCCGCGTCCAGTTCGGGGAAACAGATCTTGAGGTTGGTCTCGGCGATGTAGGCCTGCTTCCTGGAGAAGCGCAGCAGCAGGGGGGCCAGGGCATCGGCCAGCTTGTCTCTGTAGCTGGCCGGGATCCAGGCCAGCAGGGAGAGCAGGGCAAGCGCCAGCCAGCTGCCCCACAGACGGGGGTGCAGCAGACGCAGATGAAAGGAGGTGTCAAACACCGGATCTTGTGCGGACATGGTCGCCATCGAATCATCAAAACAGACCGTCATTTTAGTGATCCTGACAATTTTTTCTACCCAGGATCCCCCAAGCGGGATTTCCAAGTCACTGATCAGACTAGTTAGAAATAAAAAGTGGCCCACATGGGGCCACCTATAAAGACGCATTAAGTTGCGGTTCAGGAATGGGGGCTGAGTCCCTTGCGGATGCGCCTTATCCCCTCTTCGTAGAGGCCGTCTTCTCCCTCCTGATCCTCGCGGGTATCGAAGATCTTGAGGAACCACATGTACTGACCCGGGTGACGGGTCAGCTGCCGCTCCACGCTGTCGTTCATGCGGCAGGTGTCGGCCACCAGATCATCGCTCGGGTAGTCGGCGAAGGGGGCCTCTATCTCCAGCCGGTAGCAGTGCGCCGCCTCGTCATAGCAGGCCAGCACGGGCACGGCGCGGGCACCGGTCAGCTTGACCAGCCGTGGCAGGGCCGGCAGGGTCGCCTTGGGATGCTTGAAGAAGGGCACGAACAGGCTGGCCTCGCGGCCATGATCCTGATCCGGCAGATAGAAGAAGCTCAGGCCGGATTTCACCGCCTTGATCACCGGCTTGATGCCGGCGCTGCGCTCATAGACGCGGCAGCCATTCTTGGCGCGCTCGCGGTTGATGTGCCAGTCGAACACAGGGTTGCGGGCGCTCTTCATCATGGTGCACATGGGCAGGCCCCGCTGGGAGAAGTAGTAGCCCGCCGCATCGATGGGCCAGCTGTGGGGCACCACCAGGATCACCGGGCGACCGGCGGCTTGCTCGGCCTCGATGTGTTCCCATCCGCTCACCTGGATGCGCTTCATCAGGTACTCGGGGCTGCGCACGGTGAACTCGCCAAACCCCAGCAGGCTCTTGAGGCCGACCCGGATCGAGGTCATCAATATGGCGTCCCGCTCTGCCTCGCTCTGCTCCTTGAAGCAGATGGCGAGGTTGGTTCTGGCGATATAGACCTGCTTTTTCGAGACCTTGAGCACCAGGGGCGCCAGGGCGTCGGCCAGCTTGTCGCGCCAACGGGGCGGCACATAGGCGAGCACGCCGAGCACGCCGAGGGCAAGCCAGCTCACCCAGTAACGCGGGTGCAGCAAACGGGTCTGGAATGCGGAGTCAAACACGGGATCTTGGGAGGACATGGGTACTATCAAACAGTAGAAGTGGGCAATTGCGGCAATCCTGACAGGTAATACCAGTGAAAACCACCTTAATATCGCCTGAATGAGCGACAATTTGAGCCTTTTCACGGATTGACAGCGCCCCCTGATCCCCAGGCTGTGGGCGCTGCTCATGCTTTGTACCGGCCCCGGATGCAACAGACCCCGCCAGGCGGGGTCTGCTCTTGGTCGAGACCGGCTGCGACCTTAGCGGCGCAGGGGCTGCTCCAGCATGCCGCCCTGGCCAAGGGGCAGGAAGAACATCAGGTAGCGCAGCGCCACATAACCGACGATCAGGGTCGCCGCACCGAGCTCCAGATAGGCCAGCTGGTTGATCTGCGCCGCATAGTGGGCCGCCTCTGGCCACTGCGACAGCAGGTGACCCACCTTGAACAGGGCGGTGGCGCCTATCACCAGGGGGAAGGTGAAGGCGGCATAGCCCGGCGAGAACGGCAGGCGCAGCAGCTTGATGAAGGCCAGGTAGATGATGCCTGTCATCAGCACGGCTATCCCCAGCAGCACGGCCACCAGCAGCAGCGACGGATCCTGGCTCACGGTGAGGTAGCCGGCGAGCGACAGGCTGGCAGGCGCCGCCAGGATGGCGATGGTGGGCTTGGCGGCATCCGGCACCTCGTGGCTGAAGATGAGGCGATAGAGCATCAGCGGCAGCATCAGGGCGTAGCAGGCCATGCCGAACCAGAGCAGGCCATTGGCCAGGGCGGCGAAGGGGCCACCCGGGTAGGCGACGTCGGCCACTATGATCCCCACCGGCGGCACGAACCAGCTCGGCACCATGTGGTGAATTTCAAACGCCTTGGCCCTGTGCCAGACGAAGGTGGCGAGGAACACCAGGTGAATGATCACCGCAAACAGCCAGAGCCCCTGGCCCAGGGTCGGGGCCAGCAGCCCCACCGCCTTGGAGACCACCATGGTCCCCATGGCATAGGTGGGCACCACGCTGCCCACCACGGGGTGGGCGAGATCCTGCCACAGCAGACGCGGGTGCAGCAGGAACTTGAAGGTGAGGACGAGGAGCAGCACGGCGGCGATGGCGGCCCCCAGCAGTTGCAGGCGGCCATCGAACTGACCGGCATTTTCCCAACACCAGCCGAGGCTGGCGATCCCCAGTGCCAGCCCGGCCATGGGGGTCGGGGCGGCGGCAAGGGAGCGACGGGTGCGTGCGATCATGACTGGTACCCTCTTGTTGATGACGATGTGCATAGGATAAAGAGGGTCTATCGTTTACGATATCTAAATGAATTGAACTAAGCGTTTAGGAAAATCAAACGACATGAAGCTGACCCTGCAACAACTCAAGGTGTTCGCCACCATAGCCCGCCACGGCAACCTGGGAGGCGCGGCCAGCGAGCTCTGCCTCAGCAAGGGGGCCGTCTCCCAGTCGTTGCAGGAGCTGGAGCGCCAGCTTGCCACCCCGCTGTTCGATCGGGTGCATCCGAGACTTCAGCTCAACAACGAGGGGCGGCTGCTGCAACCGGCCGCCGAGGAGCTGCTGACCCGGATGCAGGAGATAGAGCAGCTGTTTGGCCCGGACGCCGAGCCGAGCGGCCAGCTGCGCCTGGGGGCCAGCCAGACCATAGGCAACTACCTGCTGCCCAGTCTGCTGGCGGGGGGCGCCCAGGAGCTGGGATCCGCCCCCAGGGTGACCATCGCCAACACCCACCTGTTGTGCCACTCCCTTGCCCACTTCGAGCTGGATCTGGCCCTCATCGAGGGGGAGAACCATCACCCGGATCTGGTGAGCGAGCCCTGGCTCGAAGACGAGATGCTGATCATAGCCCCGCCCCAGCATCCCCTGGCCGGGCAGCTGGAGCTGCCCCTTCGCCTGCTCGCAGGCGAAACCTGGGTACTGCGCGAGCCCCAGTCAGGGAGCCGCGAGCAGTTCGAGCAGCAGATCCAGCCCAGGCTGCCGCGCTGGCAGGCGGGGCTCGAGCTCAACACCCTGGAGGCGGTGATGCTGGCGGTGGAGAAGGGGCTCGGCATCTCCTTTATCTCCCGCCTCGCTGTCTCCGATCGCCTGCACAGCGGCCGCCTGGTGGCGCTCACCCCGAGCCAGACCTTCCCCCGCCAGCTCTCCCTCGTCTGGCACAAGCAGAAGTTCCACTCCGCGGCCCTGCGCCGCTTCCTCGCCTTCTGCCGCGCCCAGACCCTGCCCGCTCCCTGAGCCTAAGGTCACCCTAAAACAAAAACAGAGGGCGCCGTGGCGCCCTCTGTTGTTCAAGGAAGGTGTTGCGAGGCAGCCTGCGGCGCCATCAGCCCCCCCGGTGCAGCCCCGCCTCGACCCAGCCCAGCACCCGCCGCGTCAGGGCATGGGGCACCCAGGGGGAGTCCAGCAGCCGGTGGCGCAGGCAATCGGCGAAGTGATCCGCCTCGTGCTGCATGCCGCCCCCCTGCACCGGCAGGTAGATGTCCGCCGGCCAGGCGGCAGGTGGCGTGTCCCCCTGCCAGCGAATGTGCTGGGGATTCCACCACTTGCCCTCGATGACCAGGGTCCACGCCTCCCCCGAGAGCCAGGCATCCCGATCGAGATCCTCGACGATGGAGGCGCCAAGCTCCGCCGAGAAGGGGCCGCCGAAGCTGAAGCGGGCCGCGAGATCCACCTCCCCCGGCGCCCTGTCGAGCGCCACCTCGGGGGCCTGGGTCGCGAGCCCCAGCCGCTCGCAGAAGGCGGCATAGAGCCAGAGCGGATAGACCCCCACATCCCAGGCGGCGCCGCCGTCCAGGGCAGGATCGAACAGCTTGCCGACCGGAGGCGGGGCCGAGCCGAACGCCGCGCGCAGGCTGCGAGGCGCGGGCAGCAGAGGCAACCGCTGCAACAGGGCGCGCATGGCGGGGAAGCACATCACCTTCATGGCTTCGAGCAGCAGCAGGCCGCGCTCATGGGCAAGCGCCACCAGGGCGTCCCAATCCGCCACCCGGGTCACCGCCGGTTTCTCCACCAGCACGTGCTTGCCCGCCAGCAGCATCTGCCTGATCAGGGCGGCATGCTGTGGGTGGATCACCGCCACATAGACGGCCTCCACCTCTGGGCTCTCGGCCAGGGCCTGATAGCTGCCATAGGCCAGCCCCAACCCCAGCTCACGGGCGAACTCGTCGGCCCGCCCCTGATCCCGGGCGGCGATCGCCACCACGCGCCCGCCCCTGGCGTACTGATTGACGTCGCGGCAAAAACGCCTGGCGATGGCTCCCGCCCCGGCTATCCCCCAGCGCAGCAGTGGCGCTGTTCCCTGTGATTGCATCTCGTCTCCTCGTATGGGTAATGCCCTTCCCCCTTATGGCGGGGGAAGGCGCGGCACCGGCCTCTGTTCAGGCAGCCCTGCGGCTCAGGCCCTGGCCAGGCTGCGCAGCCAGCGTATCTCGTCACTCCAGATCGTCTCGTCTATGGTCTCGAGGATCAGCGGAATGCCGTCGAAACGGTGATCGTTCATGATGTGGTGGAACACGGCCTCCCCCAAGTTCCCCTCCCGCAGGCTGTGGTGGCGATCGACCCGACTACCGAAGGTACACTTGGCACCGTTGATATGCATCCCCTTGAGGTACTCAAAGCCCACGATGCGGTCAAAGTCGGCGAACACGGCGGCGCAGGACTCGGGGGTGCGCAGATCGTAACCGGCGGCGAAGGCGTGACAGGTATCGAAGCAGACCCCGACCCGGCTCTTGTCCTCCACCCCCTCGATCAGGGTGGCCAGGTGCTCGAACGACCAGCCGAGGTTGGTGCCCTGGCCGGCGGTGTTCTCGATCACCGCCGTGACCCCTTGGCTTCGCTCCAGCGCCCAGTTGATGGACTCGCTCACGAGTTTCAGGCTCGCCGCCTCGGGGATCTGCTTGAGATGGCTGCCGGGGTGGAAGTTCAGATAGCAGAGCCCGAGCTGCTCGCAGCGCCTGATCTCGTCCAGGAAGGCATCCCGGGACTTGGCCAGGCCGTCAGGATCCGGGTGGCCCAGGTTGATGAGGTAGCTGTCGTGGGGCAGGATCTGCTCGGGGCGAAAGCCCCCCTTGTCGCAGGCCGCCTTGAAGGCGCGGATGCTGGCCTCGGAGAGTGGCGCCGCCTGCCACTGGCGCTGGTTCTTGGTGAACAGGGCGAAGGCGTTGGCCCCGATAGCCTGGGCGCGGGCTATGGTGTTCTCCACCCCGCCGGCCGCACTGACGTGGGCTCCGATAAATTTCATCTTGTCTCCTCTGCGCTTGCTGGGTGCGCTCGCCTCTCGCGGTCGCGAGGCGCGGCAACCCTGATGGGGCGTCATTATGCCCAAGCCGACCCCTTGCGCCAAACCGGGATTGTCGATGGCGCCAATGGAAAAGGCGCCCGCAGGCGCCTTGGTGATCATGGATGTCGGGCTCGCCCTCAATAGGCCAGACCGGCACCATAGGGGTAGAGCGGGTTCGCGGAGTCCTTCGCCACGTCCGGGTGCTGGTTTTGCACCGCCTGCCAGCTGGAGGGCAGCTCGAAGGGCAGCTTGCCGCTGGCCTTGGCCTTGCCGCTGATGACGTCGAACAGCGCCTGATCCAGGGCCCCGAAGTTGGCCAGCAACACCTGCGCCGCCGGTGCCACCTCGGTCAGGATGGCGGGCCTGTCCAGATAGACGGAGAGCACCATAGGTACCCCGGCCTGCGCGACGGCCTGGATGGCGGCGTACTCGTCCGCACCGCGGTAGATCCCCTCGTGGGCCGTCTCCTGCACCACCTGATCTGCGCTGGCAAAGCCGAGCTGACCGAAGTGGATGCTGCCAAACGGGAAGCGGGGATCCTGCTCACCCGGGGCATTGACCCGCACTATGGCGAGATCGGCCTGGGCCAGGTCAGTCACCACGGTATAGCCGTTGGCCGCGGCCACCTCGGCATTGACGTTGTGCAGGTAGACCCGCTTGCCGTCCGCCTTCTGCGGCAACAAGGCCCCCTCGTTCTTCAGCAACACATGGGACGCCGCCTGGGCGGCCTGGGCAGCTTGCTGGAACTCGGCCTTGCCCACCAGGGCCACCGCGGCCTGGGTATCCACATAGGGGTTTTCGAACAGCCCCAGGGCGAACTTCTGCTCCAGGATCCGCTCGGCCGAGGTGGTGATGGCCGCCTCGGTTACCAGGCCGCTCTGCACCGCCGCCAGCAGGGGGGCGGGATCTTCCACGCCGCCAAACTGATCCACCCCGGCGTCGATGGCCTTGGCGTAGCGCTCGGCCTTGGTGAGCTTCTCCACACCCCAGGACATGCCAAAGGGCACAGTCCAGGGGCTGACGCCCGCCGTCACCTCATCCTGGGTCAGCCCCTGCTCGCAGCGGGCGTTGCAGTCGTTGACTATGCCCCAGTCGCTCAGCACCACGCCGTCGAACTTGAAGTGGCCCCGCAGCAAGTCGGTGAGGATCTGGCGGTTGAAGCCAAAGCCCACCTCCTCGATGGCCTGGCCTTCATGGGTCAGCCCCTCGGGCAGGGCGTAATAGGGCATCACGGCCCCCACCTTGGCCTCGAAGGCCCCCTCGAAGGGCACCAGGTGATAGGCGAACTGGCCGCCGGGATAGACCTGCTCCTTGCCCCAGGGGTTGTGGGCATCCAGGCCATCTTTCTGGGGACCGGCCCCGGCGAAGTGCTTGACCACTGTGACCACGCTCTCCTTGCCTATGCCGTCGCTCCCCTGCTGGAAGCCCTCTATGTAGGCCTTGACCAGGGATTTGGCGAGCAGGTTGTCTTCACCGAAGGTGCCGTTGATGCGGCCCCAGCGCGGCTCGGTCGCGAGATCCGCCTGGGGGGAGAGGGCCTCGTGAATGCCGACGGCTCTGTACTCCTGGCGAGCGATGTCGCCAAAGCGTTGCACCAGGGCGGCATCGCCGATGGCGGCGAGTCCCAGGGTCTCGGGCCACTGGGAGAAGGCCCCGGCGCCTATGCTGGTGGCGTTGGGATCATGGGTGAAGTGGTTGCGGGGATCCGTGCTCACCGTCATGGGAATGCCGAGCCCCACCCCTTCCAGCAGGGCCTGCAGCCGGTTGTTGTCGTCGGCGATGGCCGCCGGATCCCCCGCCATGCGGGTGATGAAGGTATTGACGCCATCCTCGCGCAGCATCTTGTCCATGGCGGTGAGGTTGACCCGCCCGTCTGCGTCCAGCACCAGGGTACCGTGCATCATCAGGCCCGCCTTCTGGGCCAGGGAGAGCCTGCCCACCAGATCCCGGGCCCGCTCGGCGGCGCCAAGGCGCCAGTCTTCATAGGGGGTCAGGGCGCCGCTGCCATCGAGATCCTTGAATTGCAGGCCATCCTGCTCGATCAGGCTGACGGTGCGATGCCCCAGGACGGGCTGCTCCGGCTTGGGGCTGGAGTCGTTGCCATTGCACCCTGCCAGCAGCAGGACGCCCATGCTCAGGGTGAGACGGGTCAGAGCGAAGGGGGGGTATGTCATTATTGTTATCTTCCATGTGTGTGTAGGAGTGGCCACTCTATGCAAAATCGGCCCGCCTCACTTGCCCTGCGGGTGCAGGGAATTGCCGGTTGGGAGCACGTTCGAAAAGTGTGAAAAGGGTTGCAGGGTTACCCTTGGTTACATTTATGAAACATGAAGCCGAACCTGGCTCACGGCAATTCATGGCCAATGGCGGATGATGGTGGGCCACCGCCGACAAGGATTTTCGCCGTGAAGACAGTCTCCAACCGGATAGCCCTGCACTGCCTCAACCACTGGCAGAGACAGGGACGGGATCCTGCCCAGCTCCTGCAAGGTGCCGGTATTGCCAGAGAAGAGCTGCTGCTCCCCCAGGGGCGGATCGACGCCCAGCGCCACTTCCGGCTGCTGACCCAGGTCGCCCCCCATGTGGACATGGCCCACAAGTGGTCGCCCCCTTCGCTCTCGGGGCTCTTCGCCGACTACCTGCCGCTGGCGAGCCTCTGCTGCAACGCCGCCACCCTGCGCCAGGCCCTGCACTTCTTCCTCGCCTACCGCCCCCTCATCGGCGAGTGCGACCGGATACTGCTGCGGGAGGAAGAGGGACAAGCCAGGCTCAGTTACCATTCGGAGTCCGAACACCCGGACGTGATCGCCATGAGCAGCCTGGCCAACCTCGGCCACCTCTATGCCCTGCTGCAGTTCTACCACCCAGGCCAGGGGCGGCTGGTGCTGCCCACCCCGGTGCGGCCCAGGCTGTGGCGCGAGCTGGGGGCCTGGCTGGGGGATCGGCTGCAACGGGGAGAAGGCTTTGAGCTGCGCTTCCCCGCGGCCTTGCTCGATCTCGCCCACGGGGGCTGCAACGGCCCCCTGCAACCCTTGCTGCTGGGGGAGCTCGACGGCCAGATGCTGCAGTTGCGCCCGAGCAGCCACTACAGGGAGCGGGTGCTCGGGCTCATCCGCCAGCGGCTCTGGCAGGAGAGCGTCGACTCCCCCACCCTGCTGGCGGGGATCTGCGAGGCCCTCAGGCTGACCCGCTGGACCCTCAACCGCCACCTGCGAGAGGAGGGGTGCCACTTCTCAGGATTGCTGGAGCAGGTCAGAAGAGAAGAGGCCTGCCGTCTGCTGCAGGATCCCGGGCTGCAGCTGCAGGAGGTGGGCGGGCGCCTCGGGTTTGCCAACCAGAGCAGCTTCACCCGCTTCTTCAAGGAGGCGTTCGCCCTCTCCCCCAGCGAATACCGCTCAAGGCGCAGCCGGCTCTGACTCCCCGGCCAGGGCCCCGGCGAGCAGGTCCGCCAGCCAGTGGATGAAGAGCTGGACCCTGGGCGCCAGCTGGCGGCGATGGGCATAGAGGGCGTGGATGGGGAGCGGCGGCGCCTGCCACCGGGGCAGCAGGCTTATCAGCTCGCCGCGCCCGAGCAGCCCCTCCACCCCCACCCTCGGCATCTGTATGATGCCAAGCCCCGCCAGCGCCGCCGCCAGGTAGGTCTCGCTGTCGTTGACCATCAGGGCCCCCGCCATCGGCAAGAGGGCGCGGCTGCCATCCGCCTGCTGGTACTCGAAGCCCGGCTCGCTGCGTCCCTGCCCCGACCCATAATGAACCAGCCGGTGCCCGGCCAGATCCGCCAGGGTCTGCGGCACCCCGTAACGGGCCAGGTAGGCGGCACTGGCGCAGTTGATCTGGCGATAGTGACCCAGGGGGCGCGCCACCAGGCTGGAGGGCTCCAGCGCCCCGACCCGCACCACGCAGTCGAAGCCATCGCGCACCAGATCCACCCGCCTGTCCGTACTGCTCAACATCAGCTGCAAGTCGGGGTGCTGGGCCAGGAAGGCGGGCAGCGCCGGGATCACCAGATGGCGCGCCATCCGGCTCGGCATGTCTACCCGCAACTGCCCCGAGATCTGGCCCCCTTGGCGAAACAGGCCGTCAAACTCCTCCATGTCCGCCAGCAGATCCCGGCACCTGGCGTAGCAGAGCTGGCCATCCGTGGTGAGCTGCACCCGTCTCGTGGTGCGCAGCAAGAGCCGGGTGCCCATGCGCTCCTCCAGCCGGCGGATGGCGGCGGAGAGGGTCGCCTTGGGGATGCCCAGTTGCTCGGCGCAGCGGGTAAAACTCTCGAGTTCGGCGACCCGCACGAACAACCTCATCGCATCCAGTTGATCCATGACCTGATTGTCTCTTCAAACGGAACAGTGATTTCATTATCACGCTATTTATCCGGCAATAAAGGAACAATACAGTGATCCGGTCGGCTCGCACCGAGCCCTTGCCACCCACAGGAGTCACACCATGACCAGACCCATAGCCCTCATCACAGGCGCCAGCCGTGGCCTTGGCAAACACAGCGCCCTCGCCCTCGCGGCCAAGGGGGTGGATCTCATCATCACCTACCGCAGCCAGGCCGACGAGGCCGCCGCCGTGGTGGCCGAGGCCAGGGCGCTCGGGGTCCAGGCCCATGCCCTGGCGCTGGATGTGGGGGTGAGCGCCTCCTTTGTCGCCTTCGCAGAGGAGGTGAAGCAACTGCTCGCCCGGGAGTGGCAACGGCCGCAGTTCGACTACCTGGTCAACAACGCCGGCATCGGCATTCATGCCAGCTTCGAGCAGACCACGGAGGAGCAGTTCGATACCCTGCTCAACATCCACTTCAAGGGGACCTTCTTCCTGACCCAGAAGCTGCTGCCGCTTATCCGTGATGGCGGGCGCATCATCAACCTCTCCACCGGCCTGACCCGCTTCGCCATGCCGGGTTACGCCGCCTATGCCGCCATGAAGGGGGGCGTGGAGGTGCTGACCCACTATCTGGCCAAGGAGCTGGGCCCCCGCGGCATCGCCGTCAACGTGGTGGCCCCGGGTGCCATCGAGACCGACTTTGGCGGCGGCGTGGTGCGCGACGACAAGGGGGTCAACGCCTTCCTCGCGAGCCAGACGGCGCTGGGGAGAGTCGGCCAGCCCGACGACATCGGCGGTGTCATCGCCGCCCTGCTCTCCGATGACAACCGCTGGATCACCGCCCAGCGCATCGAGGCCTCGGGGGGCATGTTTATCTAGGGCAGGATGGGCACCCCAGGCTTGCACGCCGCCATGAAAGAGCCACGAAAAAGGCCCCCTCGGGGGCCTTTGCATTGGAGCGGCGCCATGCGCCCGCGCCTTAAGTCAACGCTTTACAGCGTCTTGCCACCGGAGGCGATCACCTGGCTGTACCAGTGGAAGCTCTCCTTCTTGATGCGGTGCAAGGAGCCCCCCTGCTCGTCGCGCTCCACATAGACGAAGCCGTAGCGCTTCTGGTAGCCGTTGAGCCAGCTCAGGATGTCGGTGAAGGACCAGGCGCAGTAGCCGATGAGCTCGACCCCGTCCTGCATCGCCTCCTGGCAGGCTTTCAGGTGGCTGTGCAGGTAGGCGATACGGTAGTCATCCTGCACCCGGCCGTCCGCGGTCAGCTTGTCGAACTCGCCGAGGCCGTTCTCGGTGATCATCAGCGGCAGGCCGTAGCGGGACGAGAGGCGGCGCAGGGCGATGCGCATCCCGGTGGGATCTATGGCCCAGTCCCAGTTGCTGGTCTCCAGGTGCGGGTTGGGGGTGGTCTTGTAGAGACCCGGCACACCGCTCGATGGCGTTGTGCCCTTCTGCCCCGTGGTGTTGATGCGCTGCATGGTCTGACCGCCGAGGGGATTGTCGGTGAAGGTCAGGGTGTAGTAGTAGTTGACGCCTATGTAGTCGGGAGTGCCTTCGCGCAGCAGCTCGAGATCCCCTGGCAGTATCTCAGGGGCCTCGCCGGTTTCTCTCAGGTAGGCGAGCGCCGCCTGGGGGTAGCGGCCGAAGCAGTAGGCATCCAGCCACCAGAGGTTGGTGAACTCCTCGGCATTCTCGAACGCCAGCATGTCGCTCGGGGCGCAGGAGGCCGGATAGGCCGGGGAATAGGCGAAGCTCGGGCCTATGAGGCCGTTTGGCACATGCTGACGGAACGCCTTGATCACCCGGGCGTTGGCCAGAAACGCGATGTGGTTGGCGGCGAAGAAGCGCTTCCTGTCCTGCACCGCGGGGGGATGGGTGCCGAGCTGGTAGGCGTTGGTCAGGTTGTAGTTCTGCTCGTTGAGGGAGACCCAGTACTTCACCTTGCCGGCGAAGCGCTGATAGAGGGTGACGCAGTAGTGCTCGAAATCGTCGATGATGCGCCTGTCTTCCCAGCCGCCGTATTCGTCCTGCAGCGCCTGGGGCAGGTCCCAGTGGTAGAGGGTCAGCACAGGCTCTATGCCGTGCGCCAGCAGGGCGTCGATGAGCCGCTCGTAGAAGGCGAGCCCCGCCTCGTTCACCTCACCGCGCCCGCTTGGGAAGATGCGCGGCCAGCTCACCGAGAAGCGATAGGCCTTGAGTCCCATCTCGGCCATCAGCGCCACGTCCTCTTCCACCCTGTGGTAGTGATCCACCGCCACGTCCCCGTTGCTGCCCTCGAAGGTCTTGCCCGGCAACTTGGTGAAGAGATCCCACACCGAGGGGCCCTTGCCGTCTTCGTTCCAAGCCCCTTCCACCTGATAGGCGGCAGAGGCGGCCCCCCAGAGGAAATCTGCGGGGAAGTCGTTGAACTTGGGATGGTGCATCTGGCTTGTCTCCTGCTGCTTGAGGATGGTACCGCCTCTCCCCTTGGGGGCATGGGCGGGGTCAAAACGAATTGGCATCAGCATCGAACAGTTCTAGAATTCCGTCCAATGACAATTTTTGCCATTCAATATTCCAATCAGGAATGAAGGAGTCGTGATGGAGTTGCGGGATCTGAAGGCCTTCGTCACCCTGGGGGAGGTCTTGCACTTCGGTCAGGCGGCGGCGCGCCAGCACATCACCCAGTCGGCACTGAGCAAGCAGATACGGCGGCTGGAGGGGGAATTTGGCGGCGAGCTGTTCGAGCGCAACGCCAGCAGCACCCGGCTCACCCCCCTCGGGCGCGCCCTCTACGGGGATGCCTGCGCCCTGGTGGCCCAGAGCGAGCAACTCGGTCGCACCGCCCGCGACGTGCTGGCGGGCAATGGCGGCACCCTGCGCATCGGCTTCGGGGTCGCCACCAAGCTGCTGGTGCCCGCGGCCATCGCCCGTTTTCGGGCCAGCCGCCCCGGGGTCGGCATAGAGCTCAACGATCTCTCCACCCATCACCAGTTGCTGGCGCTCGCCGAGGGCAGGCTGGATCTCGGCTTCTGCCGCCTGCCCGCCCCCAAGGGCTGGCAGGTGCTGCCCGTGGTGCGCGCCCATTTCGTCGCCGTGCTGCCCGCCGGCTACCAGGGGGTGAGCGGGCTCTCGGATCTGCTGGACAAGCCCCTCGCCATACTGCGGCGGGACAAGGCCCCCTCCTTCCACGATCAGTTCGTGCACTACCTGGCCCAGAGCGGGCTGAGGTTTGGGGATATCCAGTACGTCAACGACTTCGCCGCCGGCATCGCCACCGCGGCGGCGGGCATCGCCTGGACCCTGGTGCCCTCCTCCACCACCATAGAGCACCCGGACGTCATCACCCTGCCCCTGGAGGAGGCCGAGGCGAGCTGGATCATAGGGCTCATTCGCCCGCCGGGAGGGGATAACCCCCTCATAGCCCCCTTCTGGCAGACGGTGGCCGAGCTCGGTGATCCCGCCCTCACCGCCCTGGGTGATCAGGGCAGTGCAGGAACATGACGCGGCCATGGCTGTCATTCACGACGCGGCATCGTTCGAGAACCACATTAACGGTAGCTTTTGCGCAGCCAGCCCCCGTAAAATTGCACCATGGCTCCGGCGCCCGGCGCCAACCGACAAGGACTCGTTTCTCCGATGCTATCTCACTGGCTGCTGAGGTTTGATCTCCATCGCCTCATCCTGGCCCTGGCCGTGCTCGGCGTGCTGGCCACCTTCGGCAACAGCTTCTACGCCATCCATCAGGCACAGCGACAGCTGCTGATCGACAGTACCCTGGAGGCCAACCGTGTCTATGCCACCAAGCTGGCCGCCTCCGCCGAGGCCATGCTGAATGCGGCCCAGGGGCAGCTTGCCTACAGCGCCACCCTGCTGGCGCCGCTGCTGCAGGCCAACGACATCGCGGGGCTGGAGCAGGAGGTGACCCAGCTGCGCGAGCGCACCAACACCTTCAACTCGGTGGCCGTCGTCAACACCGAGTCCACCATAGTCGCCGTCTCCCCCGAGACCCTGAAGGTGAAGGGGGCCAAGCTCAGCTCCCGCAGCGCCCGCCAGACCCTCGCCAACCAGCAGCCGACCATCTCGGACCCTCTTATCTCCCTTTCGGGCAACTACCTCATCAGCCTCTCCTATCCGGTGTTCTCGACGGACAGGCGCTACCTCGGCTATGTCGCCGGGACCATCTACCTGGAATCCGCCAGCGTGCTCTCCAACCTGCTGGGCCAGCACTACTACCAGGATGGCTCCTATCTCTACGTGGTCGACCGGCAGAAGACGCTGATCTACCACCCCAACCCCAAGCGCATCGGCCAGAAGATAGGTGACAATGTGGTGGTGGACGAGGTGTTGCAGGGGCGCCAGGGGGCGCAAGCCGTGCTCAACTCCCGGGGAACCGAGATGCTGGCGGGCTTCGCCCCCGTGGCCGGTGCGGGCTGGGGAGTGGTGGCCCAGCGTCCCCGCAGCGCCACCCTGGCCGGGCTGGATGAGCAGATGCTCGACATCCTGAAGGGGATGATCCCGGTCACCCTCTTCATCCTCTTCATCATCTGGCTCTCGGCCACCATCATCTCCCGCCCCCTGCGGCAGCTGGCCAACAGGGCCAGGCTGATGGATCAGCAGGAGGCGGCCTCCAACATCTCCAGCATCCGCGCCTGGTACTTCGAGGCGGCCCAGCTCAAGCAGGCCATCCTCAAGGGGCTGGGGCTGCTCAACACCAAGATTGACCAGCTTCACACCGACAGTCACACAGACCCCATGACGGGCCTCTTCAACCGGCGGGCCATGCAGCAGATGCTGGACGACTATCAGGCGCAGTCCCGGCCGCTGGCGGTTATCGCCCTGGATATCGATCACTTCAAGGCCATCAACGACCGCTTCGGCCACGACGTCGGGGACGCCGTCATCGTCGCCCTGGCGACCCTGATGCAGCGGGATCTGCGCGCCGATGCCGCCCTGTGCCGCAGCGGCGGCGAGGAGTTCCTGCTGCTACTGCCCGGGGTCTCCCTGGTGCAGGCGCAGCGGATCGCCGAACGACTGCGGCAGACGGTGGCGAACCACGAGATGGAGCAGGCCGGGTGCATCACCATCTCCCTCGGGGTCGCCCACTGGCCGGGGGATGCCAGCGATCTCGGTGCCGTGCTCAAGCAGGCGGACAAGGCGCTCTATCAGGCCAAGCACAGGGGCCGCAACTGCGTGGTGGTGGCCGGCGCCTGAGGCCCGGCGTCAGAAGCTGTAGCCCATCTTGAGGTAGATGCCCGCGTTGTCGTCCTTGCCCATGGCATACTCGAGGTTGGCGACTATGCCCGCCTCCGGCTTGAGCAGGTACTGGACGCCCGCCCCCCAGGCGGGATAGATGTTGTCGCTGTCGCCACAGTCGAGGGACTCCCCGTTCACGGCGTCGCCGTAGAGGCAGGCCACCCCGGCGAAGGCGGTGAGGGTCCAGCGTTCGGCGAGCTGGTAGCGCTCCTCGACCTCCACCGCCGACATGTGCTGACCCAGGTACTCCCCCGGGGTGTAGCCACGCAGGTAGATGGGGGAATAGGAGCCGCTCGGCGCGTTGTGGGAGAACTGGTTGCGATTGCGCCAGGCGAGCACATTGCCATCCCCGTGACTCCAGTAGCCCCGATAGTCGACCCGATAGATGTCAAAGTCCCCCTCTCCCCCCAGCCCTTCCCGGTAGGCCAGGTTGTTGACGTTCAAATACCAGCCCCTGGTCGCGCTGAAGTCGCTGTCCCGGGAGTCGTGCTGCACCACCAGCCCCAGCCCCCCCGAGGTGAACCCCTCCAGCCCCAGCTCGTCCAGGATCTGATCCGACTCCAGATCCTGTCCCTGCACCTCGTAGTTGGAGTAGGCCGCCATGCCGCCGACGAACCAGTCCCCCTCCACCCGATAGAGGTAGCGCAGGAAGGCGGAGCGGAAGTTGTCGTTGGTCTCGAGGGCGCGGCCGGTGCCGAGGTAATCCTGGTAGCTGTTGTTGATGTCGCCGAGGATGACGCCACCGACGATGCGGTGGTGATCCGCCCCGAACGACGTCTTGGCGAAGGCGCTGGTGATGAGGGACGCCGAGGTGGTGTACTTGCCGGACAGGGTGAACAGGGAGGGGCGCGAGCCCTCATCGAACTGGTGCAGGTAACCCACCATCAGGCCCGCCGCCGTGTCCAGCTTGGGGCTGGAGCTCAGCAGGGGCACGAACAACCAGGGGGAACGCTCGCCCTCCTTGGCCGCCTTTGCCTTTCGCTCGTCACCGCGCGTCTGCGCCTCTTCCTTGGCGGGATCCGCCGCCATTGCGGGGCTGGCCGCCAGGATAAAGGCCAGGCTGGCCATCAGGGGGGAGATTGCATTGCGCATGTGTGGGTTCCGCACAGGATCGCGCACGGCAAACCGGCGGCGCTGGGCCACCCTGCTCGGCAGGCACGTCGGGGTTCAGGTTGCCGGCCGCCTTGCATCAGGGGCCGGAAGAGGGCCGCAGCATAGCGGCATCCCCCGACCCCGACCACAGCAAGATGGTGCGCCATACAATCGCCGTACAGCTTCGGCAAACGAGAGGTCCTGGTGAATAGCGGGCATGAAAAAACCCCTGCCTGGGCAGGGGTTCGGGGCGAGGATGCTTACAGATTGACGGCGAGGCTGGCGGCCTGTGCCTGGCTTGGGGTCACCAGCACGGGCACCGACTTGGAGGTGGGGGTGAAGGAACCCTCCCCTATGCTCTCTATGGCCACCAAGGGGTTGGTCTCCGGATAGTAGGCGGCGATGTTGCCCCTGGGGATCTCGTAGAAGATGACGCTAAAGCCGCGCACCACCCGCTCGCGCCCGTCGTTGCAGATGGCGGTCATGTCCACCTGCTGCTCCTCGGCCAGCCCCAGCCTGCGGGCATCCTCCTCATTCATGAAGACCACGTTGCGTCGCCCCTTGATGCCGCGGTAGCGATCGTCCATGCCGTAGATGGTGGTGTTGTATTGATCGTGGGAACGCAGGCTCTGGAGCAGCAGCACGGGCTCGCCCACCATCTGCTCCGCGTGGCTGGTGCACTGGGGCAGTATGGAGTCCGGCAAGGGGCTCGCCCGAAACTCGGCGCGCCCGCTTGCGGTGTTCCAGCGCAGCAGGGCGGCACTGTTCTCCAGGTGGAAGCCGCTGGGCTGCTCGATGCGGCGGTTGAAGTCGTCAAAGCCGGCTATGGTCTCGGCGATAAGGTTACGCAGCAGGGCGTAGTCGTCCCGCAGGGCCAGCCAGTCCACCCGCTCGCTGCCGAGCGTCGCCTCGGCCATGCGCGCGACTATGTCGATCTCGGACAGGCAGAGCGGCGAGACCGGCTCGTTCATGCCGGTGGAGGCGTGCACCATGCTGAAGGTATCTTCCACGGTGATCTTCTGGATGCCGCTGCGCTGCAGATCGAGCTCGGTGCGGCCGAGGCAGGGCAGGATCAGGGCATCCTGGGACACCATCAGATGGCTGCGGTTGAGCTTGGTGCTGATCTGCACGTTGAGCTCGCTCTTGCGCATCGCCTCATAGGTGAAGTCGGTGTCAGGCGCCGCTGCTGCCAGGTTGCCCCCAAGGCAGACGAGCACCTTGCTCTTGCCGCCGTGCAGGGCCTTGAGCGCCTCGTAGACGTTGTGCCCCGGCGTGCGCTTGAGGCCCACCGGGAAGCGGCGCTCCAGACGGTCGATAAAGGCGGCGTTGGGTTTCTCGTTGATCCCCATGGTGCGGTTGCCCTGCACATTGCTGTGGCCGCGCACCGGGCACAGCCCCGCCCCCGGCTTGCCAATCTGGCCGCACATCAGGTGCAGGTTGACGATTTCGCGAATGGTGTCGACCGAGTGCTTGTGCTGGGTGATCCCCATGGCCCAGCAGCTGATCACGCTCTCGCTCTGGGCGAAGATCCTGGCCGCCTGAGTGATCGCCTCCCGGCTGAGCCCGGATTGCGCCTCGATCTGCTCCCAGTCGGTGGCCTTCACCTTGGCAAGATACTCGTCAAAGTGCGCCGTGTGCTGCTCGATGAAGGCGAGATCGATGCGGCCCCCCTCCTCTTCCAGGATGTATTTCGCCATGCCGCGAATCGCCGCCATGTCGCCGCCAAGCTTTGGCGTGAGGTACTGGTGGCTGATGCGGGTGGCCGCCGGGGTCAGCAGCTCAGCCGGGCTCTGGGGGCTGGCGAAGCGCTCCAGCGCCACCTCTTTCAAATTGTTGAAGGTGACTATCTGGCAGCCCTGGCGCGCCGCCTTGCGCAGGGCATTCATCATGCGCGGGTGGTTGGTGCCCGGGTTCTGGCCGAAGACGAAGATGGCCTTGGCGGCGTCGAAGTCATCGAGCACCACAGTGCCCTTGCCCACCCCGACGGACTGGATGAGCCCCACCCCGCTCGCCTCGTGGCACATGTTGGAGCAGTCGGGGAAGTTGTTGGTGCCATAGAGGCGGCCGAACAGCTGATAGAGGTAGGAGGCCTCGTTGCTGGCACGGCCCGAGGTGTAGAACTCCACCTCGTCGGGGCTGGCCAGGCTCTTGAGCTTGTCGGCGATGATAGCAAAGGCCTGCTCCCAACTTACCGGCTCGTAATGATCCGTGGCCGGGTTGTAGCGCAGGGGCTCCGTCAGACGGCCCTGGTATTCGAGCCAGTAGTCGCTCTGGGTAGAGAGGCGGCGCACCGAATGCTCGGCAAAGAAGGCCGCCCCCACCGTCTTGCCGGTGGACTCCCAGGCCACCGCCTTGGCGCCGTTCTCGCAAAACTGGAAGGCCCCCTGCTTGTTGTCACCCCAGGCGCAGCCCGGGCAGTCGAAGCCGTCGGTCTGGTTGACCCGCAGCAGGTTCTTGATGTTCTGCCGGGTCTTCTGGCTGCGCAGCACCTGCTTGAAGGTGGACTGCAGGGAGGAAAAGCCGCCGGCCTTTGCCGGTTTCTCAATATGACTGGACATGGGAGTCTCCGAACTGATCCTGGGCGCGGGGGCTGGCATAGCAGACCGGGGCATCGGATCTGGGCACATGAATGAGGGTCAGGTTGTATTTCAGGGCCAGTCGCACCGCGAGCTGGCTGGGAGAAGCAAGGCTGATGAGGTGGGCGGCGCCAAATTGCACCGCCTTGTGAATGAGTTCGCTGCCGCAGCGGCTGGTGATGACCAGGGTGTGGGCCTGCGCGGGCTGGCGCAGCTGCATGCCGATGAGCTTGTCCAGGGCGTTGTGGCGGCCTATGTCCTCCCGGCAGGCCAGGATCTCGCCGCCCTCATCCAGCGCCAGGGCGGCATGGAGGGCGCCGCTCTGGCGGGCCTTGCTCTGCCAGGGGGCGATGCGCTGACGCAAGTCCCGCAGACGCGCGGTATCCAAGGGGGCGCCCGGGGTCAGCGGGGTCAACTCGGGCAGTGCATGCTCTATGGCCTCCACCCCGCAGATGCCGCAGCCGCTCGCCCCGGCCAGGCGACGCTTGCGCTGGCCAAGCGCAGCCAGGCAGCGGTTGGCTATGGTGATGTCGAGCACGACGCCGTATTCAGAGGGGGTGATCTGGATGTCGTGCACATCGTGATTGCCCCCTATGATGCCCTCGCCAAACAGGAAGCCGATGGCGAAGTCGTCGAGATCATCCGGGGTCGCCATCATGACGGCGTGGTTGATGCCATTGATGTTGACGGACACGGCCACCTCTTCCACCAGCTCATCCAGCTTGGGCAACCGTGAATTGAATGGGATCATGCGAGACGCTTATAACGTGTATTCGGGCCTCAAGTTTAGATAAGTCGCTCCCCCAAAACCAATGAAACAAATCTATTCACCGATAGAAAACCTCTATTGCCATTGCGATGTCGATTGATTAACTTTGTCAGCCATCCTCCACGCCAGGCGCTTCCTCTTCGATGAACATCAAGCAGTTGCACTATTTCTACGAGCTGGCCCAGCACCGCCACTTCGCCAAGGCGGCCAAGGCCTGCTTCATCACCCAGCCGACCCTGTCCGCCAGCATCACGGCGCTGGAAAAATCCCTCGGCACCGAGCTGGTGGTGCGCAACAGCCAGTTCGTGGCGCTGACCCAGGCGGGGGAAGTGGTGCTGCGCCACGCCGAGCGCATGCTGCTGGAGCAGGACGCCATGCGCCAGGAGCTGAGCCTGTTTGGCGGCGCGCTCTCTGGGGTCCTGCGCATCGGCATGGTGCCCCAGTCGAGCATCGACATCATGCCGCTGCTCAAGCGCTTCAACGACGCCTTCCCCAAGGTCAGCCTGCGCCTGTCGGTGATGACCCACGGCACCCTGCTCGAGCAGCTGGATCTGCACCAGACCGACATCGGCCTCGGCTTTGACGAGCTGCTCACCGAGCATCAGCGCCGCGCCCTCGACGTCCAGTTGCGCCACCCCAATCCCATGGCGCTGCTGGGGCCCCTGCCCCCGCACCTCTCCCCGAGCCAGCCCCTGAGGCTGGCGGACTTGCAGGATCTCCCCCTGATACTGCCGAGCACCACCATGCAGTTTCGTCGCTATCTCGACGAGGCCGCCGCCCGCCAGCAGCTCAGCCTGCGGGTGGTGCTGGAGACAGACTCCCTGTTCCACCTGGCCAACGGGGTGAGCCATGGGCTCGGCTGCGCCGTGGTCAGCGCCGGCATCGCCGCCACCGCCCAGCAGCTCTTCAAGCTGCCCTGCCAACCCCTGGTCGATGCGAGCGCCGGCACCATCGCCTTCATCACCCGCAAGCACAGCGTCACCCCGGCCATGAAGGCCTTTCTCGCCCTGCTGCAGGAGTGAGTCACCCCGCAGGGCTACGAGGCTCAACGCGAGTACCGCCCGCCTGCTCCGACAAGCCTGCGCTGACCAAGAAAAAACGCCCCTGAGGGCGTTTTTTCTTTATTAGGGAATAGGACAGCTGGCCGGCGATCCCTGGTCGCGAGGCCAGAGGGTGCTGCCATCCGTACTTGAGAGGGGCAGGAATGTCAGCCCCTCGCTCATGTTGGCGGGCGGGAGATCGTCCTCCAGCACGTACATCCCCATGGGCAGGACGCCCGAGGGCTGGTTCGCCTCCACCTGAGCGGCGGCAAGCGTCGAGTAGCGCAGACCCAGCAGATCGAAGTGGCTGCGCCAGTCCAGGCCGGTTAGCCTGCCGAGGGCGACCAGCATGAAGTCGTTGCCCGGTATGTCTCTCACCTGCTTGCCGCCATAGACCCCATGCCCCTGGAAGGGGAAGAGGCCAAAGCCGAGCCTGTCCCTGTTGGCATTCCAGTCGCTCTCGTTGTCGGCGACGGCGCCAAAGATCCGTGAATGCTGGTAGAGCAGGGTGAAGATATTGAAGCCGTTGCTCAGGCGGGTGCCATCCGCCAGCCTCATGCCGTGGGCGCGCAGCGCCATCTGGATATAAAATGCCATGCGATAGCCGTTGTGGATCGCATAGGCATTGCTCTGCCAGGGCGCCTCGTAGCGGCTCTCCCCCGCATCCAACACCTTGCAGTTGGCCCCCAGCACCACCCGGTTGCCGCTCTTATCCTTCACCCCGGCCGCGTCGGACATGAAGGCGTAGAACAGATCCTTGTGATTCATGTGACCATCTTTGATGGGCGCCTGGTTGCCGTCGCGCAGATAGTGGGCCTGCCACTTCACCACATAGGGGAAGATGTTGTTGGAGTTCTCCCCGGCCCGGCTGCCATAGCCGCGCCAGTTGTCGGCATCGCTGGCGGCGGCATAATGCACATTCAGGCGCTGGGTTTGCAGGTTGTGCCCCAGCTCGTGATTGTCCAGCCAACCGGTCGGGCTGATGCTGCCGGAAGAGTCCCAGGGGTTGCCGCTGCAGCCGACCCCGCAATGGGCATTCTGGTCGTAGTTGGCATGCTGGATGATAGTGCGGGTATGCAGTGATTCGTCGAGACACTGAGCCCCCAGCAGCGCGACACAGGCGCGCCTGACCTCGTCAGGCAGCGACTCCTCCAGGCGCTTGCCCTGGATCTTGAAGCCCGCCAGGGTATAGACGCTGTTGATATGATCCCGGGAGATGCTTTCCAGCAGGGCATCGGTGTCGGCAATGGCCCCCCCGATGGCCCCGGTGAAGCGATCCCGCCGCAGATGCTGCTCGGCGCCATCGGCCCTGAGATCGACATGGGGCAGCTCGGTCTGCTCCAGCCGCTCGTTGAAGTCCCGGATCTGCTGCTCATCACTGAAGTCCAGAATGGCTGGATGATGGGTCACGCCGGTGGCGGCCACCTCCACTTGCAGCGTCCCGTCTCCCCCCTCCAGATAGAGATAGACAGGGCCCCCATAGGGGGAGGTGAAGCTGACGCTGCCGCCCTTGTTCAGAGGAAGCCGCCCGCTGGCCAACTCCAGCGGCGCCCGATAGACCTTCTGCTCATAGGCCCTGTTGGTGTTGGGTCTGTGGTAATTGAGCCGAATGGTAGCGGAAACATCCGCAGCATCCGTGCGACTCAGGGTGATACGTTGCCCCGGCAGGGCATACCAGCCCGTCGAGGTCCACTGCCCGGAATAGGGCACCGAGATGCGGCGGCTGTCACTGATGACGGCGGGATAGGCGTAATGGGCCTGATCTCCCTTGAACACCTGGCTGCGATCGACGACATACTCCCCCAGATCCGGCTGGGCCAGGTTGCGAACACGGGCATAGTTCACCAGCCAGTCGGCAAACATCGCCCGCTGCCAGGCCTGATGCTCGTCCCAGGCGATGGGGTAATCGATGGCGGCGCGGTATTTGTCGGCCAGCAGCAGGCTGGCCGGCAACAGTGCCAAGCCGTCGCGGGCGAAGGGGCTGATCCCCGCCTTGTCCAGGGTGATGGCGGCATTCCTGAGCCAGTCGGCGCCATTCTTGAACTGCAGATTGAACTCATCGACACCGCCGCAGTTGAGGAAGTTGCCGCTGCAGGCATCCAGCCATTGGGTGCTGAATTCCCCCTCCTTAAGGTTGCTCAGCAGCGTATCGACCGCCATCAGCTGGGGATCTGGCGCCATGATGGTGCTCGCCGCCAGATTGCTGACCTTGAGCTTCGACCAGTAGTTGCCCCAGGTCACCAGCCCCATCTCCAGATAGAGGGGCGCCAGCAGGGGGCTCGCCTCTCGCCGGTAGTTGGAGAGCAGCAGCGGGATCCCGGCGGCCTTCGCCTTGGCGATGGCCTGGGCTATGCCCTGGTATCCCAGCCCCTGGCGATCGAGGTCGCTTATCACGATAAGATCCGGCGCCATGCGGTCGATGCAGGCGCCGAGGGCCTGATAATCGCACTCATCGGCCTGGTTGATGCTGTGCGCGTCCGGATACATGGCCTTGAGCCAGTCCCGGATCCCCTCGTTATGGGGGAAATACCAGCTGTCGGCGCGACTCGGCACCTGGGCGGTCAGGATGCGAAGACCATCGTCATCACTATCCCTCCCCCGGGTCAGCCAGCCGATCAGACCCCTGAGCAGTGCCTCGCTCTGGGGCGTGCGATCCACCGCAAACAGATTCGCCCCCATGGCTGCCCGGCGATAGTCATCTTGCTCGGAGACCATCACCAGGCCGCGGATCTCGCTCTCCCCCTTGCCATTGATGTTGGAGGGAAGCAAGGTCACTGTGTTTTCGGGCTGGAAGCTGGAGAAGGTGATGGAGTCGTGGCTCGGGTTCCAGCTGATGGCCCCCAGACCCTGATAGAGGGTGCGGACCAGCTCGGTGCGACGCGCCTCGCTGTCGGCGATGGCGCCACGGGCATGGGCGATCAGCTCCACGTCGCTGGCGAGGGCGTGATCCTCGCGGGCAATGGCATGGGCGGCATGCTTGATAAAGCGAGCCGACACCTGACAATCGGCGCCCATGGGGCCTGTGATGTAGTCGTGCCCCTGCAGGGTGCCGTCACAGCCCTCTATGCGCTCCAGTACGAAGCCGGCGTCGGGCGCCAGGGTGAAACGCCCCCGCTCACCGGCGCTCAGGCGCAGGCTGGCCGGGCTCAGCCGCCCACCCTGGCTGCTCTGGGTGGTGGCCTCGAAATAGACGGGGGCCGTCTCCTGAGTGAAGCTAGCCGAGACCTGGCAATCGCCGCGCATGGGGCCCGTGGTATAGGTGAGGCCGTCCAGCGTCCCCTCACAACCCGCAATCTGCGCCAACACATAACCGGCGTCGGGTGCTAGGGTGAAACTGCCCTGCTCACCGGCGCTCAGGCGCAGGCTGGCCGGGCTCAACTGCCCACCCTGGGTGCTCTGGGTGGATGCCTCGAAATACGTTGTTATCGTGGGGGGAATGGCATCGTCTTTCCCGCCCTCTCCACCCCCGCATCCGTTCATGGCAAGGGCCAGCAAGGGTGTGAGAATGACTCTTCTCATCTTCTATCCTCCTCTCTACCAGGCTGTTTGGGGCGGGCAGTGTAGGGGGCGTGCTGCGTAATTTCAACCCTGAACGAATCCCATTTTAGGCTCCGACCGACCGGGATCGCCTTCCCTCGCCTGGCGGCACTTCATTCCCCCGGGACGATCGACCCCGCAAGAGAATGACAACCCCTTCCATGGCGGACCGGACGCTATGGCCACCGAAATAAATATGCATATAAATCAGCATAAGCATGGCGCCATATATGAACTTGTCTGCTGTTTGTATGAAGCATCATGCTGCTGAAATTTTTCTGTGAGCCACCTCCCGTCGTTAAAGCCAAGAGCCTATAACCTTGACCCGTACAATAAGAACCTGACGCGTTCCGGTTTATTTCACCATGCATCACAAAGGAGTGTCACATGTATAAAAAAGTGAAACTGGCGGGCATTATCAGCACCCTTATTCTCTCTGCCTCTGCATATTCTGCCGAGATGACGGTGGGCTTCTCTCAAATAGGATCTGAATCCGGTTGGCGGGCAGCGGAAACCTCGGTCGCCAAGACGGAAGCGCAGAAACGCGGCATCACCCTGAAAATTGCCGATGCCCAGCAAAAACAGGAGAACCAGATCAAGGCCATTCGCTCCTTCATTGCCCAGGGGGTGGATGCCATCTTTATTGCCCCCGTGGTGCAGACCGGCTGGGATCCAGTATTGCAGGAGGCGAAAGAGGCCGAGATCCCGGTGTTCCTGCTGGATCGCAACATCACGGTGAAAGATGACGCCCTCTTCATGACCGGGGTCGCCGCAGACAGCGTCCACGAAGGGGCAGTGGCGGCCCAGTGGCTTATCAAGCAGCAGGATGGCAAGGCCTGCAATGTGGTTGAATTGCAAGGCACAGTGGGGGCCAGCGTGGCGCTGGATCGCAAGAAGGGCTTCCTCGACACCGTCGCGGCCGTGCCCACCATCAAGATCATCCGCACCCAGTCCGGCGACTTCACCCGCAGCAAGGGCAAGGAGGTGATGGAGAGCTTCATCAAGGCGGAAAATAACGGCAAGAATATTTGCGCCGTCTACGCCCACAACGACGACATGGCCATAGGCGCCATCCAGGCCATTAAAGAGGCCGGGCTGAAACCGGGCACGGATATCAAGATCATCTCCATCGATGGGGTGCCGGATATTTTCAAGGCGATGATGGCCGGCGAAGCCAATGCCTCGGTGGAATTGACGCCAAATATGGCGGGCCCCGCCTTCGATGCCCTGCTGGCTTATAAGAAGGATGGCGCCCTGCCCCCCAAACATATCAAGACGGAGTCTATTCTGTTCGAGCCTGCCAGTGCCGAGGCCCAGCTCGAGCTGAAAAAAGACATGGGATATTAATGCCGCTCGCCCGCTGAGCCTGCCAGTTGAATAAGACGCCATATCGGCTGGGTTGCGATATGGCGTCTTATATCGGAGAGCCCCTATTCATGTCAGAAAACATTCAGGATGTCCTGTTGAACGCCCGCGGGATCTGCAAGGCCTTTCCCGGGGTGCGTGCCCTGCATCAGGTGGACTTCTCCCTGCGAAGGGGGGAGATCATGGCGCTGCTCGGCGAGAACGGCGCCGGCAAGTCCACCCTGGTCAAGACCCTCACCGGCGTCTATCAGCCCGACGGGGGCCGTATCGAACTCGATGGCGTCCCCATCTCCCCCACGGACACAGCCCATGCCCAGCGTCTGGGGATTGGCACCGTCTATCAGGAGGTCAACCTGCTGCCCAACATGTCGGTGGCAGACAACCTCTTCATCGGCCACGAGCCCCGCCGTTTCGGGCTCATCGACAGAGCCGCCATGGCCCGGCAGGCCCAGACCATCATGGCGGGATACGGCTTCGAGATGGATGTCTCCCTGCCCCTCGGCCACTATTCGGTCGCCATGCAACAGATAGTGGCCATCGCCAGGGCCATCTCACTGTCGGCCAAGATCCTCATCCTCGATGAACCCACCGCCAGCCTGGATGCCAGCGAGGTGCAGATGCTCTTCTCCCTCATGGGGAACCTGCGAGATCAGGGGGTGAGCCTCATCTTCATCACCCATTTTCTCGATCAGGTCTACGCCATCAGCGATCGCATCACAGTGCTGCGCAACGGCGAGCTGGTCGGCACCCGCGACACGGCCGCGCTGCCGCAACTGGATCTGGTCAAGATGATGCTGGGGCACGAGCTTGACGAAAACGCCCTCAAGCGGGCGGGCAAGACACTGCGCAGCAACCAGCCCACGGTGTCGTTCAGGGGTTATGGCAAGCGCGGGGTCATAGCCCCCTTCAGTCTCGACGTCATGCCCGGGGAGATAGTGGGTCTGGCCGGCCTGCTCGGGTCGGGTCGCACCGAGACCGCCGAGCTGATGTTCGGCATAGAGCCAAGGGACAGTGGCGAGTGCCGGGTGCGGGGCAAGCCGGTGACCATCCGCAGTGCGCGTCAGGCCGCCGCCAACGGTTTTGGCTTCTGCCCGGAGGATCGCAAGAGCGCCGGCATCATCGCCTCGGCCTCGGTGCGCGAGAACATGATGCTGGCCCTGCAAGCCCAGCGGGGCTGGCTGCGCCCCTTGCCCCGCAAGGAGCAGGACGAGATCACCGCCCGCCTCATCGAGCAGCTGGCCATCAAGACCCCGGGGCCGGAGCAGCCCATCCAGTTTCTGTCAGGGGGGAACCAGCAGAAGGTGTTGCTGGCCCGCTGGCTGCTCACCAAGCCGCAGTTCCTGATCCTGGACGAACCCACCCGCGGCATAGATGTGGGGGCCCATGCCGAGATCATCCGCCTCATCGAATCCCTCTGCGCCAACGGGCTGGCCCTGCTGGTCATCTCCTCTGAGCTCGAGGAGCTGGTGGGTTATGCCGATCGGGTAATAGTCCTGCGCGACAGAAAACAGGTGGCAGAGCTTGCGACGGACGCCCTCAGCGTCCCTGCCATCATGAACGCCATTGCATGCGAGGCCTGATATGACGTCATCCACCCTCCCCCTTCCTGGCGGGCCGGCGCGCCCCCGCAGAGCCCTGCCCACGGGCACGGCCCAGTGCACAGCCCTGCTCTGCGTGCTGCTCATCAACGCCCTGGTTGCCGACAACTTCTTCGCCATCCATGTCCAGGATGGTCGGCTGTTTGGCAGCCTCATCGACATACTCAACCGCTGCGCCCCTGTGGCCCTGCTCTCCCTCGGCATGACGCTGGTGATCGCCACCGGCGGCATCGATCTGTCGGTGGGGGCCGTGATGGCCATCAGCGGGGCCACCATGGCCAGCCTGGCCACCGGCGGTCACAGCCTGCCGGTCATCGTCGCCTCAGTGCTTGGGGTGGGCTTGCTGTGCGGCCTGTGGAACGGCTTGCTGGTGGCGGTGTTCAAGATCCAGCCCATAGTCGCCACCCTGATCCTCATGGTGGCGGGCCGGGGCATAGCCCAGCTCATCACAGAGGGGCAGATCATCACCTTCAACAACGAGGCCCTGGCCTGGATCGGCAGCGGCGCCCTCTTCTATCTGCCCACTCCCGTCATCATCACCCTGGGGATGGCGCTGCTGCTCTGGCTGCTGACCAAGCGCACCGCCCTCGGCCTCTTCATCGAGGCGGTGGGGATCAACATCAAGGCCGCCAAGAACGCCGGGCTCAACACCCCCATGGTGGTGATCGCCACCTACCTGCTGAGCGGCCTCATGGCCGCCGTCGCCGGCATGATAGTCGCCGCCGACATCCGCGGTGCCGATGCCAACAACGCCGGGCTCTGGCTGGAGATGGACGCCATCCTGGCGGTGGTGATAGGGGGCACCTCCCTGATGGGGGGGCGCTTCAACCTCGCCCTCTCCCTGATCGGCATACTGATCATCCAGGGGGTGAACACAGGGATCCTGCTCTCCGGCTACCAGCCCCAGTGGAACCAGATCGTCAAGGCCATGGTGGTGCTGGCGGTGCTGGTCATGCAGTCGCCGGCCCTCAACCACCTGTTCCAGCGAGGGACTCGCCATGTTTAAACGCAACCTCCCCCTGATGGTGACCATCATGGTCTTCGTGCTGGGCTATCTGCTCTGCCTGGCCTCCTTCCCCGCCTTCATGTCCACCCGCATCATCTGCAACATACTGACGGACAATGCGTTTCTGGGCATAGTGGCGGTCGGCATGACCTTCGTCATCCTCTCGGGAGGCATAGATCTCTCGGTGGGGGCCGTCATCGCCTTCACCGGCGTGCTGCTGGCCAAACTCATCGGGGATCTGGGGGTCAGTCCACTGCTGGCCATCCCCCTGGTGCTGGTGCTTGGAGCGGGCTTTGGCGCCCTCATGGGCTGGCTCATCGACACCCTGAAGATCCCCGCCTTCATCATCACACTGGCGGGCATGTTCTTCCTGCGGGGGGCCAGCTTCCTCATCTCGGAGCAGTCCCTGCCCATCGATCACCCCAGCTTCACCTACCTGTCGAGCCTGTCGTGGAAGATACCGGGAGGCGGGCGCTTGAGCCTGCTGGCCCTCATCATGCTGGCGGTGGTGGTGCTTGGCATACTGCTCGCCAACCGCACCCGCTTTGGCAACAACGTCTACGCCATCGGCGGCAACGCCACCTCGGCGGCCCTGATGGGGATCTCGGTACGCCACACCACCATTCGCATCTACCTGCTCTCCACCACCTTGGCCACCCTGGCGGGCATCGTATTTGCGCTCTACACCTCGGCGGGCTATCCACTCGCCGCCGTCGGGGTGGAGCTCGATGCCATCGCCGCCGTGGTCATCGGCGGCACCCTGCTGAGCGGCGGGGTGGGCACCGTCTTCGGCTCCCTGTTCGGGGTATTGATCCAGGGGTTGATCCAGACCTACATCAACTTCGACGGCACCCTCAGTTCCTGGTGGACCAAGATCATCATAGGCCTGCTGCTGTTTTGCTTCATCGCCCTGCAGCGCCTGCTGATCCTGGTCTCGGAACACCGCAAGGCCAATAAAGCCACCCCCTTCAAGCGGCAGGTCCCCGTCGCCCCCCTTGAGTGACAACATCGCGGGGCCTGCACCCGATCAACCCAGGCACAGGCCCCGCGATAACACGCCTTTATGGTGCCAGACACTAGTATTCGCCCGCCCCCTGCAGCCGCTCCTTCCAGAGATAACCCTGCACCCCCAGATCCAGCAAGGGCCGTGGCGGGAGATAGTTTGCCGTGCCCAGGGCGCGCATCTGCTCGCCCCAGGGGCTCTCTACCCCGCACACCAGATCGGCCAGCGCCTTGCCCGCCATGGTCTGCTTGCTGATCCCGGCACCGTTGCATCCCAACGCAGCGTAGAGATCTGCTCCGAACTGGCCCCACAACGGCGCCCCGTTGCGACTCACGCTGATGAGCCCGGACCAGCTGTGGGCGAAGGCCAGCTCCCCAAGTTCGGGAAAGCGGGACAGAAACAGCTGGCGGTGACGCCGCACTATGGCTTCCCTGGCCCCGCCATCGCTGTGCAGCGTCGGCGCATGAGCGACATGCTGGCGGATCAGAATGCGGTGATCCCGGGTGTAGCGAAAGGTGGCGCCGACGATGGCGTTGACCGGGGTCAGTCCCCAGGGGGCAATGTCCCCCAGCCTGGCCCGCTGCTCGGGCGTCAACGGCTCGGTCAGGGTGGCATGAGTCGCCAGGGAGGCGAGCTTGCCGGCAAAGGGGGTCAGCTGACCCGCACCGCCATTGATGGCAAACATGGCCTTGCCCGCTACCACCTCGCCATGGGGCGTGGTGATGCGAACGCCGCCTGCGCTGTCCACCCGCAATGCCGGGCTGCGTTCATACAGGGTCACATTGTCCGGCAGCTTGTCGGCCAATCCCCGCACCAGGGCGGCCGGATTGAGCAACACGGTATTAGGGGTATAGATGGCGGAGTGGTAGAAGCCGGTACCAAGGCGGGCCGAGAGCGCCGCCTCCTCCAGATACTCATAGCCTTCGTCCAGCAGATCCAGCTCGCGGGCGTATTGCTTGAGCAAGCCGGCGGATCCTGCCTTGACGGCGCAGTGGTATTTGCCGCTCTGTTGCCAGTCGCAATCGATGCGATAGCGGCTGACCCAATGCGCCAGCTGGGCCAGCCCCCCTTTCAGCAACTGCCGGTAGTGGCTGGCCTTGGCCAGCTCGGCGGTGCCACTGCCGATATTGTGGGGCAAGTCGATGGCGAACCCCGAGTTACGCCCTGCGGCGTTGTCCCCCACCACACCCGCCTCCAGCAGCACTATACGGGCCTGTGGCTGATGCTCGGCCAGCGCATGGGCAAAGGCCAGCCCGGCATAACCCGCCCCCACCACCACCCAGTCCCCCTGGACCACCCCCTGCAAAGGCGCGCTGGGAAGCCGCTCGGGCAAGATGGCGGCCCAGCCATTGGCTTCTTCACTGCGGGGAAAATAACGGAACCTCATGGTGCATCCTGCTCATGTCTGTGTCTGCAAGGGCGACGTCTGTCATCTGCCCGGGTCGTCTTGCAAAATGGCCGCACTCCGAGAAGGCGGCCCCGATAGAAGGCAGCATCGATAACCAATAAATCATTAGTGATGGATCACCGGCCATTAATTACCACGCGGGGATAGCCGTCCCTTTATAGTATTTGTCCAGCGCCGCCTTGACGGCCTCATTCTGATAGGATGCCACCAGAGTTTTCACCCAGGGGGCGCTTTCATTGCCGCTTTTGACCGCGATGAAATTATTGTAAGGATTCTCTTTGGCCGTCTCGGAATAAATACGTTGCTGCTGGCTCAAGCCGGATTTCAGTGCCCAGTCCGTATTGACCACGGCGGCATCCAGATCCTCCACTGAGCGCCCTATGATGCCGGTATCCAGCTCCCTGATCTGCAATTTCTTGGGGTTGTCGATAATATCCGTGGTGGTCGCCAATATGCCCGAGCCGGGACGCAGCTTGATGACGCCGGCCGACGCCAGCACCCGCAGCGCACGCCCCTCATTGCTGGGATCGTTGGGCACCCCTATGATGGCCCCTTCCGGCAAGGCGCTGACCGCATTGAATTTCTTCGAGTAGAGCCCGATGGGCCACACCGCCGTATTGCCGACCGGCACTATATGATAACCGCGACTCTTCACCTGATTGTCCAGATAAGGTTTGTGCTGGAATGCGTTGGCGTCTATTTCGCCATTTTCCAGTGCCTCGTTGGGCAAGATATAGTCATTGAACTTGATAAGCTCGATATCCAGCCCCTGTTTTTTGGCCTGTGCCGACGCAACGGCCCACACATCTTCATCCTCTCCGCTCATGATACCCAGCCGTATGGTTTCCCCGGCATTGGCATATCCTGCAATGATGGCGGCAACCAACGGCGTCAATTTAAATATGGTTTTCAACATGGCTGTTTCCTTGGCAATAAGTGATGACGCCCCCGAGATTACGGGGTCGATGCAAGGAGTACAAAGCACAAGATATCCCTTGGATATACCAAAATTGACGAACGCCGGGGCGAATGAAAAAGTCCGATGTTAACGGCTATTCTCAAGCGTTTTATATCCGCCATATTGCGCGCCGCTTGTGCCCTTGTCAGACGTCAAGCTTGCGCTGGGTCAGCCACTCCACCTTGGCGGGGTCGCGGTGAGAGAAGAAGGCGCTGGTTGCCGTATCCAGCGCAGCTATCTGCACCATCTCATCCGGACTGAGCTCGAAGTCGAGGATATCGAGGTTCTCCTTCATCCTCTCCTTGCGCACCGACTTGGCCAGCGACGCTATGCCGCGCAGGAAGATCCAGCGCAACACCACTTGTCCCACGCTCTTTCCCCGCTTCGCGCCGATGGCGGTCAGTACCGGGTGCTGGAACAGACCATTTCGGCCCTCCGCGAAGGGGGCCCATGCCTGTGGCTGTATCTGTCGACTCTGCATCCAGGGGGCGGCATGCAGCTGCTGATTGAAGGGGTTCACCTCTATCTGGTTGACGGCAGGCACCAGCTTGTTGAATGCCATGAGATCCGCCAGCCGATCCGGCTGGAAGTTGCTGACGCCAATTGCCCGGATCTTGCCGGCTTGCTGCAACTCCTCCATTGCCCGCCAGGCGCCGTGGACATCCCCGTAGGGCTGATGGATAAGATAGAGATCCACATAATCGAGCTGCAGGCGATTCAAGGAGCGCTCGAACTGCGCCTTGGCTCCCTCATAGCTGGCGTCTTGCAGCCAGAGCTTGGTGGTGACAAAGAGCTCGCGGCGCCCTATGCCGCTCTGCCTGATCCCGTTCCCGACCTGGGTCTCATTCTGATAGGAGGCGGCGGTATCGATCAGCCGATAGCCGCTGTCTATGGCCTCGATGACGGCGCGCTCGCACTCTGCCGCCTCCGTCATCTGGAAGACTCCAAAGCCCAGCAGGGGCATCTCGATACCCTTGTTGAGTCTGACTGTGTTCATCTCATGTTCCTTTCGCTGTGGTGTGACTGGCGCGACAAAGGGATCCCAGAGGAGACAGATCCGCTGCCAGGCACGAAGGCGACGATGTCTTTCACCTTGGTGATGAAAGGTTCGAGCCGCCTGGCCGCCAGATCATCTACTCAGGGAGTGTTTGATCACGGGGGAACTCTCATCCCGGTCAACCTAGTGTGTTGTCTTCAAATACTGGAGTTCGCCGAACCAGTAGCTGGCGGTGGTGCCGCCATCGATCAGGAAGTTGGTCCCCGTCATGAAGCGTCCTTTGTGACTCATCAAGAACTCCCCCAGATCCCCGACCTCGTCAGGTGTGCCCGCGCGGCCTGCGGGACACAGGCCCAGCATGGTCCGGTACCCCTCGCCACGGGGTCCTTTCAGTTCATCATTGGCCAGCGGTGTGATGATGATACCTGGACTGATCGAGTTGACGGTGGCACCACGCTTGCCCCAGGCCGTCGCCTCATACATGACCCGCAACACATTGCAGCGCTTGGAGTATTGGTAGGCTTTCAGGGTATCGTCGATGCCTTGTATCAACGGGAGTGCCAGTAGCTCCTCCGTGGGTGTCATGGCAAGTTTCTCGCTCTCCTCGGGGGGAATGTTGCCGAGCCTGTGCCCCGATTGGGACGAAATGACAATCCCTGAGCCCCCTTCGCCGATGATCTTGCCGAACTCTTCCAGCAAGACCGCAGTGCCATACAGGTCAACCTTGAGGATGGTTTCCACGGAGGCTTGGGAAGGGGAGACACCGGCCGCATTGATCAGTTGCATGACGGTGCCATGGTTCTGGGCATGTTGCACCAGCTCGATGATCGACGCCCGTGACGACAGGTCCACGACCAGCACGCTGGTGTCAAAACCGGCCTCTTCCAGGGTCTTGGCCGCTGTCTCTGCATTTTTCTGGCTGATGTCCGCCAGTACCACATGCTTGCCTGCCCCTATCCGCCTTGCAATGGCTTGCCCAATGGACCCGGCCCCAACCAGCACAACCACTTCTTTTTTAGCCATGATATAGCCTCTCTCATTCATCCCCCTTGGTGGGGTAAGGTTCACTCTCATTTATAAAGCGTCGGTGCCAGGCCTTAGACTGTACCCGCCACCTCCCGGGGCACCATCTGATGCTGCCCCCACTTGCACCCGGTCCTGCTGTTATTGACGTGAAGGCATCGCGCTCTCATCGCACCGGCTCGGGTTGCGGCATCGGCTCGCAAGACGCCTCGGGCTCGGTGCTTCGCCACAGTGCAAAAACGAGGCAGCCCACTCCCCCTGCCGCCACTATCCAGCCCATGGTCCAGGGGGTGCCATCGGTGCACCAGCCGAGCAGGGCAGCGCTGAACACCCCGCTGCCGTAGTGCATGGCGCCAACCAGAGAGGAGGCCGCGCCCGCCTGCTTCGGGAAGAGCGCCAAGGCGCTGGCCACCGAGTTGGCGACGATGAAGCCACTGACCGACATGTAGCAGAAGATGGGCACGGCCAACCCGGCGACCCCACCCAGTCCCCACCAGGCATCGAGGGCCAGCCAGAGAGCGGAGGCGGCAGCAGCCCAGGCACCGTAGCGAAACAGGCGCTCGGGCCCCCATTTCGCCACCAGGCGCGTGTTGACGAAATTCAGCACCATCAACCCAAGGATATTGGCGCCAAAGAGCAGGCCATAGGCCTGCGCCGACACCTGGTAGTAATCGACGTAAGCAAACGGGGTTCCGGCGATAAAGGCATAGCAACCGCCGTAATAAAAGCCGCCGGCGAGGGCATAGCGCAGCAACCGTCCGTCCATCGCCAGGGCGACATAGTCTTTCATTGTCACGGCCAGAGACGCCTGGCTTCGGCTCGCCGGTGCCAGGGTTTCGGGCAGGTAGCGCATGGCGATCAGGGCCACGCCCCCCATGATGGCCAGCACCCAGAAGATCCCTCGCCAGGACCAGTACAGCAGCAGTTGCCCCCCGAGCAGCGGCCCGAGCAGCGGCGCGACCGCCATCATCAGGATCAGGGTCGACAGCATCTGGGCCGCCCGCTCCCTGGCATAGAGATCACGGACCATGGCCCGAGCCAGCACGGGACCGGCGCAAGCCCCCAGAGCCTGAATGACGCGCCACACCAGCATCTGAGGGGCGGTCTCGGCCAAGGCGCAACCCACCGAGCCCAGGATGAAGAGTCCGATACCGAGCATGATGGGCAAGCGCCGGCCATAGCGATCGCTCGCCGGCCCCCAGAACAGCTGCCCCAGGCTGAAACCGATCAGAAAGGTCGAGATGGTCAGCTCGATCTGGGTCATGTCGGTGTTCAAGTCATGGACCAGCTGCGGCAACGCCGGCAGGTACATGTCGGTGGAAATGGAGGCAAACGACATCAAGGCGCTCAGGATGATCAGGATCCTGAGCTCCTGGGCATGAGCGCGTTCGGGCAGGCTACCTTGGTGTGCCGGTCCGGCAGCGGGCTGACTGTTATTCCCCCGCATGCTCAATCCCGCCCCCCGGCGACGGCGGCGCGATAATCACCCTCGCTCACCTGCTCAAGCCAGGTCACCACCTTGCCATCCTGCTGTTCTGCCAGCGCCAGGTGGGTCATGGGGGTATCTGGCGCCGCACCGTGCCAATGCTTCACCCCAGCCGGGATCCACACCAGGTCCCCTGGCCGGATTTCCCGGATAGGACCTCCCGCCATCTGTACCCGCCCCACCCCACTGACCACATAGAGGGTCTGGCCCAGAGGATGGGTATGCCAGGCGGTGCGCGCCCCCGGCGTGAAGCTGACCAGACCACCGGAGATAGCGGCGGGCGCCGTGCCCTGATAGCGCTGATCCACATAGACATCCCCGACGAAGAACTCGCTGGCACCCTGGGTTGCAGGCACCTGCCCCGGGGAAAATACCTGTATCGTCTGCTCCTTTGCCTCGGCCTGGCCGAGCGCCATGGCGGCGGCGAGCGTGGTGGCGGATATTGGGTTCATTGTCGACTCCTGCGTATTAAAAATGTGTCACTCGCGCCACCAGGCGCTGCCCTCGTGGGGGGCCAGCACGTTCAGGGGCTCGCCCATCATCGGGGTGGTCAATGGGATCTGCTGCTCGGCGGCCAGCCGGACTATCTGCTCGAGGGGGTCATCCCACTGGTGCATGGCCAGATCGAAGGTGCCGTTGTGCACTGGATAGAGCCACTGCCCGCGCAGATCGTGAAACGCCTGCGCCGTCTGCGCCGGCAACATGTGCACGTACTCCCAGCGCTTGTCGTAGGCCCCGGTCTCGAGGAAGGCCATGTCGAACGGGCCGTAGCGCCTGCCGATCTCCTTGAAGCCGTCGAAGTAGCCGCTGTCACCGCTGAAGAAGAGAGTGGCTCCCTCCCCACGAATGACCCAGGAGGCCCACAGGGTCTGGTTGCCATCCCCAAGGCCACGGCCGGAGAAGTGCTGGGCCGGGGTGGCGATGAATTCGATGCCGCCGACCCGGGTCTGCTGCCACCAATCCAGCTCCCTGACCTTGTGCTGGGGGACACCCCAGGCAACCAGGCGCGCCCCCACCCCGAGCGGCGTGATGAAGTGGCCGACCTTCTCTTGCAGCGCCAGGATGGCGTCATGATCGAGGTGGTCGTAGTGATCGTGGGAGAGGATCACCGCCTCTATGGGGGGCAGCGCATCCAGGGTGATGGGCGGCGCATGCCAGCGTTTGGGACCGAACCACTGCACCGGCGAGGCGCGCTCGCTGAACACGGGATCCGTCAGCCAGAACTTGCCCTGCCATTTGAACAGCAGACTGGAGTGGCCGAGGCGCCACACGTTGTTGTCCGGGGCAGCCATCAGCCCCTCCCGGGTCATGGCCTGCACCGGGATGGCGCTATCCGGCACTGTGCCCTCAGGCTTGGCGAACAGAAAATCCCACCAGAGCCGGACCCCTTCCCAGGTGCTGCGCTGCGGCAGTGCCACGACATTGCTGAACCGACCCCCCTGATACTGGGAAGAGTCAGGGTGCGCTGGCAGACCCGGTTTCAGTACATAGGAGATAATGCCTGCCATCACGGCTCCTGTTAGCAACCAGAGAGCGCGCCGGCCCCTGGGGACGGCGCGAGAGAGTACAGAGGGGTTCTGCATTCATGAGACTCCTGTTGAGGATCCTGCCTTAGCGACCCACGTTCTTCTGCAGGTGTGACGGATAGCGATCCCCCTCCACCTTGATCCCGGCCAGGGCACGCTGGATGTCTCCCAGATCGGTGGCGCTCAGTGCCACCCGGGCTGCGCCCAGGTTCTCCTCGAGCCGATGCAGCTTGGTGGTGCCGGGTATGGGGGCGATCCAGGGCTTTTGTGCCAGCGACCAGGCGATCGCGATCTGGGCAGAGGTCACCCCCTTGCTGGCCGCAAGGTCGCTCAAGACCTCCACCAGATGCTGGTTGGCCTGGCGCGCCGCCTCGGCAAAACGTGGGACCTGGTTGCGAAAATCCGCATCATCGAATCGGGTATCGGCCTTGATGGCCCCGGTCAGGAAGCCCTTGCCGAGGGGGCTGAACGGCACAAAGCCGATGCCCAGCTCCTCCAGCAGCGGCAGAATGGCCTGCTCCGGTTCGCGCCACCAGAGGGAGTATTCGCTCTGCAGCGCCGCCACCGGCTGCACGGCGTGGGCACGACGAATGGAGTCGACACCGGCCTCGGACAGACCGAAGTGGCGCACCTTGCCCTCCTGGATAAGGTCTCGCACTGTGCCAGCCACCTCTTCCATGGGGACATCGGGATCGACGCGGTGCTGATAGAAGAGATCGATCACATCGGTGTTGAGCCGGCGCAGGGAGGCCTCGGCCACGGCGCGGATATTCTCCGGCCGGCTGTCCAGCCCATCGGGCACCTTGCCGTTCTTGAAACCGAACTTGGTGGCGATCACCACCTTGTCCCGGAACGGGGCCAGCGCCTCCCCCAGCAGCAGTTCGTTATCGCCAGGGCCATAGGCCTCGGCGGTGTCGAAGAAGGTCACTCCCAGTTCATGGGCGCGGCGGATAAGGTTGATGGCCTGCCCCTTGTCCGTGGCCGGGCCATAGCCAAAGCTCAGCCCCATGCAGCCCAGACCGATGGCCGACACCGTCAGCCCGCTGTTACCCAAAGTACGTGTTTGCATGATGGATCCCTTTTCCTGGAAGGCGCTCTCCTGGGAAAGCGCCATGGTGTGGGTGCCTGGCACCCGCCTGGTGTGATGGTTGGCGACTCGCGGCTCGCTCCTGACGCCGGAGCGGCAGGCACCGCCACTCATATGGCATTGCGAAGGATGCTGGCCAGCACCTCCTGGGTGTAGGTCTCGGCCAGACCAAACCAGCGGGCGTTGCCCTTGAGGTTCTCCAGGATGGCGGGCAGGTCCGCCTCCGTGATGCCGAGCTGGGAGAGGCGGGTCGGCGTGCCAATCTTGTCGAACCATGTCTCCAGGGCGGCAATGCCTTCCTCGGCGGTTTTCAAGCCGAACAGCTGCTGGGCGAAGCGCTCGAACTGAGCCGGATTCTGGCCCTGGTACCACTTCATCCAGGCGGGCATCACCACCGACAGGCCTGCGCCATGGGGCACATTGAACAGGGCGGAGAGCGCGTGTTCGATCATGTGGTTGGGGTAACCAAAGCCCGACGTCCCCGCATAGGTCAGGCCGTTTAATGCCAGGGTCGCCGCCCAGGCGAACTCGGCGCGGGCGTTGTAATTTTCGGGGTCTGCCAGCAACTGCTCCGTGGTCTCCAGCACGGTGGCGATGACGGACTCCACCAGGCGGGACTGGATTGTCGGCTGCACCTTGGCAGTGAAGTAGCCCTCGATGGAGTGGGCTATGATGTCCGCCGCCGAGTAGACCAGATAGTCGCGAGAGACCGTCTGCATCAGCGCCGGATTGACGATGGAGACCCTGGGGAAGGTGTGCACCGAGTTGATGGCGAACTTCTCTTTGGTGTCATCATTGGTCACCACGGCGCCGCTGTTCATCTCGCTGCCGGTGGCAGCCAGGGTCAGGATGGCAAACACCGGCAGCGCCGCCTCGATCTGCCCCTTGCCGACGAACAGATCCCAGACATCCCCCTGATAGAGGCTGCCTGCGGCAATGGCCTTGGCGCTGTCGAGCACGGAGCCGCCGCCGACGCTGAGGATGGCGTCGACCCCCTGCTCCCGTGCCAGGGCGATGGCATCACGCACCTTGGAGATGAGCGGGTTGCTGACGATGCCGCCGCATTCCACGAACGGGATCCCCTGCTCGCCCAGGCTGGCGCTCACGGTAGCAAAGAGGCCATCGCCCTTGATGCGATCGCTGCCATAGGCCAGCAGCACCTTCTTGATGCCGTGCTGGGCCAGGATCTCGCCGATGAGGCGCTCCTTGCCGGTGCCGAACTCGATCCGGGTCGGGTTGTAAAAGCTGAAATTGTCCATCTTGCTCGTCTCGCTGTCTGGGGGCATGCCGGGTGGCATCTCGATGGACTGAACTATAAATGGGCAACAAACATCGAACTAGACGGCAAATGGATGAATCAGTTACAACTAAATGATGTAAATCGACGAGAAAGAGCATGATCAGCGAATTGAGATCCATCACCACCTTCGTGCGCACGGTGGAACTGGGCAGCCTCAGCAAGGCCGCCGAGGCCCAGCAGATCTCCCCTCAGGCCGCCAGCAAGGCACTGAGGCAGCTGGAGACCTATCTCGGGGTGAGGCTGTTCCATCGCACCACCCGCAGCATGTCGCTGACCGAAGAGGGCCAACGCTTCCTGGAGGCAGCCCAACCCGCCCTGCTGGGCCTGCAACAGGCCCTGTCGGCCGCGAGGCAGACCCGGGAAGCATTCGCCGGCCCACTGCGGATCGTGGGGCCCCGCTCGGTCGCGCAGATGATCATCGGCCCAGTGCTGGACGAGTACTGCCGGCTCTACCCCGAGGTCCAGCCCGATGTACAGCTCGATGACCGCATCGGCAACTGGGTGGAGGAGCGGGTCGATGTGGGTTTGCGGATCGGTCTCTCGCCACAGGATGGGCTGATCGCACGCCGCCTGTTTCCCTTGCAGCTCATCATCTGCGCCTCCCCCACCTATCTGCGCAAACATGGGGTGCCGCACACGCTGCACGATCTGGGCGTGCACCGCTGCAGCGTGTTTCGTCATGCCGGCACCGGCCACCTTATTCCCTGGCATGTAAGGCTTGGTGAGAGCGTGCAGGACCATCTCGTTCGTCCGGCGATATCCACCAATGACGAGACGGTGGAGCTGGGCGCCGTGCTGGCGGGGGAAGTGATAGGCCAGATCGCCGGGCCGACGGCGGCGGCGCACATCCGGGCCGGCCGCCTGGTTCCCCTGCTGCTCGACCACATGACAGACATGTACAGCCTGTTTCTCTACTACGGCAGCCGTGCGGCCCAGCCCGCCCGGGTACGTCGCTTCATCGATCTGGCGGTCGAGCGCCTCACCGACAGCCCGGAGTTCGTGCTCGGCGCCGAGGAGCTGCGCCTTGCCCATGCTCGGGGAGTCGGGGATGCAATGCCCGGATAAGGGGCGATAAGCCGGTGATCGAGCTGTCACCAAGACCGGAGTACCAGGCGACGACTGACTGACGAGGAGCCCTCCACGAAAGATAGGCGGGCTCACGGTGACGCAAGGGTGCCCCAGGATATTTCCAGCATCAGCCCAAGGAGCCTGGTTGACTGACCCGGGCTTTACTTCGACGCCAATGACAACCTGGTCGTCGGCCAGGAGACGCCTGTTGAGCCTTCGAGATCCTTGACGCATACGCCGGGTGGCAGGGGGTTGGCGAGGTTGGCGAGGTTGGCCAGTACGGTAGTCACTGGTGGCGACAGCTCATCGCACATCACAGGCCAAGGCAGACGGTGAACGCCCAGCCACTGAGCGGTCACCGTCACCTCGTTGTCGACCAGTATCCGACGTCGTCAAGGAGATGTGAGTGCCTCGTCCATCTTGCTCTGCACCTGAGGCTGGGGGCTCGCCACGGGATCAAGGATGGCATCCAGATGGCCACGCAACTCTTCAATAGCCCCTGCAACATCCGGCTGCTTCATCACATCGAAGCACGAGAAGGAGGGCAACACCTCTACGCCACAGAACCTGTAGTTGGCCGTGTTGCTGACGAAGACGTCATCCACCGTCTTGCCCTCGAACAACATCTGCCCAGCATCGCCAAATGCCGCCCTCGGCGCATTCCAGGTCAGCGACAGCATGTACTGCTTGCCATGCATCTTGCCGCCAGAGCCATATTGCTTGCGCGGATCCTCGCGCGTCCTGCCATCACCCGACAGGAAGCGCTGCTGGAACATGCCCGCGGTAAATACCTCATCGACATACTTCTTGTAGATCCACGGCATGCCGAACCAGAAGACCGGCGATTGCAGGATGATGATATCTGCCCACAGATGCTTGTCGACCTCGCCCTGAACGTCGTAGCCCTGCTCTATATATGTCTCCTTCACCCCATAGCCGCGCGCTGCCATCTCTTGCCTGATGACGCCTGCCAGGGTGCTGTTCAGCTTGCCGCCGGAGATGCCTTCAAAAAACTGATGTGCGTTGATGATCAATACGTTTTTCATCGTCTTCTTTTCCTCAATAATCAATGGTCTGATGCGCCTTCTCACTTGCATGTTGGTTTCGGCGTCGTGGGGTCCATCACGCTGACACCTGAGGGAAAGAGGCCCGAGGGCATGGCAATCTTGCGGATTGATTTTCATGGGTGCCTCCTTCACGGTGAAGGCAACTATAGGCGCCGTATTAGTGCAGAAAAATAGCTTAATCCTGCACACCATATGAAGTTATGCTTCAAGATATGAAACTCAATCAACTCGACGGCCTGATGGCCTTTTGGAAAGTCGCGGAGCATCGCGGCTTCACTGCCGCGTCTGCCGAACTGGAGGTATCGCCTTCGGCGCTGAGCCAGGCGATCAGGCAGCTGGAAGCGCGTCTCGGCGTACGCCTGCTCAATCGCACGACCCGCAGCGTGAGCCTGACGGAGGCTGGGGAGGACTATCTTGCCCGCATCGGCCCGGCACTCGGTCAGGTCATTGTGGCGGGTGAAGAGCTGAACGTCCTGCAGGGCGGACCCACCGGCACATTGCGCATCAATGCCGCACGCATTTCGACCTCAATGGTGTTGCAACCGCTGTTGGCAGGTTTCCTTCGTGAGCATCCGAACGTGAAACTTGAACTGACCAATGACGAAGGCTTCGTCGACATCGTCGAGCGGGGTTTCGATGCGGGCATTCGCATGGGAGAAGATCTGCACAAGGACATGGTCTCCCTTCCCCTTGGCGGCCCCATCACAGTCGCCATCGTCGCCTCTCCTGATTATCTCGCGCGCTTCCCCGCGCCCAGCCATCCGGACGACCTCGTGCAGCACAACTGCATCCGCTTCCGCTTCGCCGGAACAGGCGCGATCCACAAATGGGAGTTCAAGGTGAATGAGGAAATCGTCGAGTACGAGGTCAAGGGCAACCTGACCATCACGGACACCCTGTTCAGTACGGAGGCGGCACTGGAAGGCGTCGGGATCGCCTACACCTTTGAGCAGCTGGCCCTGCCACACATCAAGGCAAAGCGCCTGACGCGAGTCCTGGCACCGTTCTCGCCGACCTTTCCAGGCTTCTCTCTGTACTACCCCAGCCGGCATGATCAACCGTCCAAGTTGAAGGCATTCATCGAGTACGCGCGGCGGGCGGGATGAATCATCCTTGAGCTCACGGGCGAGCAAGCGCCGGTAGCACATGTTCCCCCATCTCGTCGATCACTGCCCTGGCCTCCCGTCGTGAGGGCTTGAGGTTAAGCGCGACATGGCTCACGCCCAGCGCCTGGTGCCGTAACAGTCGCTCGATCAATGCCTTGCGACCGATCCGTACCACGTTGTAATAGCGCTGATAGGGCGCATCGGGGTTGGCATCCAGATCAAAGAAGGTGGCATAACCATATTTGGGTGATGGCTTGTCTCCCGCCTCCTCCGCCAACGCCGAGAGAATGCCGGTGATGGCACTGTCCTCATCCACGGACCAGATCCAGGCATCCATGTTCTTCGCCAACCACGCGATAGACTGGCGGGCACGGCCCACCGCGACCATAGGCAGACTCCCGCACCTGGGCTTGGGATGCAGATCAAGGGTGCCGGACAGGGTCCCATAATGACGGGATGCCTGAGATGGAAAATGCTCCTGCTGTAGCCGTTTGATCATCTCCACCGACTCCTGAAAGCGTTCGGCACGTTCGGCAAAGTCGATGCCAAAAGCCGGGTATTCCGCCGCGCGATCCCCGGTGGACACCCCCAAGATGAAGCGTCCCGCGGTCAGCAAGTCGGTCGATGCGGATTGCTTGGCCACCGAGATGGGATCTCTCAACGGCAATACAATTCCCGCCGACCCCAGGGTGATCTGTCGAGTAATGGCAGCCAGATAGCCCGCATAGACGAAGGGATCCACGACTTGGGCGGCATCGCCAAAGTTAGGGTCATAGAATGGGACATCCCGCAGCCAGATACTGGCAAAACCGGCCTCCTCCGCTCGCTGGACCAGACTCCCATGATCGGTTAAAGAGGGAAAAGGAGTGTCCGGATACGCTTCTACCGGGGTCAACAACCCCACCGTCAGCTGCGTCTCGCCAAACACACGATGAAAGCTGTCCGGCAGCGTTCTTTTCTTGTCTGTCATGTAACCACCTTGATGACGTTGATGTGTCTGCCGTGTCCTATCCGTTAGACGGTTCAGGCCAGACCACATCCAGCACACTGCTGGCAATGCGCCATTGCCCCTGCACGCGGACATACCGATCCAGGTAGCGTCCCAGCAGCAAGAAGGGGTGCTGCATGGCGTCCCGGTCTGTCACCAGATCCAGCAGGTAGCAACTGCCGCTGGCCATGCTCTCATCGATCAGGGTAATGTCGTGATTGGTCACCGCGTGCATGAAAGGAAAGTGCTCGCGCTGCTGGGTATCAAAGACGTGATAGGCCTCTTTGAGGCTTTGCGTTATCTCGGCCAACCCTTTCATGGTACCGACGGTCACCCGCACTTCGGCATCCTCGGTAAAGACCTCTCCTAGGCGATCGGCCTGATTGCCATCCAGAAGCTGGCTGTAGTGCAGGCGTAGGGCGCGGATCTCTTCGCGATCCAACAGGGCGTTGACGCGCTCCATATCAAGTTTGTCAGTCATGCTGATCCTCTGGCTAAGGGGTTGAAAGCAACCAGCCAAGACGGCTGGTTCTCAGATAGTGCCTCCACGGCACCGATAACACGCCGACACAAGGACGAGGTGATTGACGGCCAGTATATTGACTATCAAAAAAAACATAATAGAGTTCATATTCCACTCATTTAGTCATTTAATTCCACAATGAAACAGAGCGAGACGATCTTTTTGGGGGTCGTGGAGTTTGTCGAGACACTGCGGACAGGCACCTTTACCGCGGCGGGTGACCGGTTGGGATTGACCGGTTCCGCCGTTGGCAAGAGCGTAACCCGGCTGGAGCAGAAGCTCGGCACCAAATTGCTGCATCGCACCACCCGCAGTCTGACCCCGACCCCGGAAGGCCAGCGTTACTTCGACGGCTGGATTGCCATCCTGGACGAAATAGACAGCCTGGAGCAGGGAGTGATTGCAGGCAGCCGCCAGGTCTCCGGGCGCCTGAATGTCCACCTTCCGGCCGCCTTTGGCCGTCGCCATGTGATGCCCGTCCTGCTCGAATTGGCCAAACAGCACCCCCATCTGGATCTGGCCGTCGCCTTTAGCGAGAAACGGATCAATCTCATCGACGAGGGCGTCGATCTGGTGGTGCGGATCGGGTCAATGGAAGACGACGCTGATTTGGTTGCCCGGCAACTGGGATGCCAGAGACTGGTCGTCTGTGCCAGCCCGGAATACCTGGCGCGCAAAGGTAGACCGCGCCTGCCTGCAGAGCTCGCCGAGCACGACTGTATCCTCGGCAGTCAGCGCAGCACGCAACCGACCTGGTTGTTGCGCCGCCCGAATGGCGACACGTTTTCGCAGGTGATAAGGGGTCGCTATCGATTCAGCGATGGGGATGCCATGGTGGCCGCAACGCTGGATGGGATGGGGTTGTCCCAGTTACCCACCTGGCTTATCCACGAACACCTCGCCACCCATGCGCTGGTGACAGTACTGGATGAATATGCGGGAGCGGAGATGCCAATCCATGCGGTATGGCCTCGCTCCCGATATTTGAAACCACGGCAACGCATTGTCATTGACGCCTTGATTGCCGAGGCGCAAAAAGCCACCTCCATCTTCAAGATTTGACTCGGTGTGAACCCGCCGTCTCTGTGTCTGGTAGCTGTGCTTGCTCATAACACCTCCTGAATGACCTCAGTTTGAGGCTCTTGAGGTGTCTAGGAAAGTAGGGGCGATTCAGAGCCCATGACAATTGCTTTTCAGCAATGTATGACTCTACGTGACCGGAAAACTTTTCTTCTTGGTCTGGCTGAATTTGATTGTGTTCAGAAGGTACAGCGGGGGACTCGACCCCAGAGGGGCTGCCGGTGCAAGCAGGGATGTGAACGTGCCCGTTTAGCGGGGGATGTTGTGTCGTTGATGCTTCAGCTTCAAACCCAACGGGTTTAGACATGACATCACGGCAAGCAGCATCGGAGATGCATGCAGCTTGCTGCACAGGGCTGGAATGATTGAAGTGAATTTGGAGCGCTAAGAGCTGAGCTTTTGCCCTGTCTCTTGTTTTGAGGGATTTACGGAAGGTCTGACAACGACCATTACACATGGTCACTCGTTGGTAGTAGTAAATGCCGTTTCTAATCAATAAGTACATGGCACCCCCTATGAGGATTGTGTGCCAGTTTGTGTGACAGTGATACACAAACAGCTTGCCTTCAACAAGCTAAGTTACTGATCTTAAACGGGAATGGCAGAAACAGGTGGTGGCCCCACCAGCCACATCCCGGCACTCGAGTCCCCCGCCTTGGCTGCTACCTTCCGGTCCTGACCAGGTCGACGGGTTATCAATGCGAGCCCAAATAAATCAGGCACTTAGGGATGGAACTGATTTCCATCACAGTGTTCTGAAACCTCAACAAGCGAGAACCCGCCGGAAGTACGGTCATCCACATCAAGTGGACATGCTTAAATTGGTAACAAACGGGGGTAATCCTACCCGCCCGCCCCTAGATAAATCAATTCGGAAAGAGCATTTAATCATCTTCTCATACCCCAAATTGGACTTAGCCAAAACCCTGCTAGACTAACCATCGGTCAAACATCAAGCATTTAGGGAGTGCAATATGGCCAAAAGATCATCTGACCATGCTAATGTTGGGAAGTTTGCCGGGGCTGGAGCAGGTTTGTTTGCTGTACTAGGTAGCGTACTTGCGGGACTTCCGGGCGCTGTAATTGGAGGAAGTATTGGCGGTGGTGTCGGTGGTGCCTTGGGCCATCACCTAGATGAGGATAAAGATAAAGGTAGCGATGAAAGTAAAAAATAATCGTGTCAGATGTCAGTAAAAAGGAGCCCGGTCGCAGGCTCCTTTTGGATCATTAGTTGCCACATGATCCCCACGCAATACCATCAGTGCCGCACTCTTCTTTGTGCGTCCCATCAGCAAAGACGGTGAACTTGCGGTAACGCCCTTGGTTGTCATAGCTGATAGTGGTGGTGACCTTGTTGCTGTCAGTCACGGTCTGCTTCTTGAACCAAGCACCAGCATCCGGCTCCGGCGTCTTGTCATCATAGCGGTACGGTAGTTTCTCAAAGGCAGCGACCAGTTCGCTCATGTTGCGGGTTGCATGATCATCCGCCATCCCTACCCAATCGTTCAGGAAGGGGAAGCTGTTAGAGCCACCGAGGAAATAGACAAACTGGCTGCCATAGTCAGCTTCGGCATCCTTGTAACCGACCGTCGCATAGCGGCCAGTAATCGCTCCAGCCAAACTCTCAGGGATGCAGTCGGCAAAGATGCCTGCCTCACCTCCGGCCAAGTTCACCAGCTCATACTCCTTCCCATCTGCCGTCGTGGAAATGGTTTCCTTAATGTCACAGGAGTAGGGGGCATCATCACCACCACGAGATTCAAACTCGTAGCTATTGCTGTAGCTGTATCCCTTGCCTGCAACATTGGTCTTTTCGCCATAGATGATGGTTCTGACGTCTTCACTGAAATCATCGCTGACCTTGACCAGCTCAGTCCGGCTCTTGTTGGCCCAATAGATCCCCTGATCACGATACCAAGCCTGCGGATAGGCATTATTGTGGTCTCTATAGTCCCCTTGGTGGTAATCCACATAGGCATAGAACGCATCAGGATGAGCACGTTTTAACTCTTCGCTGGCACTGAACGATTTCTGCAAACCACGGACGATCTCTTGAGCCTTGGTGGCTGTCGCACTATCACCGGTAGCGATGAAGTCATCAAACAGCTTCTGCTCAGGAATGTTGTAGTGGGACACAACCCGATCAACCGATTGTTTCAACGAGTTCATCAGCTGCTCACGCTTTAGCTGATCGGCCATCACACTCTGGCAAGTCAGAGATCCCCCCGCAGCCAGCTCTTTCTCGACAGCACTCCACAAAACCGTGGTCAGTGGAGTTACATGATAGAAATCGTCTTGCGTGATAGGCGTGAACTTCGGCGGCAATACCATCTGGTAAGCCTGCTCGACCGGCCCCAGATCCAAATCAACCGCTCCCACCGGAACATCGACCACTAAGGGTACGTATTGGGCACACTCCTCCTGAGCTTCGGTGAGTTCTAGCCGATAATCGCCGGTGTTAGAAGTCACCGCGTTGGGTTCCCCCTCATCCAACTGGCGGTTGAAGTTCAAATCCAGATAGGCGGTTGCCCCTTGCACATAGCCGTCGATGGCCTTGCCCTGAATAGCCGTCTTGGTGACGGGTTGGGTATCAGACCCACCATCACCTCCACCGCCGCCACAAGCTACCAGAGCCAGACTTACCCCTACACTAATTAACGAACGAACTGTCATCAGTTTCTCCTTGTTCTCTATTGACTCAACGCGACTCAATAGCCTATACAAAAGCGGGATACTAAAGAGTCTGGGAATTGATTTTTGTGATTGATACCGATTTCATGATATTTTTTCTTTCTATAATCATGATTTCATTGAATTTATCCCCCACCACGTAAGATACGCTGCACGCTGGAGAGACTGATCCCCGTCCTGCGTGCGATTTCGGCCTTGGCGAGCCCCCTTGCTGCCAATGCTTGCACCTCGTCTCCCTTCGCCATGGCTGTCGGTTTGCGGCCCTTATAGACCCCACGCTGCCTAGCCAGCTCAATCCCTTCTGCCTGTCGCTCCAGCATCAGCTCCCGCTCAAACGTGGCGATGGCACCGATCATGGTTAGCATCAGTTTTCCGGTCGGTGTCGAGGTATCGATACCCAGATTCAAAATCCTCAGAGCAACCCGTTTAGCGTGCAGGTACTCCGAGATCTCCAACAGGTGGCGAGTGTTGCGAGCCAAGCGATCCAGCTTGGTCACCATCACCACGTCTCCCTCACGAACAAAATCCAGCATCAACGAGAGCTGCGGGCGATCATCCTTGGCCCCGCTCACCTTCTCCTGAAATATCTTGCTGCACTCGGCCAGTGCCTGAAGCTGGGCATCCAGGCTCTGCCCCACAGTGCTGACACGTGCATATCCCACCAGTGCCATGGTCTCCTCCTGGTCAATAGGGCAAGGTACACTGACGCGACCGGTCAGAAGGTCGAAAGGAACCCATATGACCGGCAAAAAGTGGCACTTTCGCTCGCGTCACACGGGCTTGGTCTATTGACCTGAGCCAGTGATACAAATGAAAACGGGCCGCTCCGTGATGGAGGGCCCGCAGGGGTAGTCAACCAGATGCTCTGGCTGCTCTATCTATTGGTCATGCAGGGTGCCGACCAGGGGATCTCAATGACGCGTCGACCCGCCAGGCATCCGTAATACCTTGGCCAGCTCCTCAGCGTGAGCCTTGTCACGGGCGATTAGGCGGATCATCAGGGTTCCCCCTGCAATGGCAACCAGAGTCACCGAGGTCAGGATCATTTTGTTCATGGGTAGTCCTCTTCGTTCATGTTGTAGAAGTGTGGCGGCATGTAGCGGGCCATCATCGCGTTGACGATGACCGACGCAAATGCCGTCAGGGCTGCCTTCAAGGCGTCCAGCAGCAAGGTTTTCATGAAGTCATTCATGGCGATTACTCAGGGGTTATCTTCAGGCGGTAGACCTCCATCCGGTGATAGTCGAGAAAGTTCCTCTCCCAGAGCCGGTAGAGGTCCATGGTGGTGGCCAGTGGCCGCTCTCCACTCCAGAGCTGTGATGCCAGCCCGGCGTTGAAGTCAAAATCGAGATCCTTGACCAGCTCGCCACCGAGGTAAGTGAACTCAGTAACGTAGGCCATCCCCCAGCTGCCAGCCCGTTTCTCCAGACGGATTTCGACCGGACGGTAACCACCGGTGTCGGCGGAATAATCGTGACTGCGGAAGTTGAGGGTCAGGGCGGTGGCGTCGGGGTAGCTGCCGATGATCTTGGTGAACAAAGCCTGTAGCGGTTTGGATGGGGTCATAGCAACCCCCTATCGGCAAACGAGACGATGTCGTGCTGTCCCACCACAAAGTGGTCGAGCACTCGCACGTCTACCATCTCAAGCAGATCCTTGAGACGAACAGTGACAGCCTTGTCGGCGTCCGAGGGGTCGACCATACCGGAGGGGTGGTTGTGGGCCAGAATGACCGCAGCGGCGTTTCTGTTAAGGGCCGCCTTGACCACCTCACGGGGGTGAACGGTGCCTGCATTGATGGTGCCGAAGAACAGCTCCTGGTAATCGAGCAGTCGGTGTTGATTGTCGAGCAGCATGACGGCGAACACTTCCCGCTCGTACTCCCCCATCTTGAGCCGAAGGAAGTCTGCTGCCGCTTTGGGCTGAGTGAAGGCGTGGCCCAGATGCCGCTGTCGGCTCTCCAGAATGGCCAATGCCTGATTGATGATGTGATCGCCCTGTCCGGGTTGATCATCATAGTGTTGTGACATAACAGTAACCTCGCGTCGTTTGGGTACACGAGTTACTTATGCCAGGGGGCTTGGTTGTTATTGAATCCGAACGGAACTGGTATAAGGGGTGCAGGGGCCCACATTCACCTATGAGCCCTCTTAGAAATTTTTAGACGGATTTCACGGTTTTCCCTTTTATGACGCGATATGTTTCCACTCGTGGTCAAAAAAGAGGAATTAAAACTCACTTGAGACCATTTTTTAGCAATATCGTCTCGTTTTGTGTGAAGGAGAACACCAGTGGCAACTACTCATTTTATCCCCGCTCAGCCCAGTGAGTACGGTTACATCATTGTCGAACCAAACGACAACGGAGAAACGACCCTTGAGCGTTACCCATTGCTCGGGTACGCCGTCAAGATTACAGAAGGTGGGCCAGAAGATCTCAAGATACAGACGCTGCCGGTCTGCACAACAGGTGAGAGCTTCACCCCGAACTTCATCCAGCGCTATGACGGCACCTTCAGTCAAGCGGAAGGAGATCAACTCTGCTACTCCCTGTCAGAGATGATGAACCATTTCGGTTTCGAAGCAGATGATCTGCATACTCTGCCCCCGGCAAATGCCAAAGAGCTATCAGGATACGTCTGGCGTCCACTGCGGAACCCGCAAGGCTAATATCTGCTGATTTTGAATCTGGCCCTTTTGCCCGCCATCAAAGGCAAAGGGGCCATTTAGGATGTTCAATCTGCTGAAATTTCAGCATTTTATAGAACTTTTTCTGTATGAAATCTCGTAGAAAAAGTTCTTAAATCTGCCAAAATTTCAGCAGATCGGCAGACCGACTCGACCTGCCCCAGATGGGTTTCTCGTGCAGGTTCCCACTTCTTGTGCTCGGTCTCGTTGTCCCTGCTGAAGGAGCACGTCAACCCTGACATGCCTCTCCAGCAAACGCCTACTGGCTCTGTGTCCGTAATGACTGATGGCCAGCCAACCCCTCGAGCAGCAAGTCCAGCAGCATATTCTGCAATGCCCTGGCCTTATCGGGGTGAGAGAGGTACGTCAGCGACATGCCCTGCTGGGTTTCCATTCGCCCGATGACGGCTTCATCCACCGCATTCGGGAAATCGCCATGCAGAATCGATTCCCGTGGGTTATTGCGGACCTGCTCCATCAGGGGGCCGTTCTCGCTTAGCTTGCTGACCATCCCCTGCACCCAGTCGAGCTTGTCCCCATCAGTCACTTCCAGGCCAAACAGATCGTTCATCCGAGCCAGCAGTTCGGAGAGGAAATCCTTCTTCTCCTCTTTCGGCTTGGCGCTGCCGAGGGAGGCGATCCCCTCCAGCCCATAACCGGCCGCATTCTCTTTGAGTTGCAGATCCTGTGTCCGCTTGGCCTTAAGGTGGTAGTGGCTCAGCATCACCGATGAAAGGTCTACTTGCTCTTCATCCAACACCTCTTCCCGCAGCAGGGGCAGCAGGTGGCGTGCAAAGACACACAGCCGCTCCATGTCGTAATCGTCGAAGGGGGTGATCTGGGAGACAAACTCGTAGAACCGCACATAGCCGTTGAGGTTCTTCTTGAACAGCTCCAACACCGAACGGGCTTCCCCGGCCTCTTTCAACCGCCGCTCGGCGTTGGCCTGATCACTCCCTGAGCCGCCCTGTTCGATCAGCCACTTGAGCTGGGTCCGGCACTCCCGAATAGCATCGATGGCCAGCCGGTAACGCTTGGCGAAGCGATCTCTGGCCGGAACGGCGTGCCGCAAGAAGGCATCGGCCCCCCGTTTGGGGTCGAAGTAGGCATCGGTAAACGCTACCACCTCGGGCCAGGTGAAGATCCCTTCGCCCTTGAGCTTGTGGAACAGGTCATAGATAAGGTTCGGGTCCGACACTGAATCCAGCGTGGCGGTTTCGTAATACTTTTGGAACTCTTCCAGCACATCCTGCGGGTCGTTCACGAAGTCGAGCACATAGGTACTCTCCTTGCCCGGATAGGTGCGGTTGAGCCGCGAGAGGGTCTGGATGCAGTCCACCCCGGTCAGCTTCTTGTCCACATACATGGCACACAGCTTGGGCTGATCGAACCCGGTCTGGAACTTGTTGGCCACCAGCATCACCTGATAGTCAGCCGTATCGAACGCCTTACGCATGTCCCGGCCCTTCAGCTCCGGGTTCATGTTCCGCTCGTTCCACGTCTGCCCCTCGTCCTCGATGTCGCCCGAGAAGGCCACCATGGCCCGAATGGCTTGATAGCCTTGGTCCTTAACGTATTTGTCGAACGCCAGCTTGTAGCGGACCGCCTCCATCCGGCTGCTGGTCACCACCATCGCCTTGGCTTGCCCGGCCAGCAGCGGTGCAACGTGCTGGCGGAAGTGCTCGACAATTACCTGCACTTTCTGGCCAATGTTGTGCGGGTGCAGCCGGACCCACTGGGATAGCTTGCGCTTGGCCTTCTTGCTGTCCACTTCTGCATCAGCCGCTTCGCTCTCCATCGCCAGCTTATAGGCCAGTTGGTAGCTGGTGTAGTTCCGCAGCACGTCAAGGATGAACCCCTCCTCGATCGCCTGGCGCATGGTGTAGACATGGAATGGCTCGGGTTTGTTCTCATCAGAAATGGGCAGATGGGGCTTGGGCGGGCGACCGAACAGCTCCAGCGTCTTGGCCTTCGGGGTAGCAGTGAAGGCGAAGTAGCTGATGTTCTGGCTGCCGCCACGGGCAGCCAAGGTCAGGTTCATCACATCCTCGGCCGAGAGCTCTTCTTCATCATTCAACTGCTCGGCCATCAACACCTCACGCAGCTGACGGGCAGTCTTGCCGGTCTGGCTGGAGTGAGCCTCGTCGGCCACCACCGCAAAGCGGCTGGCCTTCAGGCTGGAGCTCTCCTGAATCGCCTTGAGCACATGGGGGAAGGTCTGAATGGTGACGATAATGATGGGAGTGCCGTTGGTCAGTGCCTCGGCCAACTGAGCAGATTTGCTGCCATCCCCCTCTTCCCGATTAATGCGGGAGATCACCCCGGATGCGTGATCGAACTGAGCGATGGTCTCCTGCAACTGGCTATCGAGCACGGTCCGGTCGGTGACGACGATGACGGAATTGAATAGCTTCTCACTCTCTCCGGCATCGGTGTCACGCCGCAGCGATGCGAGCTGATGGGTCAACCAGGCGATAGAGTTCGACTTGCCAGAGCCCGCCGAGTGCTGGATCAGGTACTTCTGGCCGCTCCCTTCTTGGCTCAACGTTGCAAGCAGCGTCTCCACCACCTTCCACTGGTGATAGCGGGGGAAAATCATCGTCTCTTTCTTCTTGAGGCGGCCCAGAGCGTCCTCTTCGTGCTTCACCTGCAGATGTAGATAGCGACCCAGAATATTGAGGAAGGTCTCGGGCGCGAAAATCTCCTGCCATAGGTACTCGCTGGCATAGCCTGTCTCAGGCTGATCGTTCCCTGCCCCGCCCTTGGCGGTGCCACGGTTGAACGGCAAGAAGAAGGTATCTGCTCCGGCCAGCCGAGTGGTCATCGCCACCTCAAACTGATTGACGGCAAAGTGCACCAGTGCTCCGCGACGAAAAGCCAGCAAGGGCTCACGCTTGCCCGCCGTCACCAGTGGGCGGTCGAAGCGGTACTGCTGCTTGGCGTTCTCCAGGCTCTGTTTGAAGCAAGACTTGAGCTCCAGCGTTGCCACCGGTATGCCGTTGAGAAACAGAGTGAGATCGAGTCGTCCATCATAGCCATGGGGGCTGTAGACCAGCTCCGGCACCACCCGCAGCCGGTTCTTGGCATACCGCTCAACCAGCTCTGGGTTAAGGTCATGGTCGGGCTTGAAGGTGGCCACTGCCAGCCGATGCCCTCTGTCCTCTACTTGATGACGGAGTAACCACAAGGTGCCCCGCTCATCGCTCTCAAGGGCCCTGACCACGGCGTTAAGCAGGTGACGTTCGGGCTCCTCACCGTAGGTCTTGCAGTATTTCTGCCACCCCTCTGGCTGGCTCTCCTGCACATAGGCGATCACATCTTCCGGGTAGAGGGCTCGCTCTTTGTCATAGCGTGCCGACTCACCGACCAACCAACCTGATGCGACCAGTTGCTCGATGATATGGTCCTGAAAGGCTTTTTCCCGTGCTTTGTTATCCAAACTGAGGTCCAGGCTCATGGCTGACCCCCTCGGGCCAGCAGTACCTGATAAAGCGACTGCATCGCCGCCAGATGCCCCGGCAGACGGCTATAGATCTCGACCGCAAGATCTTCCTTGTAGGTATGCGAGGTCAGGTTGCGATCTTTGAGCATCGACAACCAGACCGTCTCATCGGCCAGCCAGTGGGCCGCATAGGCCTGGCTCATGCACTCACGGGGGGTATTGGCCTCAATCCCTTCTGCGGCCAGCGCCTTTTTCAGGGTCTTCCAGGTCAGTTCGATACAGAACTCGAAGCGTTGGATGCTGGCATCGACCACCAGCGGTTGGCTCGCGTCATAGCTCAGGGATTCGGCGAGGCGTTTGAGGGCGTTGCCAAGGGCAACCAGATTCAGATCCAGACTCATAACACATCCTTAAGGCGTCATTCGACGGTAGAGCGGCACCCTGTCACACAGGATGGCCTGATACAGCGGGCTCTGGGGCGACTCCTCATCGAGTCGCACACAATCGATAGGGAGCAGGGTATCGGCCTCATCGATGATCGCCAACACCTGCTGCCATTGCGCCTCGCAGGCACCGGGGCACTCGATGGCGAGATCGATATCGGAACGCTCACGGTGGTCGCCACGGGCCCGTGAACCAAACAGCCAGATCGCCTCGACAAACGGCAAGGCTGCCAGTTGGCTGACAAAGTCGTAGCACGCCAACCCCGTTAGCGTCATGCGGCCACCTCTTCGGCAGGCTGTGTCCAGCCACGCAGATCGATCTTGCCGGTGACGGCGGCGGAGATAAGTGCGATGCGGCGTTCTTGCATAAGAGAAATTGCTCTTCCTGCTGCCGAGATCAGATGTTGAAACTTCATCTTTTGGCAATTGATGAAATCGAGAACGTCAATTTGCTCTGATTCGCTCGGGGGATAAGCGATGTCAACATTTAAAAGGCTTTCGCTGTAGATAACCTCAATTGTGGTAGCATTACTCTTAATCAGAATTTGCTCCACCACATAGCCACTTTCTTGGATAAGTAGTGACAGCCATTCGGGTATGAGTATCGCACCGTCCGCCTGCAGTCTGATTAAGCATGGGTGAAGGATCGCGGTGTACTCTTGCTGAAAAAGTGCCGTCCGGCCAATAGTCCCACGCGTCGTAACCAATATATCGCCTTTTTGGATAGTAAACGCTCGCAGCTCTTTGTACTTGTCTGAACTGATATATGAGTCCCCCACCTCCATGTCATCATCAATGACGTTCCGCTGAGTGATTACCTTTACATCTGACCCTGTCATATCAGCATTAGTAAGATGACTTCCAAAGGGGCCTGCTTTGCAAGCTCCTTTTTTCGATTGGAGGGTGTATTTAATTGGGCCAACCACCCAATGCTCCGGCACTTGGCCGAGCCACTCGACGCCGGAGTCTTTCATGGGGGCATTGGGGTTCAGTCCCTTGGTGACGGCGTGGGAGATCACCGCCTGCCGCTTTTCTTTAAGCAGTTCGATCAGCCGCTGCTGCTGGGCAATCAGCCGATCAATTCGGGAAGTTTCGTGGTCTAGGAAGGCGGCGATAGTAAGTTGTTCTTCCAACCGAGGCATGCAGAAGTAGCTGTTACCGATATCGTTAAAACCAATAGTTTGCCTCACCCCTGCCCCAAGTGATTTCATATGAGCAACATCAAATTCATGTAAAAGCCAGCGGGCATATCTAGCTTCTAGTTGTCTGTAGCATTGCAAAACGATGTAGCCAGTGCTTACCACTACATCAATTTCTGATAACGCTGTTCGCAAGCTTTTTAAGTCAAAGTTCAAGTTAAGGGGGTTGACTAAAAATTCACCAACCTTAACCTCTTGATATGAAGCCTTTGTTTCTTCCGCTAGTTTCTCTTCATCTTTGAATACAACTTGCCCAAAACTGATTGAGCCAGCAGGTAATTCAATGTTCGATGTTTTTGGCTTTTCAACAAACACATGCTTGAAACGAATCGGCTCCCAATGTGACGGTATAAAACCTGACCAAATTACCCCCGAATCCTTATATTCCGGATAGGGACGATACCTTCCTATCAGTTTCTGCTGCTGAGTTGCCACTGCCTGACTCATGAATGCACCTCCGCCAACAACTGCATAATCTCCTTGGCCACTGCATCGAGATCGGCATCGATCGCTGCCAGCTCGCGGGGCGGCTGGTACTGGTAGAAGTGGCGGTTAAAGGGGATCTCATAACCGACGATGCCGACCTGCCCATCGAGCGGGTCGGTTTTGCTGGTGTCAATCCAGGCATCCGGCACATGGGGTAACACCTCACGCTTGAGATATTCATGAATGTCTTCCCCCAGCGGCACATTTTCGTTATCCCGCAGATCCGCATTAGCCTCCTGCTCGCCCTTGGTTTTACACACTTCGGCGGCGTCGTCCTGCTCACCCAGATGGCTCACCAACAGCTTAAAGGCTGGGGCTGGCAGCTTGACCTCACCTAGCAGCTTGGTCAGTTGCTTTTTGAATTTGTCGCGAGAGAGCAACTTGGCCTCAGCGAACTGACCCAAGGCAGTCAGGATGGCGGACTGCAAAGTGCCATCGAGCTTGTCCCAGCCCTTGTCGGCAGTGAGGCTAGCGAGCCGCTCGGCATCCTGCGGATAGAATGCAAGTTTCAGCGGCCGCTCCACCGTGATACGGCGATAACCGAAGGCGGTGGTGGGGAAGATCTTGGCGATGGGCCCTTCTTCATAACGGCTGGCAAGGCGGACGATTTGCTCAATAGCCTCGTCGCTCAATTGCTTACGCTTGGAGCCCAAGGATTTTCGCATCGGGCTGTGCAAGTCGCTGGCGTTAATGAGCAGTACCTTGCCCTTACGCTCGGCCGGTTTGTGGTTCGACAGTACCCAGATATAGGTGGCGATGCCAGTGTTGTAAAACATATCGGTGGGCAGGGCCACCAGGGTATCGAGCAGGTCATGCTCCAGGATGTAGCGGCGGATCTCGCTCTCGCCGCTGCCTGCCCCACCAGTAAAGAGCGGGGAGCCGTTGAGGATGATGCCGATGCGGGAACCTTCCGGCTTCATCTTGGCGATAAGATGTTGCAGGAACAAGAGTGAGCCGTCAGAGACACGGGGCAGACCCGCCCCAAAGCGGCCACTGTGGCCCTTTAGCAGGTGTTCGTCTCGTACCTGCTTCTCGACCTTCTTCCAGTCCACCCCGAATGGCGGGTTGGAGAGGCAGTAATCGAACCGATCAGTCGGCAACTGGTCGTCAGAGAGGGTATTGCCGAGCTTGATGTTGCTGATGTCCTGCCCCTTGATCAGCATGTCGGCCTTACAGATGGCAAACGACTCGGGGTTGAGCTCCTGCCCGAAGGTGGCCAGACGAGCGGCGGGGTTCAGCTCGTGCAGGTACTCCATGCCGCAGGAGAGAAAACCACCGGTGCCCGCCGTGGGGTCATAGATGGTCCGCACTACGCCCGCAGTCGTCAGGGCCTCGTCATCGGCGGCAAACACCAGGGAGGTGGTCAGGCGGACGATGTCACGGGGGGTGAAGTGCTCACCGGCGGTCTCGTTGGAGCTCTCGGCAAACTTGCGGATCAGCTCCTCGAACACCAGACCCATGTGGTAGTTGTCGACGGTTTCGGGGGAGAGATCGACGTTGGCGAAGTTGCGAACCACCTTGTAGAGCAGGTCGGCATCTTCCAGCAGATCGATGCTGGCGGCAAAGTTGAAGTGCTCGAACACCTCGAATGCCTCACGGGAAAAGCCCCGCACATAGGCATCCAGGTTATCGCCAATCTGCTTCTCGCCAAGGTTGTTCAGGGTGAGCTTGGCGGTGTTGTAGAAGCTCTGCCCGGCGGCATTGAGCAGCAGCTTATGGCGGGCCAGCTCGGGCATGGCCTTGGTGCTCTCGGCGGTGGCCAGCACCTTGTCACGGGTCGGGGCCAGTACGCACTCAAGACGACGTAACACGGTGAATGGCAGGATGATGCGGCCATACTGGGACTGTTTGAAATCACCTCGCAGGAGGTCAGCCACCGACCAGATAAGGTTGGCAAGGGATGAGATATTGGTTGTCATGGAAACCCCGTGGGACGCTCGAAATAGCGTGATCCTATCACAGCATCTGGCCTCCAGTCGTGGCCTCGGTGCTGGCTGTGAAAATCTGCCGTTTTTGATTTTCCCGTTTGGCCCGCCAACAAGGGCAAAGGGGCCAATTAGGGTGCTCAATCTGCCGAAATTTCAGCTATTTATAGAACTTTTTCTGTGTGAGACTTCGTAGAAAAAGTTCTTAAATCTGCCAAAATTTCAGCAGATCGGCAGACCTCATATCCCACCTATTTGGCGGGGGCGGAGGCCAGCTATCAACTTAGCAAGGAATGTCACTACATCACCTGTTGTCAATCATTAGAATATTTCATGAATAGCCGTTTTTGCGTTGTTCACAACGAAAACTCGAAATGGGACCTTGGGGAGGAAAAAAGAGGGGTTGTATTGCTTCTGCCGATCCGTATAGTCGGGGTTGTCGGCGGGCAGACGCCCCCGCACATCGCACCTTGGCTCACGCCATAGGCCCACGGGGGGCGCTGTTACCCGATCTGATTACCGCCGCTTGGAACACACACAACCTAATTTTAGTTCCACAGCAGCGGTCATCTAAGAGGAGAGACATCATGTCTCAATCCACCAAGTTTGACCTTGAATTTGCCCTGGCCGATGCAGGCCACTCCCTGACTATCGACTTTGCTGCCATCAAAGAGCAGTTCCCCATCATGGATGTCGCCTCGGCCCTGACCGGGCAAGACGTAAAGAAAGTCGGCTCCAACACCTATCGACTGGACGATGCCAGTTGCCCACTATGTGGCCATAACGACTGCTTCACCCTCTATCCTGACGACGATAGCTTCCACTGCTTCAGTTGCGAGGAAAGAGGCGACGTGTTCGATCTAGTCGTCAAGTGCGGTCAAGCCGACAAGGCATCTGATGCTGCTCGTCTGCTCCTGCTGGGAGAACTGGCAGTCACCCCAACCGTTCGCAAAGTGGTGAAGCTGGAGCAGCCGATCTACACGGCCCCACCTGCTCGCCTGCAAGAACTCTTCAATCTCGCAGCTAGTCACTATCAGTCCCGTCTGGATGTAGACGAACTGATGGAGCGGCGTGGCCACTCTGAGGAGGTGCTGGCGGGGCTGGATATCGGCTTCTCCGGTGGCCTGAACAAGGTTCTGAAGGATGCAGGGTTCAGCCAAGAGGAGCGACTGGCCTCCGGTCTGGTCAAGCTTCGCAACGATGCCCCAGATCTGCTTCGTGACTACTTCCCGAGCGGTGTCTATGTGTTCCCGCACTTCGACCGCAACGGACAAGTCAGCCGCTTCACTTTCAAGGACCCAAATAAGCAGCACCAGTACCAACTGCCGAGCGCCTGTTGGCTTAACGGGGTGCAGTTCTACGGGGAAGAGTGTCTGAATGCCCCCGGCCCTGTCGCCCTGGTAGAAGGGGAGAATGACCGCCTGTCGCTGGTGGATGCCGGTTGGCCGGGCCCTGTGCTGGCTAGCATTGGCACGCTGTCACAGACCCAGCTGGAGTGGTTGAAGCGTGAGCTGGCTGACAGTGATGTTGTCACCTTCTTCGACACTGATGACGCGGGCGACAAGTACCGCTCAAAGGTGGCCCAACTCGGTCTCAAACTGACCCAAGTAAAGCTGCCGGATAGCGTCAAGGACATCGACGAATACCTGCATGGCGACAACCCCTTGCCTCTGGCCGAACTGGTGGCGGCATTCACCCTAGTTGAGCCTGTGGCTGAGGCCGAAGCCGAAGCCGAAGCCGAAGCCGAAGCCGAAGCCGAAGCCGAAGCCGAAGCCGAAGCCGAAGCCGTTCAGGACGATGATCAGCAGCCGGAAGTAGTCAAGGTCATGCCACGTACTGCCATCTTTGAAAACGAGCTCAACGATTCAGCCAACGCTGAACGGTTCGTGCAGATGCACGGGCATAACCTGAAGTTCGTCCCTGAGTTAGGTGGCTTCATCCACTTCGATGGTACGCACTGGACCCAGAATGACTTGACGCCCATGATCCTTGCTCAAACCGTGGGCAAAGAGATCCAGGAAATCGGACAGATGTTGATCAAGCAGGCGTGCAAGAAAGAGGAGCTGTCTTGGGCATATTCGGTGCTCAGACACGGTTCTAGCAGCCTTAACCGAGCAGGCATTCAGAACATGCTGGAGCTGGCCAAGCCGATGATGACGGCAAGACTGCACGAGCTGAACGCCAATCCGATGCTGTTGGGCACGGCGAACGGTGTCATCGACCTGAAGTCGGGTCGCCTGTTGGCACCGAGACGGGCATTCATGATGACCCACCATAGCCCGGTGGCCTATGACCCAGCTGCTGTCTGCCAGCGATGGGAGCAGTTCATCGACGAGATCTGCTGTGGTAATGCCGAGTATGCGGCCTTCCTGCAACGTTGTGTGGGCTACTGGATCACAGGCCGCACTGACGAACAGCTCCTGTTCTTCCTCCACGGGGGCGGCTGTAACGGCAAGAGTACCTTCATGTCGATCATTCAGCAGTTGCTGGGGGAGTTCAGTCGGCAGATCAACAGTAACGTCTTGCTGTTCAACCGCAACGGCAATACTGGTCCAAACCCGTCCCTGACCAAGCTGGTGGATGCACGTCTGGTGGTCGCCAACGAGCTGCCAGAGGGGGCCCGTATGGATGAGAACTTGGTGAAGGCCATGACGGGGGATGACGTGATTGTCGCTCGTGCTCCCTACGCCAAGAAGGAGATGGAGTTCCGTCCAACCTTCTCTCTGGTGATGGTGGGCAACCACAAGCCCGAGATCCGCGATACCAGCAATGGTATGTGGCGTCGGATGCTGATGCTGCCCTTCAATGCCTCCTTCACGAAGGAACAGCTGGACCCAATGCTGATGGAGAAGCTGCGGGCCGAGATGCCCGGCATTCTGAACTGGGCCATCCAGGGCTGCCAGATGTGGCAAGAGCAGAGGCTCAAGGCATCGATTCCTGCTCGTCTCAAGCAGGATGTCGAGACCTACCGTGCCGAGTCAGATATGGTTGGCTGCTTCCTTGAAGAGTGCACCCAGGCCAGAGCAGGGGCCAAAGTGCCCATGAGCGAGGTCTACGCGGTCTACAGCCGATGGGCACAGCAGAACGGTGAATGGGCCATGAAGAAGCTGGCCCTCAAGAAGAAGCTGCTAGAAAAGGGCTATCTGATCCCCCGCTATAACAGCAAGGACACCATCATCGGGTTGACCCTGCTCGATAGCGAGATGGCTGACATGACGGTCTCAGTCCGTAGGGAGCAGCCGGAAACAGGAGCGAACTACACTGTATGACGAATGGGGGGCCTGCGGGCCCCTCTGCCGTTTTTGATTTCCCTGCTTTCCCCGCCAACAAAAGCAAAGGGCCCAAACCAAGCAGTCAATCTGCAGAAATTTCAGCATTTTATAGAACTTTTTCTGTATGAAATCTCGTAGAAAAAGTTCTTAAATCTGCCAAAATTTCAGCAGATCGGCAGACCCATCCCTCCTTTTATCCGGCATCAGCAAAGGATGAGAGGGCCGCTTCTATCACCTCGCTGAGCTTCTCCAGCGAGACATCCCCACCGTATCGGTCATAGCTGATCGCCCCGTTGGTGTGACCCAAGATCGCCGCCGCATACTGCAATGGCACTCCGTGATCTTTGAGTGCTGCCCCCACGGTATGCCGCAGGCTGTGGAAGTCCTTGTCGACGGGGCGATGGCGGCTAAACCACTGCCCCCACAGGTGGCTGTAACTGTCCTGTCGATGGGGAAGCTCAGGGAAGATGCGTCCCCCTATCCTCCCCTTCACAAACTCGATGAAACCGCTCTGGAGAAGGTGCCGATGGAGAGGAACGAGACGAGCACTATTGGCCGTCTTGAGTTTCTGGTCTGGCCGTCCACTGCGAATATTCAGGCACCATATACCGTCAACCTGTTGCACATCATCGGCATAGAGCTGACAGATTTCGTTGGCACGAGCTCCGGTGAACAGACCCAGCAGAGCAATCCACCTACGGTGGGGCTCTTGCTGCTTAGCCCACCCGATAAACTTGCGACGTTCTTCCGCTGTGTACCCACTTCGTGAGTTCACCTCCTTGGCTCGCTGTAGCTTCAATCCGGCGAAGTGGTTGATGACCCCATCCTGATGGTTAGCCAGCCAGTTAAACAGCAGGGAGAGCTTCTGGAGATACTTGTTGATGGTGGTCGGGCTCTTGCCGGAGTTCAGCAGGCCCTCCTTGAACTTGACCACATCCGCTTTCCCATAGTCAGCGGCCGGTCTATCACCCAGCGCCTTGATGAAGCAGCCGATGTAGTTCTTCTGGTTGCTGAGCTCTTTCGGTGCCCAGGAGAGGGCCTTCTCTTTCAGATAGCGGTCACTCAAGACCGACAAGAGCGGAGCAAGCGGTTTGGCCGCCGGAACAGCAGGCTTGATGTGCGACTGAGGTTGAGGGTTCTCTGGCTCGCTTGCGGATTGCACGACTGGCTGAGCTCTGGAACGCACACAGGCAAGCAACTGGGCAACCTTGCTTCGTGCCGTAAGCTTGTCTCGGGTATGCAGGGATTTTTTGATCTCTTTACGACGACCACAGGGGAGCGTGGTGACTTTCCGGTAATACCAGATGCCGTGGGGACTGAGCCAGAGATTCATCGATGAGCTCCTCGTCGTCCACACAAAGTGGATGACCAAGGGCTTTAGGAAGCTAACTTATTGAATTGCAGAAACAGGTGGTGGCCCCACCAGCCACATCCCGGCACTCGAGTCCCCCGCCTTGGCTGCTACCTTCCGGTCCTGACCAGGTTGACGAGTTATCAATGCGAGAGGACCAATGGGACCACCGGCGAGGAGAATAGGCAAACTGGCCTGCCAATGCAATGGCTTTCTGCCAGGAGGCGAACCGTTCGCCTTATTTTTCAACAATCTGCCGAATGGATCAGCTAAACAGCATGAATTTGGCGCCCACCAGCAGCATCAGCAGGGCGAACGCCTGCTTGAGCCGTTTGGGGGAGAGGCGATGGGCCAGCCTGGCGCCGACGCGGGCAAACTGGGTGCTGGTCAGCACTATGCCAAGCAGGGCCGGCAGATAGATGTAGCCGACACTCCACTCGGGCAAGCCGGCATGGCCCCAGCCGGCATAGAGGTAGCTCAGGCTGCCCGCCAGGGCGATGGGCATGCTGCAGGCGGCGGAGGCCGCCACGGCGTTGCGCATGGGCACCGAGTTCCAGCTGAGATAAGGCACCGTCATGGAGCCCCCTCCTATGCCAAACAGCGCCGAGAGCCAGCCGATGATGGTGCCCGCGATGCCGGTGCCGACCGGCCCTGGCATGTGGCGCTCCGCCCTGGGCTTGAGGTTGAGCCCCATCTGCAGCGCCATGGTCCAGGCGAAGCAGCCGATGATGATGTTGAGGGTGCTGGCGCTGAGCTGGCTGGCGGTCAGGCCGCCGAGCCAGGCGCCGATGAGCATGCCGGCCCCCAGGCGCCGTATCATCACCCAGTCGACCGCCCCCGCCTCCTGGTGGGCCCGCAGGGAGCTGAAGCCGGTGAAGATCATGGTGGGCAGAGAAGTACCGAGGGCGAGGTGGGTAATGATCTCCGGGGCCACCCCCTGGGCATGAAAGCTCAGCACCAGCACAGGCACTATGATGAGCCCGCCGCCGATCCCGAACAGTCCCGCCAGCATGCCCGCGAAGGCTCCCAACACCAGATAACCCACAAACAGCATAAAAATTCCTTATATAGCTAAATGGCGGTCAACTTGACCGCCATTGCCCATAAAAAAAGAGATGGCGTTGCGCCATCTCGTTATTGTGCCGATTAATGCAGGGGAATGGTACCGTCCATCACCTTGTAGAAGGCCAGCACGGCGCAACCGAGCAGGGCCGCCGTCATCCCCCGCTCCAGCCGGTTGAGGCTGCGCAGGCCATGGTGCTGGCGCGCCTTCCAGTAGATGAAGATCCCCGGGCTGTAGAGCAGGGCCACCAGCAGCAGGTACTCCACCCCGGCGGCATAGACCAGCCAGCAGCCGTAGACGGTTGCCACCAGGGCCAGCAGCAGATCACGCTTGCGCTGATGGGGCTGGTGCTCGTAGGTGGTGCCCTGCAGCGCCAGCTTGAGGCCATAGGCGCCGGAGAAGACGTAAGGCACCAGGGCCGCCGAGGTGGCGATGTTCACCAGCGCCAGGTAGGTGCTGCTCTGGAAGTAGATGATGATGAGGAAAACCTGCACCAGGCAGGTGGAGCACCAGAGCGACACCTGGGGGGAGCCGTTCTTGTTCTCCTTGGCAAACCAGGCCGGGAAGACCCCTGTCTTGCCCGCGATATAGGGTACTTCCGCCGCCAGCACGGTCCAGCTCAGCAGGGCCCCCATCACGGAGATCACCAGTCCGATGTTGATGAGCCAGGCGCCCCAGGGGCCGACCACGGCTTCCAGGATCATGGCGGTGGAGGGATTCTTCAGGGCCGCCAGTTGCGGCTGGTTCATCACCCCTAGCGAAAACAGGGTCACCATGACGTAGAGCGCCAGGGCGCCGAGCAGCGCCAGTACGGTGGCACGGCCCACGTCCTTGCGGTGACGGGCACGAGCGGAGACCACCACGGCCCCCTCGATGCCGATGAAGACCCAGAGCGTCACCTTCATGGTGGACTTGACCTGATCCATCACCGAGCCCAGCTCGGTGTTGCCCTGCCCCCAGATGTCCAGGGTGAAGGTCTCCATGTTGAAGGCGAGCAGGACGGCGACGCAGAAGACGATGAGGGGCACCATCTTGGCGATGGTGGTGACTATGTTCACCAGGGCCGCCACCTGGATGCCGCGCAGCACCAGGGCGTGCACCGACCAGATGAGGAGAGACGCGAGGGTGATGGCGACCGGGGTGTTGCCGTCACCGAAGATGACCCTGTCCGGGGTGTCGAAGAAGTAGCTCAGGGCGCTGAACACCACTATGGCGTAGGAGACGTTGGCCAGCAGCTGGCACAGCCAGTAGCCCCAGGCGGCGTTGAAACCGACGAAATCACCGAAACCGGCCTTGGCGTAACTGAAGATGCCCCCGTCGAGATCCGGGCGGCGCATGGAGAGGTTCTGGTAGACCAGGGCGAGGCAGATCATGCCAAGACCGGTGATGGCCCACCCCAGGGCGACGGCCCCGGCGCTGGCGTGCGCTGCGATGTTTTGTGGCAGACTGAAGACCCCGGCACCGACCATGGAGCCGATCACCAGCGAAATGAGGGCGCCGAGCCCTAGTTTCTTGTCCATCTCAAACCTGTTTTATTAAGCGGCGGCTGAGCATCCGTATTCATACAGCGCGCGACATGGGAGGGGCGATAAATCCGTACCCCGTGAAAAAGGCGGCAACTATATTGCATGACTATTCCGACCGCAATCCTTCGCAGTGCCAATCATGCACCGCCTTGACCGCGCGCAATTCTACAGCACTCACTCACCCGGCCTGTGAGCTGGTTCAAATTCAGAAAGACCCGTTGATCTTTCACGTTTTTCCATGATGTCAGCCCTATTTTTCAAAGAAGCCCTGCATGCCCATGCAACGGGTCTCCCTGGGTGTCAGGCAGGTCTTTTGGGTAAAGCGGCCATAAAAATGCCCCTGTGCCGGTGGCAAGGGGCATGGGCGGATCGCCGCCGGGGTTAGAGTCGCAAGCCGCCGTCGAGATCGATGATCCGCCCGGACAGATAGTCGTTGGCGAAGATGAATTGCACCGTCTGGGCCAGTTGTTCCCCTTGCCCCAGGGCGCCGACCGGAATGGCCTGCTGCATCCGGGCCATCGCCTCGGGCTTCATGGCCGCCGTCATGTCGGTGGCAAAGACCCCGGGGGCTATGCCCATCACCCGGATGCCGTGACGGGCCAGCTCCCGCCCCCAGGTCACCACCAATGAGGCCACCCCCGCCTTGCTGGCGGCATAGTTGCTCTGGCCTATATTGCCGGCGCGGGCGATGGAGGAGATGTTGATGATGACCCCCCCCTGCCCCCCTTTCGCCATCAAGGCCGCCCCCTCGCGGCCGCAGAGGAAGGTGCCGGTGAGGTTGACGTCGATGACAGCCTGCCACTGGGCCAGGCTCATCTTCTCCACCAGCGCCCCCTCTTTCACCTTGATGAGCATGCCGTCCCGCAATATGCCGGCGCAGTTGACCAGGCCATGCAGGGCGCCGAGCTGCTCCTCCATGGCGGCAAAGGTCGCCTCCACCTCGGGCTCACTCGCCACGTTGCAGACGAACAGGGCGCAGCGACCATCCCGGCTGCGCACCTCGGCCTCGGTCACCTCCAGATCGGCGCGGTTGACGTCGATCAGGGCCAATATGGCCCCCTGGCTGGCCAGACGCAGGGCGATGGCGCGGCCGAGCCCCCGTCCCGCCCCCGTGATGGCAATGACTCTGTTATGAATGTCCATGAATGCTCCTGATGAGATGGCCGGTGACTGTCGAGTAAAAGACTATCGCGTAAAAAGCTTGATAGCGGCGCTTAACCCGGATCTGTCTTGTCCCGATAGAGCTCGAGGATACTGGAGAAATCCTTGCTCTCCTGACCCTGGCTTGCGTGCAGGTTAAAGAGAATGATGGGAGGCCAGCGCTCTCACTTCTCACCCTGATCTTTACCGAGATACAACGCCAGGATACTGGAGAAATCCTTGCTCTCCTGGCCCTGGCTTGCGTGCAGGTTAAAGAGGTTGCGGGCCAGCGCCCCCATGGGCACGGCGCTGTGGGCGTGCTCGGCCAGCGCCATCGCGAGCCCCAGGTCTTTGACCATCAGCCGGGTCATAAAGCCCCCCTCATAGTTGCGGGATGCGGGGGTATTCTCCATCACCCCGGGCCAGGGGTTGTAGCGCTCCAGGCTCCAGTTGTTGCCCGAGCTCTTGCCCATGATGGTGGAGAGCACGCCCGGATCCAGCCCCTCCTTGACCCCAAGCGCCAGGGCCTCTGCGGTGCCCGCCATGTGGATGGCGAGCAGCATGTTGTTGCACATCTTGGCGATCTGCCCCGCCCCGAGCGCCCCGGCATGGAACAGGTTCTGCCCCATGCTAGCCAGGATGGGTTTGGCCGCCTCGAAATCGGCGCTCTCGCCACCGACGATAAAGGTCAGGGTGCCCGCCGCGGCGCCTGCCACCCCGCCGGAGACGGGGGCATCGAGGAAGCGGATGCCCCGCGCCTTGGCCGCAGCCCCCACAGCGCGGGCCGAAGCCACGTCTATGGTGGAGCAGTCGATCACCAGGGCCCCCGCCGACAAGGTCCCCAACAGATCCTGGCCGCCCCCCTCTGACAACCAGAGCCCGCGCACATGATCCCCGGCCGGCAGCATGCTGATGGCGACATCGCAGCCGGTGACCGCCTCCCGGGCATCCCCGGCGACGATGCAACCGGCCTTGATGGCCCGCTCCAGGCTCTCGGGCACCAGATCAAAGACCTGCACTGCATGGCCCGCCCTGGCGAGGTTCGCGGCCATGGGCCCCCCCATGTTGCCGAGCCCGATAAATCCAATCCTTGTCATTCTTCACTCCTTGCTTCGTTCGTTATCCGGCCCCTCGTCCGGCGCGCCCTTGGCAGCACCTTGGCCAGCGCTAGGCCAGGGGATTTGTTCCCTCGGGCCAGCGATAGAAATCCTCAAGCCAGTCAGTGCCGGGCCGGGGCGGCTGCCAGCGGGGGGACTTGTCCTTGTCGATGAGCAGGGCCCGCACCCCTTCCACGAAATCTCCCTTGAGCACGCAGTTGACCGAGAGCGCCAACTCGTCGGCAAACACCTCGGCCAGGGACTGGCGGCGCGCCGTCCAGTACTGGCGCCAGAGGATGGCGCGGCTGATGGGGCTGCCGGTGCGGCAGCTGTCGCTGGCCTGTGCCAGGCTCCCTTCGCCAAGGGCGGGATCGAAGACGGCATGCTCCAGCCTGTCCAGCACCCCTTGCAGGGTACGTCCGGCCAGCAGGGCATGGATCCTGGCCTGATGGGGCAGGATCACGGGAGCCGGCAGCTGCTCGCCGGCCTCGGCGTGCAGCCCGCCCAGCAGCCTATCTATCTGCTCGCGCGGATCGCCCTGATCGGCCCAGTCGAGGGCCGCGAGCCGCGCCGGCAGCTCGGCCCGCTCACGGCTCGCCATGGCGTGATCCGCGAGCCCCAGCCCCAGGGCGTCCGCCCCGTTGAAACGGGCACCGGTCAGACCAAGCCAGAGCCCGAGTCGCCCGGGCATGCGGCTCAAGAACCAGCTGGCCCCCACGTCCGGGTAGAGGCCGATCGTCACCTCCGGCATGGCGAACAGGCTCTTCTCGGTCACCACCCTAAAATCGGCGCCGGCAAAGAGGCCGATACCGCCCCCCATGCAGATGCCGTCCGCCACGCAGACGAGCGGCTTGCTGTAGCTGTGGATATGCTGATCCAGCCGGTATTCCTGCTCAAAAAAGTCGCGGGCATAGGCAAAGAGCGCCTGTTCGCTCTCCTCCTGCTGGCGGTAATAGAAGGAGCGAATGTCGCCGCCGGCGCAGAATGCCTTCTCCCCGGCCCCCTGCAACAGCACGCAGACGATGGCAGGATCCTGCTCCCACGCGGTGAGCGCCCCTTGCAGGCGCTGGATCATCGGCAGGCTCAGGGCGTTGAGGGAGGCGGGGCTGTCCAGGGTCAGGATGCCGATGAGGTGCCCGTCCGCCGTGGGATGGGTTGCCAGGCGCACGGGTTCAGTCATGGGACTCTCCCGCGCTCTTGTCATAGCGCCAGCGCGGGGCACGCTTCTCGAGGAAGGCCGCCACCCCCTCGCGCTGGTTGGCATCGTCAAACAGGGCGAGGAACAGGCTGCGCTCCAGGGGCAGGGCCGCATCCCTGTGGCCGCTGCGCCCCTGATTGATGAGCTGCTTGCAGGCGCGCAGGGCGCTGGGGCTCTGGCGCTCCACCCGCTGGGCCATCTGCTGCGCCGCCGTCCAGGCGTGCCCTTCGGTCACCACCTCCTCCACCAGCCCCATCTCGTAGGCCAGGGTGGCGCTCACCTTCTCGCCGCAGAGGATCATCCGCTTGGCCCAGCCCGGCCCCACCAGCTCGGTGAGACGCTGGGTGCCACCGGCGCAGGGCAGCAAACCCACCGAGGCCTCAGGCAACCCCAGCAGCGCCTGCTGCTCGGCGATGCGAATGTCGCAGGCCAGCGCCACCTCGAGGCCCCCCCCCATGGCAAAGCCATTGATGGCGGCTATGCTCACCCCGTGGAAGCGGGCCAGCGCCTCGAAGGCGCGACCGAAGGCCTCTGCCACTTCGCGGGCGTGCTCCACATTGCCGTCGGCAAACATCTTGAGATCGGCGCCGGCGCAGAAGAACTTGTCCCCCGCCCCGCGGATCACCAGGGCCACCACGTCGGGGCGACTGTCGAGCTCCACCATCATCTGCAAGAAGGCTTGCAGGCTGGCCAGAGTCCAGGTGTTGGCAGGCGGGTGGTCGAGCGTGATGTAGGCCACGTGACCGTGATATTCGAGCCTGATCCTTGTCATTGCACTGTCCTTGTCATTAAACCTGCCGCCATGATGACAGGGTTGAATGGAGCCGAAATTCGGTTGGCTCACAAAGCCTGACGACGGCGCGGCGCCAGTCCGCCGCCCCCCAGCAACAAGAGGCGGAGGACGCGCTGCCCCCCTTACTCCAGCGACAGGCCGGGATCCCCCAGCAGACGGCGGGCGATGATGAGCCGCATCACTTCGTTCGTGCCTTCCAGAATGCGGTGCACCCGGGTGTCGCGCAGGTAGCGCTCGAGCGGATACTCGCGGATATAACCATAGCCACCAAAGAGTTGCAGGGCCTCATCGCAAACGCGATAACCCACGTCTGTGGCAAAACGCTTGGCCATGGCGCACCAGGCGCTCTTGTCCGGGCTGCAGCTGTCGAGCTTGGCGGCGGCCTGGCGCACCAGCAGACGGGCGGCGGCCAGCTCGGTGGCCATGTCGGCGAGGCGGAACTGCACGCTCTGGAATTCGCTGATCGGGTGTCCAAATTGCTGGCGCTGCTGCACATGGGCCAGGGCGTCGTCCAGCGCCTGCTGGGCTGTGCCCAGCGAGCAGCTGGCGATATTGATGCGTCCCCCATCGAGCGCCTGCATGGCGAACCTGAACCCTTCTCCCTCCTCCCCCAGCCGGTAGCGGGCGGGAATGCGCACGGCGCTGAAATTCACCTCCCGGGTCGGCTGGCTGTTCCAGCCCATCTTCTCCTCCGCCTTGCCATAGCTCACACCCGGCGTCTCGGCGGGCACCATAAAGGCAGATATCCCCTTGGCCCCCTCGCCCCCGGTGCGGGCCATCACCACCAGCACCTGGGTGCTGCCCGCCCCCGAGATGAAGACCTTGCTGCCGTCGATAAGGTAGTCATCGCCGTCCCGCACCGCACGGGTCTTGAGGGCGGCGGCGTCCGATCCCGCCCCCGCCTCGGTGAGGCAGTAAGAGCCCAGCAGCTCGCCGCTGGCCAGCCTCGGCACCCACTCTGCAGCCACCTCGGCCGGCAGCCAGCTGCCCAGCATCCAGCTCACCATGTTGTGTATGGTCAGGTAAGCCGTGGTGGAGGTGCAGCCCATGGCCAGGCGCTCGAAGATGAGGCTGGCGTCGAGTCGGCTCAAGCCCAGGCCGTCATATTGCTCCGGGGTGTAGAGGCCGCACAGACCCAGCGCCGCCGCTTGCTTGATGGTGGGGATGGGGAATTCGTGCTCCCTGTCCCAGCGCGCGGCATGGGGCTTGAGCGCCAGATCGGCGAAGGCACCGGCCGAGTCGACACAGGCCCGTTGGGATTCGGTCAGGGTAAAATCCATCTTGTTCGCTTCCTCGTTATCTCGATTGCTTGTCGCAGATCCACCGTTCGACGCAGGTGGATGATCGTGTTTTGCGCGCTGGCGGGAGTGCCGTCGCCCATCGGCCATTGCTCACCGCAGGTGGATGGTCATGTTGGGTCCGGTTGGTATGTCCTCATCGAACCAGCGTTCCGTCACCGTCTTGGTCTCGGTGTAGAAACGCACCGCCTGCTTGCCGTAGGCGTGTAGATCACCGTAGAAGGAGCCGCGCCAGCCGGTGAAGGAGAAGAAGGGCAGCGGCACAGGAATCGGCACGTTGATCCCCACCTGACCCACCGCCACCTCGTGGCGGAACTTGCGGGCCGCGGCGCCGCAACCGGTGAAGATGGAGGTGCCGTTGCCATAGGGGTTGTCGTTGATGAGGGCGAGCGCCTCGTCCAGGCTCTCCACCTCCAGGCAGGCGAGCACGGGGCCGAAGATCTCCTCCTTATAGATGCGCATCTCGGGGGTCACGCCGCGAAACAGGGTCGGCCCCACCCAGTTGCCCACCGGGTAGCCGGGCACGTCGCAAAAACGCCCGTCCAGCAGACACTGGGCTCCCTCTGCCATGCCTGCTTCAATCAGCCCCTCGACTCGAACCTTGGCTTCAGGGCTGATAAGGGGGCCATAGGCGGCCTCTGGATCGTGCCAGACACCCGGCTTGACCCTGGCAAACTCGGCAGCGAGATCCGGGATCCAGTCGCGGGAGCTGCCCACGAAGACCGCCACACTGATGGCCATGCAGCGCTGACCGGCAGCGCCCACCCCGGCACCCACCAGGTTGCTCAGCACCTGCGCCTTGTTGGCGTCCGGCATGATCACCATGTGATTCTTGGCACCGACGAAGCACTGGGCACGCTTGAGGTGGTCGGTGGCGATGCGATAGACATGGGCCCCGACCCGGGCCGAGCCCACGAAGCTCACCGCCTTCACGTCCGGGTGGGCGAGCAGCGCATCCACCTGCTCGGCGCCCCCGTGCACCACGCTGAGGATGCCCGCTGGCGCCCCCGCCTCGGTGAACAGCTCGGCCAGCCGCATGGGGGTCAGGGGATCCTGCTCGGAAGGTTTGAGCACGAAGCCGTTGCCGCAGGCCACCGCCAGGGGGAACATCCAGAGCGGTATCATGGCGGGGAAGTTGAACGGCGTGATGCCGACGCAGACCCCCAGCGGCTGCACCCAGGAGTGGCCATCCACCCGGCGCGCCACGTTGCCCATGGTCTCCCCCATGGTCTGGCTGGCGACGCCGCAGGCCTGCTCCACCACCTCGATGCCGCGCCACACATCCCCCTTGGCATCGGCAAAGTTCTTGCCTGTCTCCTGGGCCAGCAGGGTCGCCAGCTCGTCGTGATGGGCTTTGAGCAGATGCTGGTAGTTGAACATGACCCGGGCCCGCTCAGGGGCCGGCACCTCCCGCCACAGCAGGTAGGCGTCGTGAGCGCGGCGCACCGCAAGCTCCACCTCGGCCGGGGTGGCTCTCGGCACCCGCGCCAGCAGGCTCTGATCCGCCGGGTTGGTCACCTCGATCCAGGCTTCGCTCGCGGAAGGGTACGCCTCGCCGCCGATATAAAGCGGCAGATCCCCGTACTGGGTGTGGTGTTGGCTCATGCCGCACTCTCCTTGGCTGTCCGGGGGCTGGCACTGTGCCAGAGCCCCTCAGGCAGGCCGGCAGACCGGATGCACTCGCTGATCATCTTGCTCACTCCTTGCGTTTGCCCGCTCGGGGGCATGCCCCTTGCAGTCGGCACTCAACGAATTTACCTTAGACTAACAACTCATTTACGTTTACGCTAACGTAAACTTAAATCACGAATGGACTGACCAGTTTCCCTCTGTTTCGAGAGCGCGAGATTGGTGAGCACCAGAGACCAAGGAGAGCAAGGATGCATGCCCTGATGGATGAAACCCTCCGCGCCCTGACCGAACAGGTCGAGGCCTTCTGCCAGAAAATGATAGCCCCGCGCGCCGCCGAGATTGACCAGAGCAACGCCTTCCCCCGCGACCTCTGGCCAAAGATGGGTGAGCTTGGGCTCCACGGCATCACTGTGGCGGAAGAGTATGAAGGGGTGGATCTGGGTTATCTGGCCCATGTGCTGGTGATGGAGCAGGTGAGCCGCGCCAGCGCCTCGGTCGGCCTCTCCTACGGCGCCCACTCCAACCTCTGCATCAACCAGATCCACCGCCACGGCACCCCTGATCAGAAGGCGCGCTATCTGCCTGATCTTGTCAGCGGCAGGCATGTGGGGGCGCTGGCCATGAGCGAGCCGGGGGCCGGCTCCGACGTGGTCAGCATGCGGCTCACCGCGGTGCGCGAAGGCGATCACTTCGTGCTGAACGGCAACAAGATGTGGATCACCAACGGCCCGGATGCGGACACCTTCGTCATCTATGCCAAGACGGATGCCAATGCCGGGGCCAAGGGGATCTCCGCCTTTATCGTCGAGGCGGGGACTCCCGGTTTTTCTACCGCCCAGAAGCTCGACAAGCTCGGCATGCGCGGCTCCAGCACCTGCGAGCTGGTGTTCGACAACTGCCCCGTGCCGGCAGAGAACCTGCTCGGCGCCCTGCACGGCGGGGCCCGGGTACTGATGAGCGGCCTCGACTACGAGCGGGTGGTGCTGGCCGCCGGCCCCCTCGGCATCATGCAGGCCTGCATGGACGTGGTGCTCCCCTATGTGCGCGAACGCAAGCAGTTCGGCCAGGCCATCGGCGATTTCCAGCTGGTGCAGGGCAAGCTCGCCGACATGTATACCCGGCTCGCCAGCAGCCGCGCCCTGGTCTATGCGGTGGCTGCGGCCTGCGATCAGGGCCATACCAGCCGCAAGGATTGCGCCGCCGCCATCCTCTTTGCCGCCGAGAATGCCACCCAGATGGCGCTGGATGCCATCCAGCTGCTCGGCGGTAATGGCTATATCAACGAATACCCCACAGGCCGCCTGCTGCGGGACGCCAAGCTCTACGAGATAGGGGCCGGCACCTCGGAGATCCGCCGCTGGCTCATCGGCCGCGAGCTGATGGGAGATAACGCATGATGCTTCTCTCTTTGCCCCCTGCCATTGGCAGCAACAACCAGATGGGAGAGAACCCATGAGCCAGATCCACTCCCGCCTGGATACAACGAGCGCCGACTTTGCCGCCAATCGGGAGGCCATGCAGGCCCTGGTGGCCGATCTCAACGCCCGCCTCGCCGAGATAGCCCAGGGCGGCGGCGCGGCCAACAACGCCCGCCATCAGGGCCGTGGCAAGCTGCTGCCCCGCGAACGCATCAATCAGTTGCTGGACCCGGGCTCCCCCTTCCTCGAGCTCTCGGCCCTGGCCGCCTGGCAGGTCTATGAGGAACCCGTGCCCGCCGCCGGCATCATCACAGGGCTCGGCCAGATTGCGGGCCGGCTCTGCCTGCTGGTGGTGAACGACGCCACCGTCAAGGGGGGCACCTACTACCCGCTCACGGTGAAAAAGCACCTGCGGGCCCAGGCCATCGCCGAGCGACTGCGCCTCCCCTGCCTCTATCTGGTGGATTCCGGCGGCGCCTTCCTCCCCATGCAGGACGAGGTGTTCCCCGACCGGGAGCACTTTGGCCGCATCTTCTACAACCAGGCCCGGATGTCGGCCCAGAATATCCCCCAGCTCGCCGTGGTGATGGGGCTGTGCACCGCCGGGGGCGCCTATGTGCCCGCCATGGCGGATGAGTCCATCATGGTCAGGGAACAGGCCACCATCTTCCTGGCGGGTCCGCCCCTGGTCAAAGCCGCCACCGGCGAGGAGATCAGCGCCGAGGCCCTGGGGGGCGCCCTGGTGCACTGCGCCCACTCCGGGGTGGCCGACCACCTGGCCGAGGACGATGCCCATGCCCTGGCCATAGCCCGCACTCTGGTTGGCAATCTTGGGGCTTCCTCCTCGCAATCGAGAGATTTTCCGGTGTTGGGCTTCGCAAGCTCAGCACCAAGCTACGATGAGCCCCTCTACCCCATAGAGGAGCTCTACGGCCTGGTGGGTACCAGCCTCAAGCGCCCCTATGACGCCCGGGAGCTCATCGCCCGCCTGGTGGATGGGTCCGTGTTCGACGAATTCAAGGCCCTGTTCGGCACCACGCTCGTCACCGGGTTCTCCCGCATTCAGGGTATGCCGGTGGGGATACTCGCCAACAACGGCGTGCTCCACAGCGACAGTGCCCAGAAAGGCGCCCACTTTATCCAGCTCTGCAACAGGCGTGCCATTCCCCTGCTGTTTTTACAGAACATCACCGGCTTTATGGTGGGAAGTCAGGCGGAAAAAGAGGGGATCGCCAAGCACGGCGCCAAGCTGGTCACCGCCGTGGCCTGCAGCCGGGTGCCCAAAATAACCTTGCTCGTCGGGGGCAGCTTTGGCGCCGGCAACTACGGCATGTGTGGCCGCGCCTATGAGCCCGATTTTCTGTTCAGCTGGCCCAACAGTCGCATCTCCGTCATGGGAGGCGAGCAAGCTGCCGGGGTGCTGGTGCAGGTGCGCCGGGACAAGCTGGCGGCCGACGGCAAGACCCTGGGGGAGCAGGAGGCGGACGCCATCCGCGCCCCCGTCATCGCGCAATATGAACGCCAGGGGCACCCCTACTACGCCAGCGCCAGGCTCTGGGATGACGGCGTCATCGATCCCGCCCAGAGCCGTACCGTGCTGGCCCTGGCGCTGGCCGCCTGCCAGGGGGCCAAGCCCGGGCCCGAGCAATACGGCATCTTCAGGATGTAAGGAGTTCGACATGTCCGATCCACTGTGCAATGACCCCCTGGCTGGCTGTCGGCTTGAGCGCCACGGTCCGCTGGTTGAGCTGGTGCTGGCGCGCCCCGCCCGCCACAACGCCCTCGATGCCGATCTGATGCAGGAGCTGCTCGATTGCCTGGATGATCTGGCCCATCGCCACGGCCAGCCACTGGCCGAACGCCCCCATGTCCTGCTGCTGCGGGCAGAGGGCAGGCACTTTTGCGCCGGTGCCGATCTCAACTGGATGCGCAACCAGCTCAATGGCGACTTCGATCCCAGCTCGTTTGAAAAAAACCGGGAGGATGCCCGGGTGCTAGCCAGGCTGATGCAAGCCCTGGACGAGCTGCCCTTCCCCACCGTGGCCCTGGTGCAGGGGGCGGCCTATGGCGGAGCGCTCGGCCTGCTCTGTGCCTGTGACATAGTGCTGGCCAGCGACGACGCCCGCTTCTGCCTCTCAGAAGTGAGCCTGGGGCTGGTGCCTGCGGTGATCAGCCCCTATGTGGTGCGCGCCATGGGGATGCGCCAGGCCCGCCGCTACATGCTGAGCGCCGAGCCCTTCGATGCCATCACCGCCTGCCGCCTCAACGTGGCGCACCGGCTCTGTGCGCCGGAGAAACTGCTCTCGGAGGGACGGGCTTTAGGCATGCGTCTGTGCCGCAACGGCCCCCAGGCGATGAAGGAGACCAAGCGGCTGCTGGCCGCCATCGAACACCAGCCCGGCCATCAACACGAAGAGATAACCGTCGAGACCATAGCCCGGGTGCGGGTCGGACTCGAAGCCCAGGAGGGGATGCAGGCCTTCTTCGACAAGCGCCCCCCCAACTGGCGCCCCCGTTTCAAGGATGAGACATGACTCAATACCGGCCCATCAAGCGCCCTCTTGTCGCCAACCACGGCGAGGATAACCGGGGGGAGGATCAACGCCTTGCCCCCCTCGATCTCTTCATGAACGAGTGTGCCTTTATGAATAACGAGGAGCAGACATGACAGATCAGGCTCCCATCAAGCGCCTGCTGATCGCCAATAGAGGCGAGATAGCCGTGCGCATCATCCAGACCGCCCGCCGCCTCGGCATTCACACCATAGCCCTCTACTCGGACGCCGACGCCCGCGCCATGCATGTGCGGGAAGCCGACGAGGCCTGGCACCTGGGGCCTGCCCCCGCGCGGGAGAGCTACCTCGATGCCGCCAAGGTGCTGAAGATTGCCCGCGAGGCCGGGGCCGATGCCGTGCACCCCGGCTACGGTTTTCTGTCTGAGAACAGCGACTTTGCCAGCGCCTGTGCACAACAGGGACTGCGCTTTATCGGCCCGAGCGGCGCTGCCATCCTCGCCATGGGGGACAAATCCGGCGCCAAGGCGTTGATGCAGGCAGCCGGCGTCCCCGTGTTGCCTGGCTATCACGGCGCGGATCAGACACCAGCCCTGTTGCGTGATCAGGCGCACCAGATCGGCTTCCCCCTCCTTATCAAGGCCGCCAGCGGTGGCGGCGGCAAGGGGATGCGCCGGGTCGAGCAGATAGACGAGTTTGACGCAGCCCTGGCGGCGGTGAAACGGGAAGCCCTGGCCGCCTTCGGGGATGACAACGTGCTGCTCGAGCGCTATCTCGCCCGCGCCCGTCACGTGGAGGTGCAGGTCTTCGCCGATACCCTCGGCAACGCCATCTACCTGGGGGACAGGGACTGCTCGTTGCAGCGCCGCCACCAGAAGGTGATCGAAGAGGCCCCCGCCCCCAACATAGCCCCGGCGCTGCGCCGCGCTATGGGCGAGGCCGCCGTGGCCGCCGCCCGGGCCATCGACTATGTGGGGGCCGGTACCATCGAATTTCTGCTGTGCGGGGAGGCGTTCTTCTTCATGGAGATGAACACCCGGCTGCAGGTGGAGCACCCGGTCACCGAGGCCGTCACCGGCCAGGATCTGGTGGCCTGGCAGCTGGCAGTCGCCGAGGGCAAGCCGCTGCCGCTCACCCAGGAGGAAGTGGTGCTGCGCGGCCATGCCGTGGAGGCGCGCCTCTACGCCGAGGACGTAGGCGCAGGCTTCTTGCCCGCCAGCGGCCCCATCCACTGGCTGCACTGGCCACAGGGGGTGCGCATCGACACCGGGGTCGCCGCCGGCGATGAGGTGAGCCCCTATTACGATCCCATGATCGCCAAGCTGGTCGCCCACGGCCAGAGCCGCGCCGAGGCCTTCGCCAGGCTGGCCGATGCCCTGGCGGCCCTGAGTCTCGGCCCCCTGGTGCACAACGGTCCGCTGCTGCTGCGCCTGTGTGAGGAGCCGGACGTGCTGGCAATGGCGCACCACACCCAGTGGCCCATTCCCACCGAACCCTTGGGCACCCCGGACCTCGCCTGGCCGCTGGCCACCCTCTGGCTCGCCAGTCGCACCGGTCCCACCCCCTGGCAGCAGGCCCCCGGTTTTCGGCTGGGCGAGAGCAGCAGCCTGACGGCGGCGGTGCGGATCGGCGAGGAGGCCCGGGTACTGACCCTGGCCGAGCGCGCCGGTCGGCTCACATGGCAGGGGGAAACCTACCCCTATGAGCTGGGCACTGATCATATCCGTCTGCAGTGGGCGGGCCGCTGGGTGCGCTGCCCCGTCACCCCGGTGGCAGAGGCCGCCTTCGTACTGCAACTGGATGGAAGGCGCATTCCCTTCGCCACCGATGATCAACGCCATAGGCCACACCATGATCACGAAACAGCCCAGGGCGCCCTGGCCCCCATGCACGGCATTGTGGTGGCGCTGCTGGTCGAGGTCGGGCAATCCGTCAGCAAGGGGCAACCCCTGCTGGTGCTGGAGGCGATGAAGATGGAACATGTCTTGAAAGCAGACAAGGAGGGGGTGATCACCTCCCTCTGCTGCCGCCAGGGGGAGCAGGTGAGTCAGGGTGCCGTCCTGGTGCACTTTGCCGACCCGAGCGCAGAGAAGGTTCAGGGAGGTGCAGCATGAGCAAGGAGCATGGCACGCCCGTCGACAGGGTCAGTCTGGTGGAGGTGGGACCGCGGGATGGGCTACAGAACGAACCCCGCCTGTTGTCGCTGGCGCAGCGGCTTCTGCTTATCAACCGCCTCGCCGAGAGCGGCCTGCAACGCATCGAGGTGGGGGCCTTCGTCTCCCCGAAGCGAGTGCCGCAGATGGCAGACTCCGCCGAACTTTTTGAGGCCCTGCCCCGCAAGGGAGCGACCCGTTACGGCGCCCTGGTGCCCAATTTGCAAGGTCTGCAGGCCGCGATCCAGGCCAGGGTCGACGAGATTGGCCTCTTCACCGCCTGCTCAGACGGCTTCACCCGCGCCAATATCGGCATCAGCGTGGAGGAATCCCTGGTGCGCTTCGCCCCGCTGGTGGCGGAGGCGCGCCGCCTCGGCATCAAGGTGCGGGGATACCTTTCCACCGTCATCGCCTGCCCCTATGACGGCCCGACCCGCCCGAAACGGGTCGCCGCCCTGGCCGAGCGGCTGCTGGACCTTGGCTGTCACGAGATCTCCCTTGGTGACACCATAGGAGTCGGCACCCCGGGCACTGTGGTGCCCATGCTGGATGCTGTGCTGCACGAAGTCCCGGCCGGCCGGCTCGCGGTGCATTTTCACGATACCTATGGCCAGGGGCTCGCCAACCTGCTGCCGGCGCTCGAGCGCGGCATCCGCACCATAGACTGCTCTGTGGCCGGGCTGGGTGGCTGCCCCTATGCCCCAGGCGCCTCCGGCAACGTCGCCTCGGAAGAGGTGGTTTACCTGCTGCACGGCCTTGGCATGAGCACAGGAGTGAACCTCGACAAGCTGGCCGCCACCGGCCAGTGGGTGAGCGAGCAGCTCGGCCGCCCCAACGGCTCCCGGGTCGGGCAGGCGCTCCATGCCAGGGCCAGACAGCAGCAGCCAGGACTCGATGAGATAGCACAAGGAGAGTGCCATGCCCCCTGAAAGCGCCCCCGCCAGGAAGAGCGGCAGCATGTCGTCATGTCAGGAGGTAACCCCATGCAGGATCAGGCCATGAGAGCCGGCAATTTCTGCGGCAAGGAGCGAACCTACAGCATCTCCGAGCTGGCTCAGGAGTTCGACATCACCCCGCGCACCATCCGCTACTACGAGGATGAGGGGCTGATCACTCCGGCCCGGGAGGGGCAGACCCGCATCTACAGCCACAAGGACAGGATCCGCCTGAAATTGACCCTGCGTGGCAAGCGGCTCGGCTTCAGCCTGGCGGAGATCCGCGAGCTGTTCGACATGTATGACACCGACCGCTCGAGCCGGATGCAGCTGCACTCCATGATCCAGCTCATAGAGGCGCGGCGCCACTCCCTGCGCCAGCAGCTCGAAGATATCCAGATGGTGATGGCCGAGCTGGATGCCGCCGAGCAGCGCTGCATCCATTCCCTGAGCGGCTTGAAGACAGACGCGGATTGACGGGTTCTGGGGGCCGCTCGTCCCTGGCGCGCCTCATGTCACAGCTGGGGCCAAGGTACCGGCTGGCGAGCCTCGCCCTGGCAGGGGTCGCCTGCTCTCAAGGCCTGGCTCCCCAGGCCCGATGGCTTGCCTGCAATCCATCCAAGCGGGCGCGAAAGACTTGTCGCTAGCTCAATATTCCACCCGTCTCTAACAAAAAGGCAGCTCGGCCAGAGAGCCCCGCCCTGGTGCGGGAGGCCTAGCCTTGCTCAATAATTCGGCTAACCCGGACAGAGCAAGGCGCAGCCCGAGAGCCATACCATGATCGAAGGGCGATTAATTGCTACCATGTGCGCATCAAATGGAGACCATCATGCTCAAGCCTCTGCCCGCTCGCCTGTTGCGTTACGCCCTCTATCTCTGCGCCGGTCTGCTCATCTGCGTCACCATCTTGCTCTGGCAGGCCCCCACCCTCATCCAGCGCCACCTGCCGGGCTGGCTCGCCACCCATTATGGTCTGCAGCTCACCCTGGGGAAGATAGAGGTCGGGCTGCGTTCCCCCTCCCTCACCCTGGGGCCCAGCGCCCTGCTCGATGAGCAGCAACATCCCCTGGTGTCGTTCGACGGGTTGCGGCTCATACCCAGACTAAAGGAGAGCTGGCGCCAGAGATCTGTGGTGCTGGAGGAGCTGACCCTGACAGCCCCCAAGGTGGATCTGGTGCGCCTGGCGGACAACAAGGGAGAGGCTAGTTTCAACCTGACCGAGGCACTCGCCCCCCTGCTCTCGCCAGTGCAAGACCAGACGCCACCGACTGCCACCGAGCCCGTCGTGATAAGCATCGGCAAGCTGGCCCTGGTCCAGGGGCAATTTCACTACCGGGATAGCCGCAAGCAGCTCAGCCCGGGCTGGGTACCGCCCCTGACGCTCGGCAAGATCGCCCTGCAACTGCCCGATTTTTCCAGCGCGCCGACGGACCTCAACCGCTACCAGCTGAGTGCGACCCTCAATGAGAAGAGCCCCCTCAAGGCCGACGGTGAATTCAACATCATGACGGGGGCCGGCAAGGGGCAGCTCAGCCTCGGCAAGCTGGCCCTCGCCCCCTTGGCCCCGCTCTGGGCCCCCTATGTCAAGGCCACACTGGCCAAGGGAGAGGCCAGCGCCGAGCTGGCGTACCGGCTCACGTCAGGCAAGCAGGGGCTGGCATGGCAGATCTCCAAGGGCAGGCTGACCCTGGCCAACTGGCAGCTAAAGAGAAACAAGGGAAGCGAATTCGCCCGCTTCAACCAGTTGGCCCTGACCGGGATCCGGGTCGATGGCAGCAAGCAGTCCCTCGAGGCCGGGGCCCTCACCCTCAAGGCCCCCGTCGTCACCGCCGAGCTCGATGAGAAGCAGCAACTGGACCTGGCCGCGCTGCTGATCTCGCCGCCCCCCACCAAAGCGGCGGCCAAACAGCCGAAAGCGAGCAAGCCCTGGCGCTGGCAGCTTAAGCAGGCCCGCATCAGCCAGGGGGCGCTCAAGCTGACCGAGTCCAGCAGCGGCAAGCCCCTGCTGCGGGATCTCTCGGGGTTGGAGCTCACTCTGGGTCCCCTCGGCAGCCAACCCGGCCAGAGCAGCCCCCTAACCCTGAAAGGCACCCTGCATCCCCAGGCGACTGTGGCCTTTGATGGCACCCTGGATCTTAGCCCCTTAGCCCTGAACGGGACTATCAAGCAACAGGGCCTGCCGCTCACCCTGGCCCAGCCCTATCTGCAGGATCTGCTGCGCATCAGCGTGCGGGACGGCCAGCTCGCCAGCCACACCAAACTGGCTCTGACCACGGATGACAAGGGGGCCCTCAGCAAGCTGGACGTCAGCGGCGGGCTCGACATCGAGGGGCTCGACGTGCTGGATCGGGCCGACAACCAGCGGCTGCTGCAGATAGACAAGCTGCAACTGGGCGGCCTGCACTATGACGGCATCAGCCAGCAGCTGAAGATAGCCGACATACTGCTGAGCAAACCCTTCGCCCGCATCGAGATAAGTGAGACTGGGGTCACCAACGTCCAGCAGTTGCTGCTGCCGCAACCGGCCAGCAAGCAGAGCGCGCCCGCACCGCACATCCTCATCGACCAGGTCCGCACCACCCAGGGCAACCTGCGATTTGCCGATCGCAGCCTGAGCCCGGAATTCGTGGTGGACATCGCCTCCCTCGCGGGCCAGAGCCGCCACATCACCAATGTCCCGGGGCAGCGCTCCGAGCTCGACTTCCATGGCAAGGTGGACAGATACGCCCCGGTGACCATCAAGGGGGGTGCCAACCTGCTGATCGCCGATCCCGTGCTCGACGTCGCAGTGGCCTTCAACAATCTGGAGCTAACCACCTTCACCCCCTACTCCAGCACCTATGCCGGCTACGCCATCGACAAAGGGCAGCTCTCCATGAAGCTCAACTACAAGCTGCAGGGCAACCGGCTGGAGGGGGACAACGACATCACCATCAAGAAGCTGCAGCTCGGCGAGAAGGTGAAGAGCGAGCAGGCCAAGGATCTGCCTCTGGGTCTTGCCATCGCCCTGCTGAGCGACGCCAGCGGCGTCATCAAGATGAACCTCAAGGTGAAGGGCAACCTGGATCAGCCGGATTTCAGCCTGGGCAACATCTTCTGGGACGTGCTCGGCAACACCCTCGGCAAGGCCATCACCTCCCCCTTCTCCCTGCTGGCCTCCCTGACCGGCGGCACCAAGGATCTCGATGAGCTCCCCTTCCTGCCAGGCGATCCCGCCCTCACCCCGACCCAGCAGAGCAAGCTGACCACCCTGGCCCAGGCACTGAAAGACAGACCCAGGCTCAGCATGAACATCCGCGGCAAGGTCAACTTCAACCAGGAGCGCCCCATCCTGCAGCGCCAGAAGCTGGAGCGGGTGCTGGCCAAGCTGACCGGCAGCCCGGTGGATCTCGCCCTGCTGGAGCAAGATCCCGCTCTGCAGAGCGCTCTGGCCGAGGCCTATGAGGCCAAGTTCAGCGAAAACCTCGGCACCCTGGCCGATCGCCTGGCGCTCCCGGCGCAGAGCCCGGCCCTGCGCGCCCAGGCGGTGATCCTGTTGCGGGACCAGCAGCTGATCACCGCCAAGTCCCTGCGCAACCTCGCCATGCGCCGGGCCCAGAACACCAAGGAGTATCTGGTGGATACCCAGGGCATCACGCCGGATCGCCTGTTCGTGCTCGACAGCCAGGTCAAGGAGACCGACAAGGAAGCCAAGGTGGTCCTCACCCTGGACAACTGATCCGCTGGGCGCCAAGGTGGCGCCCTGTTTTTGCCACGACGGTGCAGCACCTGACGGCAATACTGGCCATTCCCCTGATACCCTTCCCCCCGGATGACCCCTTCGCAGCCCGTAGAGCCAGCCTGGCTGACCGCCTCCTCTCTTCAACTCGACCTTAAACACGATCAGAGGGTTGCGAGGCTGCGTGCACCTTTCCTCCCTCCTTTGTTCCTTCTCCCGCCGCAGGCGAGCTGAGGGCTGGCGAGCCCTTCCTTATCCCATGCCGTCTCTCTTCTGGAATTGGACTGACGAGCCCCTCCTTATTCGATGTCGTCTCTCTTCTGGAATGGGGCTGACCGCCAGGGTCAAGGTCGCCCCTCTCACCAGCCATGCCGGCAAACCCGCCAATTCGGCCATCTGTCAATCTGAAGAAATGGCCCAATACTATTTATATGGTGATATTGGGCCATTTCTATATCTCGCCTTTTGCTCACCACAGGGACCGCCCCGTGACCCTGCCTTCCCGTCTCGAGGCGCTTTTCACCCAGGCAACCCTTGACCCCGCACCTTGTCGGCTTGAGGCGCTTTTCGCCATACGGGGCATGCAAGCACCTCGCTCCAGCTTCCCTGCCCCCTCCTCTGCCTTGCCAGGGGTATGGAGATAGGACTGAGAGGGAGAGGGCAAACAGATGGACAAGCCAACCCGTCATAAAATAGGAGAAGCACACTCTTGTCTGATGGCATATGAAGACATTTTTCAATCAAAAAGAGCCCACAGCCACCGTCCGGGGTTTCCAAGGCTCCACCAACCTCAGTTGCCATTGCCGTTACCGAGTTTCATCTTGAGGTGCCATTCATACAAAAGCGCAACCTTGAAAACGTTTTTCGTTCACCAGCCATCTACCTGAATGGCACGAATGGTTGGTCACTTAAAATTTCGTGTCATTTTTTTACCATTTAGCCCCCTCACCCCCTTGCTCAGGGCCAAGAGCCTGCCTAAAATCGCGCGTCTTTTATCAACCCCCACCTCTATTTTTGGAGAACGCCACGTGAGCGAAAAATTGGCCAACCCTGCCCCTCTGGGTCTGATGGGTTTCGGTATGACCACCATTCTGCTGAACATCCATAACGCAGGTTTCTTCCCCATCAGCGCCATGATCCTGGCCATGGGCCTGTGCTATGGCGGTCTGGCCCAGATCATCGCCGGTATCATGGAGTTCAAGCGTGGCAACACCTTCGGTGTCACCGCCTTCATCTCCTACGGCACCTTCTGGTGGAGCCTGGTGTTCCTGCTGGTGATGCCGACCATGGGTCTGGCCGAAGCCACTCCCCACGCCTACATGGGCTGGTACCTGCTGATGTGGGGCATGTTCACCCTCTTCATGCTGGTTGGCACCGTCAACTTCCCGCGCGTGAAGCAGTTCGTGTTCGCCTCCCTGACCGTGCTCTTCTTCCTGCTGGCCGCCCGTGATTTCACCGGCAGCACCCTGATCGGCACCATCGCCGGTTTCGAAGGCATCATCTGCGGCGCCAGCGCCATCTACCTGGCCATGGCCACAGTGATCAACGAGCAGTTCGGCCGCACTGTGCTGCCGATTGGCGATCACAAGAAAGCCGCCGCAGTCCAGCTCAAGGCTGCCGCATAATCTGCCGCGCCCTGGCGCTCGCGCCCATACAAAAGGCACCCTCGGGTGCCTTTTGTTTTTCTGTCGCCGGGACGCCGGTCAACTGTGCCCCTCGGCATCTCCCGCCAGCAACCGGGTGGCCGGGAAGCGGGCGGCAGGCTGCTGACCATAGAAGCGGGCGAGCTGCTCGTAGACGGCGGGATAGACGGCCCGCAGGCGCAGGGGCTCGGTGAAGAAGCTCTCGCTGCACACCGCGAAAAACTCGGCGGGGTGGGTGGCGGCATAGGGGTCTATCTGCGTCACCTCTCCCCTGGCCAGCTCTGCATTCATCTCATCGAACGCGCTCTGCAGCGCCTGGGTCCATTGCCGCTGATCCATGCCGCTCGGGAGCGGCGGCCCCCCGTCGGCATCCCCCCCCAGCATGTCGAGCTTGTGCGCCAGCTCGTGGATCACCAGGTTGAAGCCATCCCAGTCCCCATCCTGCTGCAACTCGCTCCAGGCCAGCACCAGGGGCCCCTGAGGCCAGGATTCGCCGGCGTTCTCCTCCTCCCACTCGCTCACCAGCCCGAACTCGTCCAGCACCTCCTGGCGGCGGGTAACGGGCTCGGGAATGATGATCACCTCATGAAAGCCGCGATACCACTCCAGCCCCAGATGCAAGATGGGCAGCACCGCCTGCAGGGCCAGCACTCCCTGCTGACGGGGGCTGAGCTCGACCCCGAGCTGGGTCAGCGTCTTGCGGGAGAGGAAGTGGCGGGCCAGTTCAATCAGCTGCTGCTCTTCATCGCGGGAGAAGCCTTGCAAGATGGGCACGGCCGCCAGAGCCTGCTGCCACTCCAGCGCCTGCGGGGCATGATGCTCCCCGGGAGAGGCAAGACCGAATACCGCTTTAAACCTGGACCAGAACACACAGACTCCTCATGCCACATCAGAATAATTTCACGAACCGTTTCGGCCGCTCGCCATACCCTTGCGCCAGGTAGAAGCGGTGAGCCCCCTCGCGCTTTAGGCTGCTGGAGAGCTCCAGCTGGCTGCAACCCGAGGCCAGCGCCCGCGCCTCGGCCTCTGCCAGCAGCTGGGCGCCCATGCCGCCGCTCCTTGCACCTTCATCGATAACCAGCGCCGAGATCAGGCCCCAGGCTGGTGCAAGGTGCATGGGTTGCAGCCGATGCCAGATCAGCACCCCTACCATGTTTCCATGACGCTCTGCCACCAGCACCTCCCGAGCGGGATCCGGCTCGGCCAGCCGTCCGTCCACCTCCTCGCCCGGGGTCGGATAACCCAGCTGTGCGAACAGCGCCGACAACAGGGCGCCATCCCCCCGCTCGGCGAGACGAATGGTGCAGTTATCTTCTCTCATTGTCACTCCTGGCCTCCTATTTGCACTATGCCCTGCGGGCTCCTGGATCTGGAAAAGATGCACCTGATGGGTAAGTTCCGAATCTTGTCCAGTTCCACGCACCATTTGTTAATGTCAATTCACAAATTAACAAAGTGACAACACTTTTCACTAGGAAGGGCCGATACAAACCGATATGTTAAATCCCGCGGACTAACCAGTCGAAAGTCCCGCACAATACTGAGTGGCCCCCTTGGTCACCGCATATTTCAATGTTAAGGGAGCGAGGCATATAGACCTCGCCAAGACAGCGCAACAAAGGAGTTGTTGTACATGAATGAGATCGTCAATGCCATCAATGGCGTGATTTGGAGCCCAGCGCTCATCTATCTGTGTCTGGGGGTGGGCCTCTACTTCTCCCTGCGCAGCCGTTTCCTGCAACTGCGCCACATGAAAGAGATGGTGCGCCTGATGTTCCAGGGCAAGGGCAACGATGCCGGTGTCTCCTCCTTCCAGGCACTCTCCATGACCCTGGCCGGTCGGGTCGGTACCGGCAACATCGCCGGCGTCGCCACCGCCATCACCTTCGGGGGCCCGGGCGCCCTGTTCTGGATGTGGATGGTCGCCTTCCTCGGCGCCAGCTCCGCCTTCGTGGAGTCCACCCTGGGTCAGGTCTACAAGGAGAAGATCAACGGTGAATACCGCGGCGGCCCGGCCTTCTACATCGAGAAAGGGCTCGGCATGAAGTGGTACGCCTGGACCTTCGCCATCGCCACCATCTTCGCCTGCGGCGTCTTGCTGCCTGGGGTGCAAGCGAACTCCATCGGCTCCAGCCTGCAGACCGCCTTTGACATCGATCCGAACGTCACCGCCGCCGGTCTGGCGCTGCTGCTCGGCTTCATCATCTTCGGCGGCGTCAAGCGCATCGCCAACTTCGCCAGTACTGTGGTGCCCTTCATGGCGCTGGGCTACATCATCGTCGCCTGCGTCATCATCGCCCTCAACATCGGCCAGCTGCCGGGTGTGATCCTGCTGATCTGGAAGAGCGCCTTCGGGATGGAAGCCGGTTTCGGTGCCATTCTGGGTCTGGCCATCATGTGGGGCGTCAAACGTGGGGTCTACTCCAACGAAGCGGCTCAGGGCACAGGCCCCCACGCCTCCTCCGCCGCCGCCGTGAGCCACCCGGCCAAGCAGGGCCTGGTGCAGGCGTTCTCCGTCTACATCGACACCTTGTTCGTCTGCTCCGCCACCGGCTTTATGCTGCTCATCACAGGCCTCTACAACGTGCAGGGACCGGACGGCGCCGCCATCTACACCGGCATCGCCGGCATCGCGGCAGGCCCCGGCTATGTGCAGACCGCCATGGAGAGCATGATGCCCGGCTTTGGCAACTACTTCGTCGCCATCGCCCTGTTCTTCTTCGCGTTCACCACCATAGTGGCTTACTACTACATAGCCGAAACCAACATCGCTTTTATCAACCGCAAGATTAACCGTCCCTGGCTCACCTTCCTGCTGAAGATTGCGCTGATGGCTGCCACCGTCTACGGCACCGTCAAGACCGCCGATCTGGCCTGGGGTCTGGGTGACATCGGGGTCGGCCTGATGGCCTGGCTCAACATCGGTGCCATATTGATGCTGCAAAAACCCGCCTTCGCCTGCCTCAAGGATTACGAGGCACAGCTGGCACAGGGGGTTGATCCCGTGTTCCACCCGGAGAAACTCGGCATCAAGAACGCGGATTACTGGATTGACAACCGCGCCGAGGTCAACCTGATGCGCGAGCAAACCGGCCACCCCTTCGAGGCAGACCCGGATACCGTCAAGTAATCAGACGATACAATGCAAAATGGCAGCTTAGGCTGCCATTTTTATTTGTGCTCTCTTGAGAGTGAGCGCCGGTTCAGAGCGCGTTGCGGCGGGGTCCGAACGGCAGCCGCCAGCGAAACAGGCTGTTGAGGGTCGCCCGCCACTGGTTGGGGCGCCCCAGGATCTGCTTTTGCAGCCGGGTCTCCTCTTTTAACATCACCTCATCGCTGCGGGCCCAGGCCTGATGGTAGAGCTGCTTGATCCCCGCCAGCGCATCCGGCGACTTGGTGATCAGGGTCCTGGCGAACTCCCGCGCCGCGTCTAGGGGATCCTCGCAGACCCGGCTCACCAGCCCGAGCGCCCGCGCCTCCTGGGCATCCAGCTCGCGGCCGCTCATGGCCAGCTCCATGGCCACGTCCACCCCCATCAGATTGCGCAGGGTGACGCTGCCACTCATGTCGGGGATGATGCCCCACTTGATCTCCATCACCGAGAAGCGGCAATCCGGGGTGCTGAAACGAAAATCGGCCCCGAGCGCAATCTGCAGGCCGCCGCCGAAACAGACCCCCTGGGTCACGGCGATCACCGGCACCGGCAACTGGTGCCAGCCATAGGCGACCCGCTGGGCCAGGTTGGTCGCCTCATCCGCCTCGCGTCTCAATATTTCCAGGGCCGCCACCGGCTGCCTCAGCATGGATTTCACATCCAGCCCGGCGCAGAACGCCCGTCCCTCGCCGTGCAGGATCACCGCCCGCAGCCCCTTGTGGCGCGCGAGCTGGTTCAGCGTCTCGTCGATGGCGCCGAACATGGCTCTGTCCAGCGCATTGAGCTTGTCCCCCCGGGTCAGCATCACCTCGGCGATGCCGTCCCGGATCTCGCATCTGATCCTTGGCTTGTCCATTTCCTTCCTCTTCCTTGTACCGACACTGGTCATACCACAACGTTACCAGAGTGTTATCGGCAGGTACAGGGAGGCCAGCCCGGCTCTGCGACTAAAGTCGGCTGGCCCCGCCCTGGCCCCTTTGCCAGACTGGCCCCATGCCCACAGGCCGAGAGTTTTCATGTCACTTCTGTTCGATTTTGCCCGCCCCCCCTTTGACTGCCTGGGTGAAGCGGCCCGTGAACGGCTCGGCCAACGCCTCAGCATCTGCTACTTTCGCGCCGGCCAGACGGTGCAACAGCCGGGGGATGAGCCCCCCGGCCTCTACCTCGTCATCAAGGGCGCGGTGGAAGAGTCGGGGCCCCATCAGCCCTTCGGCGACTATGGCGTGGGGGACATGTTCGATGTCCGCGCCCAGTTCGACGGCCGCTGCCGCCATCGTTTCAGCGCCCTGGAGGACACTCTCTGCCAGCTGATCCCCCGCGACACCTTCCTGGGGCTGTGCGATGCGCACCCCGCCTTCGCACACTATTTCACCGCCACCCTGGCCGAGCGTCAGCGAGAGCAGGAGCGCCGCGGCCAGCTCGGGCAACAGAACCTGGCGGAATTCATCCTGACCCGCATCGACCCCGGCCACCTGCAGCCCCCCCTGCTGCTGGAGAGCCAGACCAGTCTGCTTGCCGCCAGCGAAGCCATGGCCAGCCGGGGCACAGATTGCCTGCTCTATCCCGCCGCTGACGGCAGCCTGAGCCTCGCCACCCGCAAGACCCTGCTCCATGCCCTGACCCTCAAGGGGCTGCCCCTGACGGCGCCGCTGGCGGTGCTGACCCCGGCGCCGCTGATCGGCCTGGCGCAAGGCAGCTATCTGTTCGACGCCCTGTTGCTGATGACCCGCCACCGCATCAAGCGGCTGGTCATCTGGCAGGGGCAGGAGGTGGCGGGGATACTGCACCTGACCCAGGTGCTGGGGCTCTTCTCCGCCCACTCCCATGTGCTGACCCTGCGCATCGCCCGGGCAGACAGCCAGGCGGTCCTGGAGGCGGTGGCCAGGGAGCAGCAGCAACTCATTCGCACCCTGTTTGCCCAGGGGATCCATACCCTGTTTCTGATGAAGCTCATTGCCACCATCAACGAGCAGTTGATCGCCAAGGCCTTCGCCCTGGTGATCCCCACCGAGGTGCAGGAGCAGGTGTGCCTGCTGATGCTGGGCTCGGAGGGGCGCGGCGAGCAGATCCAGAAAACCGATCAGGACAACGCCCTGATCCTGCCGGATGACCTGCATTGGCCCGATCAGCAGGCCGATCTGGCCACCTTCAGCGCCCTGCTCGCGCGGCTCGGCTATCCCCCCTGCCCGGGGAAGGTGATGGTCAGCAATCCGGAGTGGGTCAAGGGCGCCCGGCAGTGGCGGGATGAGATAGAGCAGGCGTGCGTGCGCGCCAGCGAGGCCGACCTGCTGTGGCTCGCCACCCTGGCCGATGCCCAGGCCATCATGGGGGATCGCCCCCTGCTCGCCCCCCTCGCCCGCCACCTGAGAGAGCGCCTGGCCGACAGGCCGGATCTGCTGGCGGAGATGGCCCGGGCGGCGGTTGCCTTCCACACCCCCCTCACCCTCTTTGGCCGGCTGGAGCAGGCCCCCGAGGGGCTGGATCTCAAGCGTGGCGGCCTCTTCCCCCTGGTGCACGGCCTGCGGGTGCTGGCCCTGGAGGCAGGAGTGCTGGAGACCTCGACCCTGGGGCGGATCGACGCCCTGGTGGCCGCGGGGCGCCTCAGCCCCGACTATGGCGCCAACCTGGTGGAAGCCTTCCGGCTCTTCATCCGCTTGCGACTGCGCAGCCAGCTCAAGGATGGCGACAGCCGGGTACAGGTCGCCGAACTCGCTCACGGTGAGCGGGATCTGCTGCGCCATGCCCTGCATCAGGTGAAGAAGTTCCAGCAGTGGCTCACCTTGCACTTTCGTCTTAGGCAATAGGCATGTGGCACCATTGGCGACGTCGTTGGCTGGGTCGGGGCTTTTGGGACGGGGAGTTTGCCCCGCTCTTTGCGACGCCCCCAAAGGAGGAGTGGGTGGCGCTCGATTTCGAGACCACCAGCCTGGATCCCGCCAAGGCGGATATCGTCTCCATCGGGGCTGTGCGCATCCAGGGCAACCGGGTGTTGACCGGCGAGGCCCTCACCATCAGGGTGCAGCCTCCGGCCAGTCTGAGTGCGCAGTCTGTGGTGATCCACGGCCTGCGCCATCAGGATCTGCAACAGGGCATGACGCTGGAGGCCGCGCTGCGCCTGCTGCTGGCCTTCATCGGGCCCCGTGAACTGGTGGGCTACCACATCGCCTATGATCTGCGGATCCTCAATCTGGCCTGCCAGCGGCGCTGGGGGCTGCGCCTGCCCCAGCGTGGCATAGAGGTGAGCCGCCTCTATCACGACCACCTCTATCGGCGCTATCCCGACGCCGTCATCGACCTGCATCTGACCGCCATCTGCCAGCACCTGGGGTTGCCGCCCCTGCCCCTCCACGACGCCCTGAGTGACGCCACCGCCGCCGCCCTCATCTTCCTGCGCCTGCATCAGGGCGGCCCCCTGGCTTATCCCAAAGTCTAATTGTCCGAAAATAACATTTGCTTCACATTTTGATTACATGAGCAGCCCCCTGCTCGGTAGGGACACCCTTCAATCACAGCTGACACAACCGTCACGGAGAACTGCAATGGAACAGCAACGTTATCTGAGGATCCAGCAAGATCCCAACTTCAAGGAGCTGGTCAGCAAACGCCAGCGTTTCGCCTGGACCCTCTCCATCCTGATGCTGGGGCTCTACCTGGCGTTTATCCTGCTCATCGCCTTCGCCCCGGGCTGGCTCGGCACCCCGCTCAGCGAAGGCTCCAGCATCACCCGCGGCATCCCGGTTGGCGTGGGCCTCATCGTCTCCTCCTTCGTGCTGACCGGCATCTATGTGCTGCGGGCCAACGGCGAATTTGACGAGCTGAACCAGAAGATCCTCAAGGGAGTGCAATCATGAAAGGCAAGTCTCTGCTGCTGCTCACCGGCCTGGCCTCCACTCCCTTGCTGGCGGCCGATGCGCTGACCGGCGAGGTGCAACGCCAGCCCCTCAACATCTCGGCCATAGTGATGTTCGTGGCCTTCGTGGCCGCCACCCTGTTCATCACCTACTGGGCCTCCAAGCGCAACCGCTCGGCCTCCGACTACTATGCGGCCGGTGGTCGCATCACCGGTTTCCAGAACGGTCTGGCCATCGCCGGTGACTACATGTCCGCCGCCTCCTTCCTCGGCATCTCCGCCCTGGTCTACACCTCGGGCTATGACGGCCTCATCTACTCCATCGGCTTCCTGGTGGGCTGGCCCATCATACTGTTCCTGATCGCAGAGCGGCTGCGCAACCTCGGCAAGTACACCTTCGCCGACGTGGCCTCCTATCGCCTCAAGCAGACCTCGGTACGCAGCCTCTCCGCCAGCGGCTCCCTGGTGGTGGTAGCCCTCTACCTCATCGCCCAGATGGTGGGTGCCGGCAAGCTCATCGAGCTGCTGTTCGGCCTGCAATACCATGTGGCCGTGGTGCTGGTCGGCATACTGATGGTGCTCTACGTGCTGTTCGGCGGCATGCTGGCCACCACCTGGGTCCAGATCATCAAGGCGGTCATGCTGCTCTCCGGCGCCTCCTTCATGGCCATCATGGTGATGAAGTCCGTCAACTTCGACATCGGTGCCCTGTTCAGTGAGGCGGTCAAGGTCCATGCCAATGGCGCCGCCATCATGAGCCCGGGTGGCCTGGTGGCCGACCCCATCTCCGCCATCTCCTTAGGGCTGGCCCTGATGTTCGGTACCGCAGGTCTGCCCCACATCCTGATGCGTTTCTTCACCGTGAGCGACGCCAAGGAAGCCCGTAAATCTGTGTTCTATGCCACCGGCTTCATCGGCTACTTCTACATCCTGACCTTCATCATCGGCTTCGGTGCCATCCTGCTGGTCAGCACCAACCCGGACTTCAAGGACGCCACCGGCGCCCTGCTGGGGGGCACCAACATGGCGGCCGTCCATCTGGCCGACGCCGTGGGTGGCAGCCTGTTCCTCGGCTTCATCTCCGCCGTGGCCTTCGCCACCATACTCGCCGTGGTTGCCGGGCTGACCCTGGCGGGCGCCTCTGCGGTCTCCCACGACCTCTATGCCTGCGTCATCAAGGAAGGCAAGGCCAACGAAGCCGACGAGCTGCGCGTCTCCAAGATGACGACCCTGGTGCTGGGCGTCGTCGCCATCGGTCTGGGCATACTGTTCGAGAAGCAGAACATCGCCTTCATGGTGGGTCTGGCTTTCTCCATCGCGGCAAGCTGCAACTTCCCGGTGCTGTTCCTCTCCATGTTCTGGTCCCGCCTCACCACTCGCGGCGCCGTCTACGGTGGCTGGCTGGGCCTCATCAGCGCCGTGACCCTGATGATCCTGGGCCCGACTGTGTGGGTGAAGGTGCTGGGCCATGCCCAGGCCATCTTCCCCTACGAGTACCCGGCGCTCTTCTCCATGGGGTTGGCCTTCGTCGGGATCTGGTTCTTCTCGGTCACCGACAAGTCCCAGAACGCCAGCGAGGAACACCAGAAGTTCTTCCCGCAATTCGTCCGCTCCCAGACCGGGCTCGGTGCCTCCGGCGCCTCCGCCCACTAAGGTTGTCTGACCGCCCCAAAGCCGGCCCTGTGCCGGCTTTTCTTATTCCGGGCCTCCCCTCTCGCCTCCCCCTTCCCGCCCTCCCGGCAAGTGACGGCTTTCTCGCCAGCTGGCCCCCGGTGCAATGGGCCCCGATCACAGTTCTTGCTAAAACTTTCGGGGGATCTGTGCCATAATGCGCGCCATTTGACAGACAACCTGGGACATCTCCTTTGTTAAGCAGCAACAACATCATCGTGTAAGCTGAAACCGCCCGAAAGGCGCGCCATACCTGTGATTTAACTGCTTTTTCACAATACGTCTTAAGGTCAATCCCCCCCCCATTTCCCCGTATTTTCCCTCTCGTTTTGCCCCAAAATTGCCCCAAGAAATTCCCGCTTTGCAGACATAGAAAAGCCCGCACAGTGGCGGGCTAATCCGAATCCTTCCACATCATTACGACGCTGTGGTTTCATCGCGAAGTTTTTCAAGAATGCGCGCGAATCTATCTTCCTCCTGAGGCGTCAAATCCAATGTCTCGATAAACTCTTCTAGTTCTACCAATGATGGTGCCATCCAATGTCTCCCTTTCTCTCTCAGCCTCTCGGCTGTGAAATACTGTATACACATACAGTGCATTTCTTGAATTTATCATTTTCGGACTGATTTGGGTATTAAAAATGGGGCCGTAGCCCCATCAGTATTATTCAGCTCTGTCAGGCATCATGCGCTGGATCCTGTCAACAAGCGCCCTGCGTTCCTGGGGGCAAAGGTCGATAACCTCCAACTCCCCCAGCAGTGCATTCAACTCAACCTGCAGTTGGGCGGCGCTCATTGCACACCGCCTACACTGAACTGCTGAGCCAACTTTGTAAGCCCCTTCGGAGTGATACGAACCTGCTCACAAAGGCGCTCTCCGCCATCAGCCAAGGGCACCATCGTCACCTTGTGCTCAACCAGCCCTTGCTGCACCTTGTCCTGATAGCCAAGCCACTGCTTGCCGCCGGCACGTTTGTAGATCCAGCGCTGACTGCACAGTTGCTGGTTGAACTTCTTCGGCTGCTGCTGCAACGCCTTGGCGGCCTCGGTCAGATTCAGCGAGCCGTCAGCAGTGGCAATCAGATCCAGCGCCTCCACCTTGGGCTTGGCCGCTTCCACCTGCAGCTCCAGCTTGTGATTGGCTGCCTCCAAGCGCAACCGTTCCTGCTCTGACTGCATGGCGATCTGCAGGATCTCCATGGTGGTCAGTTGAGGGGTGACCGGGCCCAGCTTGCCGGTACGGTAATCCAGAAACACCTGATTGACCTGGAGCTGGAAGGCGGGACTGATCCAACCGGCATAGGAGATCGCCAGCAGTTCGTGGGCGAAAGTGCCACCATTACGGCCCTCAACGGAAACTATGCAAATCTGCACAGTTTGTTTTTCGACCTCAGTTACCAACTCCTGCGCCTGCTTGGTACGAAGCCACTGGGCGGGGGCCTTGCTTGATCCGAGCTGACTGGCTCGATGAAGGGCGTTCAGGTTGAACCTGCCAGCATCATCAGTGGTGATCTCCACCCCGGCAATCACCGGCATGGAATTCTGCGGCCCTGCCAAAACTTTGGTTTGCTGATACTGTTGTTGTATAGTCATACCGTAACTCCAATCATTTGCGTGGTGGGTTTACATTCATCGGCCTTAGCGGTTGCACCCGCTGGGGCCGAACTATTTTTGGCACTATGCCGCTTTGCTCTCATCGTTCCCGCTCCCCCTCTTCATCTCCGCATACAGAATTGAGAGCACTTCTTTTGTGAGGCTGACATCATTGTCAACCGCTCTGTGGCCCAGCCATTTCTTCAGGTCTTCTGGCAACCTGATTGACGTCGGCGGTGTTTGCTTGCTCACCTAAACCTCCTGTTTTGTTGCTGTTCAATCAAAGTCATGAGAAATGACCCTTTCAACTCTCGAACAAAGGCTAGATTCAAAAAGAATCAGAGTCAAATAGAATCTTTGATTTGTGAGTCTATAAGAGCCATTATCACCACTGATAATGTTTAAATGCCCGCATAGAAACACCGGAAAAGACCATGAGCCAGCCGAAGCCATACCCGCTACGAATGTCGGATGAGATGCGCAGCTTTCTTCAAGAGCAAGCTGATAAATCAGGTCGCTCTCTCAACGCAGAAATCGTCAAGAGGCTTCAGTTCACTATCGATGAAGATATCGATTCAGCTGATGGCGAAAGATTTAAGGTCTTGGAGGGGTTAGACATTACCCCCCCTGATCGCACGCTGCCACCGGGGACTGTACTCATCACCCAAAAAATAAACAAAGCTCGTTACGAACCGCTTAGCGATCAATTGCGAGAGATGCGGGAGTTGCTGGAGGTCATCAGCAAGGAAATAAAAAATGGTCACCATAGTTTTGATGTTGATCACATCACCCCGGCTTCGAAGGATAAAAAATAGGTCTATTTGCAAATAGAAAAAGGAGAGTCTTGATGCGCTTGATCACTATTACAACTTTGATGGTTTTATCTGGAGCAGTATCTGCAGACTGTATTGGTTCGGGGAATTTTAGAACCTGCACTGACAATACTGGGAATACATACACCGTTCAGAAGTTTGGTAACTCAACTTATGTAAACGGGCAAAATCCCAACACAGGATCAAGCTGGAATCAGCAAAGCCAACGACTTGGTAATAGTACTTATACCACTGGACAGGATGCTGATGGTAATTCTTGGAACAGCACTGCTACAAGAGTTGGAAATTCAACCATCATCAACGGTACAGATAGTGATGGCAATGCTTTCAGTCAGACCTGTAACGAATATGGCTGCTACTAGCCATTCACCAAACTGATATCAACACATTCAATGCAAATCCAACCAGAGCAATAAAAAAGCTGAATGCCATAAAGTCATCCAGATCGCTCCGGCTGGATTTGCTGAAACACCAACACCCTGCTGCAAAAGGTATCAGTGCCAGGGTGAAGCTGGCACTGAACGCTTTCAGCGCCACCACCATCATTATCAGAGCAAACAGTATCCACATGGTCAGGGCCCTCAGCGGTAAAGGCCCCAGATTACCCCTATCACAGAGGCTCAGCCAGGGCCGCTATTTCCCCTTACTCCCAGTTCGCCTTGTTCTTGTTGACTGCCTGATACACCAGGTCGTTACGGCGGGCCAGCATCTCATCAATGCGCCGGCGCTTCTCTTCTGCGGCCAGTGTGCGGTCGCGCTGGATCAGCTCAATCTTGTTGCGCACCACCCGAACCTGCTGCTGAGTGCGGCTCAGGCTGCGACGCGACTTCAAGATCCCGCCCTGCTCCTCCAGCAGCTCACGGGCCTTATCGGTGAGACCCTCGCTGCGGTACTGGTCAATGGTGCGCTTGAGCTGGTTCACCTCGTTCAGCATCCGGTAGAACTCCTCCATGTGCTGAGTGGACTTTGCAGGGCCAGTGCCGCGGTACACCGCTTTCACCAGCGGGATCTCGTCGGCGCGCCAGCTTGCTGACTCGCCAGGTCTGGCAGCCCGGATCAACCCGTCAGCGGCAGCCATCACATAGCTGCCCATGGTGCCGGTGTAACCGATAACCAGGTGCTCAAGCTGCTTGGGCGAGAAGCCAGTGAGCTCCCCCAGCTCGCGCATCAGCAGGCTGGTCTGCTCGTTGTAACGCGCCTCTGCCTGGACGTTCAGGTCTTGCGGACCGTCAATGGGGCCACCTCGGAAGCTGTCATAGTTGAATGCAGCCTCCACCATCGGCTTGACGAGCTGGGGGGTCGGGTTGAGGGCGAAGGTATCACCTATCGCCCTGGCTACAGCCTTCCCGAACTGGGCCCCGGTGTCCTTGTCACCCAGGGCCCGGACCATGCGCTCGGGGATGGTACCGAACAGCACGCCAATCTCGAACGGCTTGGGGATCCGCCAATGATGATCACCAAGCCAGAAGTGCCAGTTGGCGTCCTTATCCCAGTCCGGCAACCCCTCATAGCGCTCATCGTCCCAGTTGTGGGCCAGCAGCGCCAAGCTTGCTGCCGTGATCATACCTGCACGTTTGGTGATGGCTCGCGGGTTGTCTCGCAGCTCGCGGGTCAGCTTGCCAAGACCCTGCACCCTGGCATTGAAGAACGGCAGTATCTGGGTCATGACCTGCATAGTGCGTGAGGCACCAAGCATGGAGAAATCCATCAGGTCCTTCGACTCGAACGCGGCCTGGGCGTGGCTCTTCCCGGCCTTGATGGCGGCGTCATAAACGGCCTCACGGTTTCCGTTTTCAACCGCCTCACCCACCCTGCTGTATTTCTCCCATGCGTCAACCACCACGCCCTTGGCATGCGCCGCATTGCGGATGATGCTCTTCTCGTAGCGGGCGATTTGCTCCGGGGTCATCCCCTTGCGGCGTAATGACTTGCGCACGGTATCGGCCATGGCCTCCGGGTCATTGCCATTCACGTAGCCGCCTAGGAAAGAGGCCCCGCTGAACATCACATCGATGGTGCTTCCGTCCATGCGCCACGTTTTCCTCACCCCCTTAATGGAGTCAATCATCGGCTTGAAGCCATCCTTGCTGATGGCCCAGCTGGAAAGGGAGTCGCGCAGGAAATTGCGCAGCATGAATTCGGGGGATGCGGTGATGCCTGCCGTTAAGATACGCTTGGCCTTGGCGGCCACATTGACCATGGCACCGAACGGCTTGCGGTCAAAGAAGGTCATGGCTCGATAGAGGTCCGGATCCTCAACTCGGATCATGTAATCCTCCCCCTCCAACTTCACGGTGATCAGGTCTTTCCCATTCTTGAGAGCACGCCAATCCATCATATTGGGTTTGGCAACTACCTCGATGATGCCGGTGTCAGCCAGATTCCAAACCGTCTTCTGGGCCGCCATGTTCTTCATGGAGGCGTCGATCAGCTTGCTGGTGCTGGTGAAGATGTTCTCGAGCAGGTCGTTGGTGTTGGCCTCCCCGCCCTTGAGCTTCTTGATACCAGCATTCTGATTGGCAATGCCCTTTGGCTTGAAGGGGGCGATCACATCACCATCATCAGACTCCCGGAAGAAGGGAATATACCACTCGCTTTCAAACTCAGCCCGGGCTTCCTTGGTGAAAAGACCCGCCTCTTGCGCCAGGTCCAGGGTGGCGGCATTGAGCCGGTTCCAGCGCGCCTTAGCGTCAAGGAATTTGGCTTCTTTGCCTTTCCCTTGAGCCTTGAGGGCCGCGATGTCCTGGGCATCGAGCAGGTTCTCACGCCCCTGAGCCAGCAGGATCTCGGCTCGGTGACCTGCCATCCATCCCAGCCAGTTATGTAGATCGGAACCCAGGTCAGCAAAAATGCCCAGCAGCGCGTCCTTTTCCCCAGTGCCGGCCTTGCGCTGAATCACCCCATCCTTCCACTCCGGCAGACCGTAGAGCATGGTCGCCTGCATGGTGGAGGCGGCCCCCGTCGCCATCCGTGCCGCCACATAGCCGGAGTCGGCAGCATCGGTAATGCCGGCGGCCTCCTCGGCGTACTTGATGGGGGCCAGCGCGTCGAGCACCTCAGTGTTGGCCTTCTTGATGACGCGATCAACCCAGGACTCCACCACGCCACGATCCAACGCACGCAGCATGTCCAGATTGGCCTTGGACTTGTCGATGATGTCGGGCTTAGCGCCGAGATTCAGCTTTCCCATAGCCTTGTCTGCAGCGGTGGCCGTCTGGCTCATCCTGACACCACCTTTCTTGATCAGCGCCTGAGCATCCTCCTGACTGAACTTCTTGCCACCATCAGGGCCGTTGTCCTCTGGGCCGGTGCGCTGCAACTTTTTACCCAGCCCCTCGATAAGGGAGCGGGTCTCCGCCGCCGTGATGCCATCCGGCACGAAGCCGACAGCCCGCAGCGCTTTGGTGATCATGGCAACCACCCGATCCCAGCCACGGCCCCAGGCGCCCTGCTCCAATTCTGCCAGATGTGCCACCACTTCCTCGGCTTGGGTGCCGATGTCCTCGTCGGCGTAATGGGTGTTTACCCAGTCCCACACCGGCTTCATGCTGGGGTCCTTCTGCGACTGGATGAGGCGGCTCATCAGCTTGGTGTATTCCCCGTCGCCCAGCACGTTAGCCAGGCCGTAGTGGGCCAGCACCTCATGGCGCAGGATCTCGCGCATCCGCTTGGGGTCAGAAATGGTGTCCGCAGCTACGTGCAGGGTGCCGGCATCGTCGTCAAACGCCGCGCGACGGATCAATCCTTCCTTGGCATCCAGCCCCAGGGCCCCTTCAAGCTCCCCCTGGGTGGCGTGGATCTGTACCTTGATGCCGTTCGCCCCTCGATACCGCTTGAACCACATCTGGGTTACCAACTCAGCCTCAGCCCGAGTCAGGTGCTTGGCAGGTTTGTCCCCTTGAGCCATGGCTTGCTTCGAGAAAAGGATGACACGATCCCCCTCCTGCTTCGTCTCGAGGGTACTGAAGAAGTTGTCGAAACCGGCTCGAATGCCCGGCACCTCACCGGCTGTCGGATAGGGATAGCTATTGTCCAGCTCCCAGCCCAACTTGGCGGATGCCTCCCAGGTCGCCTCATCGACGATATTGGCCAGATAGTCGTTGCTGGCCCCCTGATCCTGCAGCTTGCTGATGAGATAGCTCTCGAACGCCCGCGCACTCATTTCGGTATTCGTGGTCCAGTATTGCTTGGTGCGCTTGCTATCGAGCTTGCTGGAGCGTGCCCTGAGCGCGGTTTGCTTGATGGCTCGCATCACCGCACCAAACGCCACCACTATCTCCTTGCGCACTTCGCCCTTGTGGATGAAGTCGCTGCCACGGGCCGCCAGATCAACGTCCAGCGCTTCTGTCATATTGTCGCCAGCCTTGCCGCGCAGTCGGGAGAAGTAATTGTCCAGCGCGTGCCACCACTCGTGGCCGAGCGAGCCGGCGCCGTTCATTTTGGTCAGATTGATCACCACCTTCCCGGGCTCATAATGCGCTGCGGCCGGCTTGACGCCGCCACTGCCACGGGCGCCGAACGCCAGCCCCAACTCGCCATTTAGCGAGATGGCCTTGGGCGAAATACCCAGCACGGCCGCCAAATCCATCAGAGCATCGAACGCATCGTTCAGATCGCGCTGTCGGCGCCCCTGCTCTACCCAGTTGCCAAACTCCACACCACGGAATCCGAAGGCGTTGGCAAACATCTCAGGGGTTACATCTGCCCCACCTCGCATATCCTCACCCACTCTGGGCTGATTGAGGTCACGCCGCTCGTCGGGAATATCTTTGCGCCGCTTCAGTTGGGCGATCAGCTCGTCCTGATGCGTATCACGATATGCTCTTGCCTCTGCTACCTGATCGAAGGGCTGGCTCAGGTCGAGATAGTTGCGGCCTACCTTCTTACCAACAACCCAGCCACTACCATTCTTGCGGCTGTAGATATCAAAGCTGACCACCTTGGGCTTACTGTTGGTGTCGGTCAACTGGTCATAGCGCGCCTTGAAGGCGGCCAGCACCTGCTCTTTAGTATCGCCATGAGCGATGGTGCGAGGCCAGTTGCCAAAGGCACTAGACTTGCTCGCTCTGCTGATGGTCCAAATGCTCTTAGGCGGATCGTACTTCACACCGTTATAGAGGCTGTAACTTCCAGAACTGAGCTCGAGATCGGCGAGGCTACGCTGATGCCCCACCGCCTGATATAGCTCGGCCTTGTGCAAAATAGCGGGGGCGCTGCGCAGACTGGTGGTGGCCATTACCCGCCCTGCTACCTCGACATCGATAGAACCGTCCAGTATCCCCAACGCCAGGTCACGCATTTGCTTCACTGTATTAGCCCAACTGCTGACCTTGTAGCCGGTACGCGGTTTGGCCGGAATAGCATCGCGAGCAGCACGCATCAGCCCCACGGCAGCAAGGTCAGAGCCCTCGTCGATCAGTTTCTGATAGTCAGGGGCCGGCCATGCCTTGGCCAGTGGTAGCGCCCTAATCTCATCTGCCGTCTCGCCTTGCACGCTGTCACGATATGCAGTCCAGACATCCTTACGAGATCCACCAATTTTTTCGCCAAAGTCGGTGATGGTCTCCTTGCTTCCTGCTGCTGGCACTGGTTTGGCTGCGGACAGCTTGCTACTTGCCTTGGCGCCTATCTCTGAATAGACATCCTTGGCGAGTTTGATGGCTTCGTCTCGATCGTTCTGCCAGTTGCTATCAAGCAGTGTGCTGAAACGGTAAGCGTCATGCAGTCCGCGCGCCTCCTTGATAGTGTCGTAAACCTTCTTTTGAGCTGGAAGCGAGGCGTTGCGATCATTGCGGATTGGCTCCTTGCTGAAGGTGGCGATCACCTCATCCAAATCCGGATGGCCCGTACCCACGGCATCGAAAGCCTTGGCGCGCTCGGCCTTTCGCTCGGCCTTAGCGGCCGACACCATCGCATTCACATCAGCTTTACCAGAGCCGGTACCACGCAGCCCCTTGACTGGCTTGGTTGTATCCCCCTCCTTTACCCAGCGCTTGAAGGTATCCACGGGCATGGACTTGATGGCCCCCAACCCTTCCCAACCCTGTTCGTAGTTCGCCAGATAGCCTTCCCGGGCGGCCTGCTCATCGGCAAAGCCCATCATCACCTTGTGCTCGTCAAACTCGCCGGTCTTGGGGTCCACTTGGTCCACCACATAGACCATCTCGCTATCTGGCTTGTCACCGATGAACACATCGACATGATCACCGTCCGCCCCCAGGGTGCGTTTGATGTAGCCGTAGTCATGGGCCATGGTTGACTGCCACACTTTGCCATCCTGATCGGTACCGGATCTGGTGGAGCCTTTGGGGTTCTCGAGCGCAATGTCCAGCCCCTGCAGCTTGAGGTGACCCTTCTTGTAGTTCCCAGCCTCTCTCTGTGCCTTGGTGGGCTCCGGCGCTACCTCGGCGCGGGCCGCTTCAATCTGCTGCACCGGTTCACTGGTGGCAGGCGTGGTGAGCTGTCGCACCTTCGCTACCGAGGTCGTGGACACTACCAGGCCACCCTTGCCCGGGATCGCCTTCACGCCGTTATCCTTCGCCCACGACTTGAGGGCCGCCACTTCCCCTTCCAGGGTGATGGTGCCGTCAGGGTTATCGATCATCCCCGACCAGGGTGTCGGCGCCGCCGCTGGCCCAGCAGTCGCGCGGGCTTGCTCAGGTTGCCCCCCTTCAGATACAGCAACCCCGGCAGGTGCCGGGGCTGTCAGTGCATTTCCCTCTCCTGGTTGGGTGACAGGTACAGGTGCAAGAGAAGCGTCATCTGCCGGATCTCCGGGTCCAGCTCGCTCCGCGAGTTCGGCAGGGGTTGGTCCAACACCTGTTGCAACCGGATCGCCTGCGCCAGGCTGATCACCTGGTCGCTCACTGCTGATTGCAGGTATCGGGGTAGGCTGGCCATGGGTCACCTCGGATTGTTCGCTGGAAGGGATAACATCGCGGTAGCCGGTATCGACGGCCGGTGCGAGTTGTTGGGGCTGGCTAGGGGTGGGCTGTTCGGCCTTCACCTGCTCTACCTCGGCAATCTCTGCCACGCCGAAACCACCGCCATTGAGGGGAACCGGGGTTTCCTTGCCCTTGCGGCTGGCCATGGCGGCCTCTTTCTCGCTGGCGAACGGCTTGCCTTTGCGGGTAATGCGCAGGGTCTGTAGCGGGCCAAAGATGGAGTCAGTCTTCTCGCCGACCGGCACATCTCCCTTCATCGGCGTAGCACCCGGCTGGCGCTGATCGCCGCCATAGATCACATCCCGGTGCGGGAGCTCGGTGCCGACCTCACGCCCCTCCCCCTCAATGGTCGCCCCAGGCAGCGCGATACTGGCTTGCTCCGTAACCACCTCAGGCGGGAGCAGATCACCCTCCTGCCCGCTCTGCCACCGGGTGCGCTCACTGCCACGAAACTGCGGGCCTGGGCCGGACTGGCGATCATCGTGATCCCCTGGCGCGGACACACCTTCCCCTTTGTGCTTGGCATTGGCGTCACCGGCAAAGATCACATCCTTGAGCGGCAAGGCAGGGCGCTGTCCTTCCGTCGCCACCTGCAGCGCGCTCTTGTTGCCAGCGAACGGATCAGCCCCCAGCTCACCACCCTGCGCGCGTTCATAGAGACTCTTGCCCTGATCTCCCCCCTGGATCTGGGTAGTTACCAGCTCCTGCACTGAGGGGCCAAATTCCCCCGCCAGTGCTCGCTGCACCTCGCTATCCTGGGCCATCCCCTTGAATCGCTCGGTGGTATCGTCGTGACGCAGATAGGCAGGCACGTCACGCAGTTCGTCGAACTGGCTGGGGCTTGGCCCGAGCGGGTTCTGCTCCCCGCCGCCCTGCAATGGCATCTCCAGAACATCAACATCAGCAGCCAGTTCTGATTCTTGCTCGGTCATTTGAGCCGGGCCGGAAGTAGGCACCGGATCCACTGAAGGATCTCCCACCTCCTCCATCACCGGCGTGGTGGGGTCGATAACTTGATCTGCTGCGGTTTCCTCCTGTTGGTTGATATGCTTGCCGCCCCGCATTCCGCCAACTGCCCCTACGGCACCACCGGTGCCCATCCCGATCAAGCCGCCCTCGATCGCGCTCGACACCACCCCCTTCATCTGATCGATGTCTGCTGCGGCCACCTCGTTCAGCGCCTCATTCACGGCATACTGCTGAACCCCTTCTTCCAGGGTTTCACCAACGCCCTCACCCATGGCTCCTTTGGCCGCACCTTTCAGCACACCACCTGCAGCAGCCTTGCCCGCCAGCATCTTGAACAACATGGCATCGCCCATCATGGAGCCCATGGCGGCGGCTCCCCAGGTCTTGGCATCACTCATGGTGGCACGACTGGCCAGGTTGGCCGTCTCCTCCCGGGCCAGCGCCAGCTTCTCCTCATCGGAGAGGAGTTCAGTCTGCTGATCCTGGTCGATGCGAGTGAAGGCCTGGCGGAAGGTGTCGCTGGCCGCCAGCTCGTCAAAGCTCATGCCCAGCACGGTGTCACGAGTGTTCACCCCCGCACTGCCGACTGACCCGGTCGCACCAGTGGTGACGGCGGCGCCGGTGGCAATTTTGGACACGGCCTTGGCGGCAACCGCTTCGGCTATCTCCTGGGTCGCGCCACGCTTGACCATGGATGCGGTGACAGCGCGGCCAATAGAGGCTTTGGCGGCCACCCCTGTCACCCCGCCTGCCGCCAGTGTCGGCAGCAAGGAGCCAACCCCCTGCGCCATCTTCATGGCCCAGACATCGATATCCCCCGCGCCATCCCCCAGGGTCAAGCGTCCCTCCGGCGTTTCATCGACCAGTCGGCGGCTCATGGCCTCTTTGGCATCAGGGCTCATACCTTCGGAAAGCGACTCGGCGCCAGACTTTGCCAGATCACCCGCTCCCGCAACGAAGTCCAGCACAGGACTGAGTTTGCTGGCCAAGTTGGCGCGGGACTGATCCAGGTAGTCGCCACCCTGCTTCCCGGCATTCTCCTTGCCGAAGTTGCTGGCCTGCCGTGCCAGCTCGCCAATGCCGCCCACGAGATCCAGTGCGCCGGCACCCACCCCGCGGGCGACATCGCCTAGGCCTACATCAAGATCACGTTTGGCTACAGGCTCGGCTGGCTGGGGTGGTGCAGCCGCTGCGGCAGACAGGCTGCTATCGAGCGTGCTCCAGAAGGGGTCATTACGGGTGTCAGATTGTCGCGGTTGCGGCAGGGCGTCACGCAGTCCAGGCTTGTCCATGGTGTCCTCGGCTTTCGGGCAAAAGAAAAGCCCCGAGCGGCGAACCGATCAGGGCTTTTGAGATGGGGCGATCAGCATGCAGACTGACCGACGATGGAGAGATGCTAACGCTGGGGTAGGTGAAAGGCAACTATCGGCGTGCCTGGGCTAGGCTCATTGCCTGATAGGCGTTGGTCTCCGTGTCGCGGAGTCGATTGGCCGTGACGACTGCCTGCTCAGTCTGCCGCTGTTTGGCCGCCTGCTGGCGCCACAGCTCAAAGGCCGTGTTCATCCTAGCCGGGGAGTCCAGCAGGCTGCTCAGCTTGCCATGTTGGTTCGCCTCTTTGACGAACTGCAGGCGCTCGGCATCGCCACCAGTCCACTCTTTGATAGGGGCACCCGCCTTCTGCTCCTCAGCTTTGGAGGTCATGCCGAAGGTATCGGCCAGCGCCGCCTTGCTCTGCTCCAGCTGGGCATCCAGCGCTTCAAGCTGCATATCCTTGTCCTCGGCGTTGCTGGCGGATATGCGCGCCCTGTTCTGGCCGTGTTGCTTCTCCAGCTCGGTGACCGCCTTCTTGTAGCCAGCCTGGTCTGGGCCAGCCGTCAAACCGAGGGAAGTCCGTAACTGGTCGGCATTGCCGATCATGTGTTTGGCCAGTGTCGCCCGCTGGTATGCCGGCTTCAAGAAGTCGTTGATGGGGATGACCTTGGGGTGATCGTCAGGCGCGGAAGTGCGGTTGTTGGTGATGGGACGGACATCCTTGCTGCCATCGTCATAGGTGACCTCCACCCCCAGCACTACGCCACGCCCATCCGGGGTGATCATGATGTTGTTGAGCTGCTTGCCTGTAATGGTCTTGCCGCTGTCCGGGTCGATATCGCCCACCCCTTTGCTGACTTCATCCTGGTAGAGGGTGCCGGCCGCCTTGATAAATTCCGGGTTGTTGACCGCGGCGTGCCCTTCCGGCGTGCTGGGGTCCAGTTTTCCTTCCTGCGCCTGGCGCACCAGGTTTCCAGCATAGGTGACGAAGGTCTTGCCGGCCTCGGCATAATCCTGCTGCAGATAGCGCTCAGGGTTGAACGAGCCTGCACGCGGATCACGCACTACCCCCCAAAATTGCTGGCCTGGGTCTTTGCCCTCGGATACAGCCTGCCAGCCAGACTGGATGATCGGCAGGTTCTCCTGCTGGAACACCTGCTTGTCTCGCAGATCTTTTTGCCACTCGTACTCCTGTTGCTGGCGAGCCTCCTGTGCCGTGGCACGCCGCTCAGCAGCGCCAGCGCGCGCCTCGGCAGATTTCACCTGGCGCTCGGTGAGGGCGAACTGTCGATCAAGTCGAGCATCAGCCAACTTATCGCGCCCCTTGCTGTACTCCAGCTCCCCCTGGTAGCGCTCGTCTGCCACCTTCTGCCGCTCCTGCTCGTTCTGCCACATGGCATCTCGCAGGCCCATGGACTTCTCCATCCGCTCATCTTCTTTCTGACCACGTAGATATCTGTCCGTGGTGCTGAACCCTGCCAGATAACCTTCTGCCAATCCTGATATGCCCATCACGCCCCCTTAAAACAGACTGTCCGCCAGAAAACCAATCCCTGCTCCTGCCAATGCGCCCAGTGGACCACCGAGTGAACCCGCCATGCCCAGCACGGCGCCCATAGAGGCGCCGGTACCAATCGCGCTCATGGTCTGCCCCTGGCGGGCGGACTTGAGGCTCTTGTTGGCAGCCTCCATCTCCGACTCTCGATTGGCCGCATCGCGCAGACCTGCCAGACCTTGCTGGCGAGTCTGACCGCCGATATCCAAAATGCCGTACCCCATCACACACCTCCCCCGGTTTTGATTGCTTCACGCAGCCCAGCATCCGCGCCGGTCAGGATCCCCATTTGCCGGGTCTGCTCCTGTTCACGCAGGCCGTTCTCGGTACCCGCAGTCATCAACGCCATGCGCAGCCCCTGGCTGTTATCGTTGGCGTTGCTGTTGGTACCAAGCCCCATCCGCGCATTGCGATTGGCCGTGGCCTGCTGAGCAGAGCGCAAGGCGTTGGTGTTGTTCTCGTCCACCCGGCCCAGTTGTTCCCGCAGCAACTGGCCGTTGGTGGCCAGCTCCATCAGCTCCTGCTGCTTGGGATAGAAGCGAGTCTTCCAGTCCTGGTACTGCTCTCGGGTGATTTTGGCGTAAGTGTCTGCGGCGTAACCCATGGATCCCCCTTAGTAACCCTTGCCCTGCAGCACCGATGCTGTAGGGCTTATTTTCTTGATCTCCGTTGCAGCCGGCGCTTTCAGGCTGGCCAGCCCATACGAGGTGGCGGCTCCTGCCAGGGTCCCTACCAAACCAGCCGTCGTCTGCTGACTTTGGAACGAGCTCTGTGCATCACTGGTTGCCTTGCGCAAGCTGGTTGTGGCCACATCGCCCATACCAGCCATGGATTCAGCCTTCTGCCCTGCGCCAATGCTCACCACATCCTTGAGGCCTGCCACATGCTTGTCTTGCTGGCTGGACTGCGCCCGGTTTGCGGTATCGGTCTGGCTCAATGCCTGGTCAGTTGCCAGGCCTTCCATTGCCTCCTGGTACCGGCCACTGGTCGGGTCTGCCCCGCTGGCAGCCATGGAATCAGCCAAGCCAGCTCGGGCCTCGCCAAAAGTTTTCGCGGTGCCAAGCGCTGCGGTGCCCGCCAGTTTGTCGAACTCCCCCTCGCTGTTGAGGTCATCCACCTTCTCGATGAAGATGTCCTCGTACTTCTGCAGATCGTTCTTGTAGAGATCCCACTGCTCCATGGCCACACTGGCCGCGGCCTTCTGGGCCTCGGTCTCCTGAATTTCGTTCGAGCCACCCTTTCCCATCGCTCACCTCACAAGTTGATCTGAAACACATAGAGCCCGTCAGCGTCGTCTAGCTGGCGCACCCACCCCATTTTCGGCGCTACTCTGAGCCACCCCTTACGCGCCGAGTGGAAGCGCAGCCAGCGTGCCCCGATCAGGCGCGCCAGGTGCTTCACTTCCGGCAGGTGCCGTTCAGGCGCCCCACCATCTCCCCACCCCACCCAGACCAGGACGCCGATCACACCATCCTCTGCCTGCGGCTTAAGCACAAAACCGTCATCACCACGCACAAACAAAAACGCCACCCGGTTTCGGATGGCGTCGTGCAGTTCGGCGGATAGGTTGGGGTGGCCGGTATCGGCTGATATTCGATTTAATTTGTTCAAACTACCTCTTCAATAAAATTGGCTGCCATTTGGTACCAGCATGAACACAACGCTCTGCGCCGGCACGATGACGTAGGCTTCTGCCCCACCTCCTCCAGAGGACGCTGATATGTTGATTCGGACTGACAGTGTCGCCGCTTCCGTACCGGCCGCGAATCCGCCTGCAACACTGAGTGGAACCCTTTTGATGCCTAGATTACCGCTACCACTGCCACTGCTTGAAAATGGAATGGACAGCACAACCGCGCCACTGGTGTTCAGAATATCCAATGTCCCTGAAACCACAGCAACAGTGTCATGATCATTGCCTCCCGGAACATACCCTCCCCGCGCATACGCCACAACGCCAAGCCCTGTAACCATCAACGTCGCCGACTTAGTTCGGCTGCCGACTACCGTCGCGGAAGCCAGGATGTGAGTGCCACTACCATAGTTACCACCGGCGATCGGTACAGTCTTGGCCGAGATAACATCCCCAACAATCTTGTTGGCGTAAATCGTCCCCTTCACCACACAATCCTCATCAATCGTGCAGTTGCCGATAGTCATGTTTCTGACGTAGCCGCCCTCGGCATGGAGTCGGTTGGTATAGATCCCGCCATCTGCATAGATGATGGTGTGCCAACCCCACCCCCACCCCCCGTATGGCCCACCCTTACCAAAACCAGCAGCACCGCCAGCCATGAAGGCATTGCCCATGTCAATCTGACCTCCGTTGATCAACGGCGAGCTGATGCTGACCCCGGCCTTCACATAATCAGCGGTGATCTTCTCAGAGTTCAGGATCTGAATGGTGGCCTTGCGGATGATGGCCTCTGCAATCACGGCCTGGCCATTGTCGATAGCGAAAAGTGGCGCCATCGGTGTTGAGCTGTTCGGGTCGAATACAAAAACCTGACTGGCAGAGATTGCCACCTGGCTGGTGCCGTCCGACTTGGCAACCAGGCCGATCCCGGCGGTGATCTGGCCTGCGCTGGCTTTAGCCGTCCACATTGCCTGAGCCCCACTTTGCAGGTCGGCAATTGCCTGGCTCTGGAGCTGCACGGCTGCTGCATTGGCTGCGATCCGGGGGTCGTCGGTGGATATCCAGGCAGTACCGCTGTAACGGTATGGCCGGTTATTGCTGGCAGTATCAAACCACAGGTCGCCAGTCCCCATCCCAGACCCGGGGGCCGTTGCTTGGAAGAACGTTTTATTCTTGCTGCCCGCAACGGCAGACACTGTATTTATCTGACTGCCAAGTGCTTGAACCGCATCGGCACGAGCGACTGACTCTGCCGTGATCTGGCCTTGGAGTTGCTGATCTCCCTGCTGATAGTTTGCCGTTACCTGCTGGATCTGACTGGCCAGCGACTCGACGGCATCTGCCCGGGTGGTTGCCTCTTCATTGATGCGACTAGAAAGCTCAGCATCCGCCGTTTGCATTGTGGACTGTTGCTGATTCAGCTTCTCGGTCATGGCGGCATCAGCATCAGCGCTGACCCTGGCCACCTCGGCAATACTGGCTGAGAGGGACTGATCCACCCCCTCGATTTGCGCCTCAAGCACAGATGTCTTCTGTGCCAGGGCTTCATCTGCCGTTGATCGAACCAACTGCTCATTGGTGATCTGCGCCCTGATCTCCGCATTCTCAGCATCAAACTCAGCGGTCAGTTGCTCAACAGTCCTGGCTTGCGCCTCCTGTTGATTCGCCAGCGTGCTCTGCTGCTGGAGAATGACACCGCGAGCCTTTCGGTTCTCCCGGTCGCGTTCATCCCCGGTCAGGGCACCTTCAACCTGGCTGATGGCACCGATACCGATCTCCGACTCCATCTTGTCTTGGCGTTGGCTGAGCGACTCCTCATTGCTCACCACGGCCTGCCGGAGCTCGGTGATGCTGGCCGAGTTCTCTCCGACCGTCACATCAAGGGTGCTGATCCGCTCACCAAGCGCTCGGTCGGCATCTGCCAGGGCCTTGCTCGACTCGGAGAGGGAGGCAGACAGCGCCGTATCGGCGGCCTTGAACGCAGCATCCACAGTGCTGATCTGCTGGGCAAGCGCCTCATCTTTTGTTGCCCGAGCCAGCTCCTCGGCCGCAACCCTCGCATTCGCATCCTCGAGGTCGCTGCTGAACTGCGCCTCAACTTCGGCCACTCGCCTCGAAATGGCCTCATCGGCGGTGACCCTGGACGACTCCTCCTGAGTGATGTTTGCAGCAAGCTCTGCCGTCGTGCTCGAGAACGTCGCAGCCAACTGGTCCTGGCGCAAGGACAGGGCCTCGTCCGCGGTGGCACTCGACTGTGCCAGCGACCTGATATCGGCATTGGCCTGAGCATCAGCCGCCTTGAACTCCGTTGTGACGTTATCAATGCGCTGTGCCAGTGCCGAATCTGCATCAGAGGTCACCTTCTCAACCGACGAGATCCTGGCCTGGGTTGCGGTATCCTTCGCCTCAAACTTCACTTCCATGTCTGTTGTGCGCTGAGCCTGGGCCTGCTGCTCCGTCAGGATTACCCTCTGCTCTGTACGGATGGCACCGAATGCCTTCCTGGTCTCCCGGTCGCGCTCATCCACGGCTAGGGCACCATCGATCGCAGCAGATGCGTTGTCATCGTCTTGCCCACGCTGCAGCTCAAGCTCCGCAGTGATGACGTCGAGGCGGCCAGCAGTGATACCACCGTCATCTTCGATGATTTCCTCGAGCGCCTGGATCTTGGCTTCGGAAGTCCCTGCCCTCACTTCGAGCCCGCTGACCCGCTGCGCTGTCACCTGATCGCTTTCCGCCGAGACCCGTGCCAGCTCAGTGATGCTGGCCTGAAGAGTCTCGTCGCCCTGGGTGACTTGTGCCGACAGCCCATCAAGGCGCTGTGCCTGTGAACTCAGCTCATCGGTGTGCACCGTGAGCTTGCTTTCTGCGTTGGCAAGTCGCACACCCTGGGCATCCACCTCCTGCTTGGTCGCTTTCTGAGTCAGCTCCCCTTTTGTAGCATCAAGCTCTTGCCCGATCTGGGTGACCCGCTGCTGTTCGCCTGTGAACTCCCCCCGGGTGACGGTTTGGCTCAGGCTGGCGTCCAAGCCGTTGATGCGCTGCTCTGCCTCTGTAATCCGCGAGCCCTGGCCGTCAACGGTGACATTGTCTGCCTTGCTGCTGATCTGGCCGGCAACGGCATCAAGATCTTGCTGCACTTCAGTAATCGAAGTGTGAAGCTCATCTCGCACCGCATTGACGGCATCCATGGTGATGCTGCCGTTTTCAGGATCGACGACAAACACCGCATCGCGGAACGAGTCGAAATCCCCCTTGTACTTATCGAGCTTCGCATTCAGGCGATCCTGCACCAGTCCGATCTCAATGCTCGACATCCCCAACTGCTGCTGAGCATCATCCAGCAGATCTTGCGCAGCCCTCTGGCGTTCATCCAGCCCGGCCAGCTCCTGCTCAATACTGGGGATCTTGTCCTCGATGGCTGCGACCTTGGGACGAATGACCTCGATCTCATCAACCTTTGGCTTCAGGATCGTAATATCCAGCTGCAGTTGGGGGACTTGCTCTATTGGCCCCAGCAGCGCCTGGGCCAGGTGGCTCTCCTCTATCTTCCCATGCAGTTCGTCGAGAATGTCCTGCACATCCCGGCTGGTTTCAGCCTTAACGCCCTGCATACCCTGGAAGGGACCCTTGTCATCCTTGCCGTTGACGAAGCGCACCCAGTAGTAAAACGCGGCGCCCTTGCCAATGGCGTCAGAGAAGAGATTGGCCGAAGAGGTCCCCACCAGGGTGGCCTCGGCTTGGTTGTCACTCTCAGCTCGCCATATCTCGGCGTGAGCATGCCCCCGGTACTGCGGCGGATCCCACTCCACCAGGACCGTGTGAAATGCGCCATTGGCGATCACATTGACCGGGGCGTGGGGAAACTCCATCTGGCCCGGAGGGAAAAGGTCTGGGTTCTTGCCGGGGACATAAACGCCGCCAGCACCAGGGCGCAGCGTAGACAACCCCAACGCCGCCAGCTCCCTGAACGTGACGGCCTTATCAAGGCGATCGCCACGCTGCCCAGTGAGCAGCTCTACGTTTTCTGCTGTAGCCGCCTGGTCTCGGCCTGCTCGATATGCGGGTTTCTTGGCCATCAGATCACCATCTCCGCCATGCTACTCGCGAGAGTGATGCGGCTCACCACCGAGGTACCGAAGACCTCTATCTGCCAGAACCGGCCACGCACAGGGGGCAACCTGAACGCCCCGGGCACCAGGTTGCCAGGGGACAGCTCCATCACCTGCTCCCCGTCAACGAACAACTTGATCCCGACCAAGCCAACATCCTGAGCCAACACCCGGCAGCAATTGAAAGACGTTCCCTCTGGCACCATGAAGAGCTTCGACCGCCAGATGAATTGGCCATTGCTGGCGCTCCCGCCCCGCCACATTTGCAAGCTTCGGCCCTTGGCAACGTAGAGGGAGTCGCTCTCCATATCGGAGACAGCCGCATCCCACCGGTTCGTCAGCTCACGCAAGTCGCCACTTTTCGGGTCAAAGATGAATGCGTGAGTGTCAGTCATGCCCACATATTTGCCCTCGTGGTGCCATGCCCGCATAGTTTCAGGCTTCATGGTGCGCCACTGCTTGCGGGTGATGATCTGCTCGGTCACTACCTGCCCACCGTTGGCGCCGATGCCTACCAGCCCGTCCGGGGAGGCATAGAGCACCACCCCATCCATGGCGACCATTGAGCGCCCGCTGATGCAGGCTTGCGGCAGTTGGCTCAGCTTCTGGGTGGTCACGGATGCCGGGCTCACGCCCTGGGCCAGATAAGGGTATCCCTTGGTCCCGATCACCAAGGTGGTATCGATGGCGGCGATCGCGACAATGTCGTGCTCGGTGGTCAGTCGGTACTTCTCCGGCCAGGCGTAGGGAAGGTAGGGTTCGCACAGGTAGAGGGAGTTACCAGCAAAGCCGGCGCACATGCCGTTAGCCATTTGGCACATGCCGCGCATGCCATCCGGCGGCATGGTGTAGTCGTAAGTCTCCAGCACGGCACCCAGCTCCCCATCCTCCCGGGTATCGACAAACAAAGCTTGGGCAATGGGCAGCTCGGCGACCAACAGGTAATCGGCAAGGCCGCCACCGGAAACTGACCTGTAAATCCGACGCTTGGTAATGTTGCTGTTCTGAGTAGTCGGCGGGCTGAGCATCAAAGCAACAGATGATCCCGGGATCCCGATGTTCACCTTTTCACTGGCCGGGCCAGGGGGGCCTTCCTCCCCCATCGCAGTGACGAAGGTATCCACGTAGAAGCGGGTTTCGTCATCGGTCAGATCATCATCCACTCCACCAACAGGCGGAGTGATGGCGCCAATCCCGACCGGAACACCAGGGGCTGGAATGCCTAACCGATACCACGCCGTCGGCTTGTTGCTGCCGCCAGTGGCGATCTGGGCATGAGTCACCTTGGGATATTCGCCGTCCGTGTAGTAAACCCGGCCATACGGGTCCTGAGCGATTGGGGAGCGAATAACCTCCACCACCTTGTTCCAGGCGAACCAGTGCTGGCCATAGTGAAAAAGGGTGGTAGGCACGATGGGCAATTCCACACCAGCACTGGCGTCATCCTCCAGCGGGGAGATAACGCCATGGTCAAAATGGCAGTCACGCGCAATCACCGCGACTTCATCAGACAAGAGGTGTGGCTCCACGCGCGGCATAGTCCCTCGCATGGTGACGATATCGAGTACGGGCATGGGGATCTCGGAGAAGCAGAAACGAAAAAACCCCACTCGGGAGAGCAGGGCCATGATGGGTAAATCCTAACGCTGGGCGCGTCAGGAGGCAAGCGCCGAACTCAGGCCCACACTCGCACGGGCGTCACCGGGTAGGTGCGCTGGGCATCCAGGGCCGTAGCCAGCTCATCAGAGGTGGTGCGTACGTTGACATGGTAGCCAGACACCGGGGCCATCACCGGCACCTCCTGGCCATCGACCAGGGAGGTTTCGCCGGTGGGCTGGTAGATGGTGCCGATCACATCGAGCGCGGCGTCAGGGTGATACAGCGCCCCGCTGTCGGGATCCTGGCTAAAGCCCGCCGCCTTGAGGGCCAATGTCATCGCCGACTTGCTGCCGGCCTTGAGGTACAGATCGATCATTGTCATGGGTCTTGTCCTTCCAGAAATACCAGCCGCCAGCGCGGCAGGCGGCCCAGAACAACCAGGCCATCACCGGCTTGCCCTGGGCAATCATGCAGTGGCGCAAGCGCCTGTCAGCCTCGGCACGGGATACCCTGCCTTTGGCACCATAGTCGTTGTCGTGCTTCTTGCAGCAGCTGTTAGTACCAGGGGGGACGGGGCCAAACCCAGTGCAGTAGTCGCGGGTCATCGCAGCGCCTTAATTTGGGCGTCTGTTGCTTCCAAGTGCCAAATTTTAAAATCGCGGATATGACCATAAAGGTGCCTGGTCGATCCCGTAATTTGACCGCCAAGACATATGGTCTGGCCACAAGGTCTATTCAGCCCTTGCGACCCAACCGCTTTTACCCCTCCCGCATAGGCGCTCAAGCCAGTGTCTGATACAACACAAGCAACGATAGAACGGCTTGTGAAAGCATTGACTCTGGCCAATGCGCCACTGATACCACCGAATGCGCCAAACCCACCGTCCGCATAAACAGAATTCTCAATGAGAGAGCCAGCTCCGCCACCAATGATTGAAAATGCTCTCGGGGCAATATTCGGAGCTGTCTTCCCCAACCACGGTACGTTGAGCTGATATGAGACAGTGAACCCTTTGTTAGGGATGTTGCGATCCGTCTGAACTTGACAGAAATCCGCCGCCCGGGTTGCGGCTGCACCGTTCGTGTGGATATAGGAAGAGGGAAATGATGCCGCCTCAATTTGTGTGAAAGCGCATAGAATCGCTTCAGCATCGCTGCCCGCTTCAGCTGCTGAATTCTTCACATAAACTTGGGTTTGTAGAGTTGCGTCAGCCGGAATGGTGCCCGTCGCCCAAAGAAGCCACCACCCATTATCCTTTTTAATCGCTCCCCCCGAGCATTGGGTAAAGTTCCCGCCCATGGCATGGACAAATTGGCCGGTCTGGAAATTTAGGTTAACTCTGGAATAGTTACTATTTGAAATTTGGTCCCTTAACCAGACCTCTGATGAACCCGCGCCCGCATCTTTTACCAAGGCACAGGCGCAATATGCCCCCGCTGCTGCCGCAACCCCACGGTTAACGAAAGTATGGGTCGCCACAGTGGCATCCCTAGAAAACCGACCGACCGTAAAACTAAAACCCGGATCTGCCACGGCGGTGTAATTAAGGTTGTACTGAACTTGGTCTGCACGATTCGTCCCGTCAAACCAGGAAAACTTATGCAGGTTTGTAGAGGGGCCTTCGACTAAAATCCCCTCCATCTCGAATCGCGGCTCATTGACCGCAGCTTGACGAAGAGCTCCGTTCTTATCGAAGAACCATCCGGCAGTGGCGCGAGCTAGTGTGACATAGCGGCCGACAACATCATCCACCACTTTCACTTCTCTACCGTACCCCGTGATAAGGCGCAGGCTGTCAGATAGCGGGGCCCAGACATCCGGGAGCGGCAGGGCGGCCTCTCTTACCGCATTGACGGCCAAGGCCGCTGCTGCAGTCGCCTTGTCCGCCTCCGCTTTGGCACGGGTGGCCTGCCCCTCGCCTTCGCTGGTCACGCGCTTCCAGGGGATCAGCGTTTGCTTGGTACCATCTGGTGCAGTTACCTCGATAGTGGCCGCATTGCTCATCAGCAGCGCCTGGAAGGCATCACTTTGCTGCTGATAGGCGCTCAGAGTGGCCGTCAGGCGCCGGGCGAACTCCGGAACGGAGTCCGAAAAAGTTGTGATGATCTCGTAGGCTTTACCTGTGGCAGTGACACCGCGATAGGCCTGCACCAGATAGAGCTCGGTGTTCGAGACCACGTAATCCACCTCATAGAAATCTACCGAGGTGCCGCTGGTGATACAAAAAAGGTGGCCCTTGGCCACCCCGTTCTTGGTGTCTGCGAAGGTTGTTCCGGTGCCGGTTACCTTCTTGTTACCATTGGTGACGGCCACTGTTCCGTCACGTTTCCACACTCCAGCCATGACGCCCCCTTACTGCCCGGTCACGCGGGAGAAGCCTTCGGTTTTGCGCTGCTCCATGTTGGTATCAACCTGGGTCTTTTCACCCAGTTGCTGCAGATAGGCGTTGTAGTGGCCGACCGCCCGATTGGAGTTGGCGCTGTATTCGGAGTCCTTCGAGAAGGCCCGGTACATGATGAAGTCGATCAGGGGGTTGATGTAGATATCATCCAGATCGGCCAGTGCCGGCGTGCCAGCATTCTCCACATCAGCCAGCACCTTGGATTGCGGCGCTACGGAGTAGATCACATCCACCTTCACTGTGGCGGCGGGGCCCGGGTAGAGATAGAAGTTCTTGGGATCCCGATCGTCATAGGTGTAGGCCGCCACACTGGTGCCATCCTTGCCCGCATGCCAATCGGGGTAGCTGTCATCGAGGGCGCGGCGCGGCACGAATCGGATCACTTTGCCGTCGGCGTTGCGCAGCACCTCGATCAGCCGCAAAGCATCTGCTGGCAGAGTCTGCTTGGTACCGGCTGCGCAGTTGAACTGCACGTTCTTGGTGTGGGCGTCAGGACGCATCAACACGATCGCTTTGGCAGCATCGTTGTAGTAGTCCAGCAGCTCCTGCTTGGGCCAGCGAACCCAGGTGCGATCGTTGAGCAGGGTGTTTACCCGCTTCAAGATCGAGTCAACGGTAACGGTTGCCATGTGTGGAGTCCTTTAGAAAAAAGAGTGTTTGCGGGGCGGGTTGTGGAATTCAACTTGGGTCGGGGCACTGTGCTCTTTGCGGAACCGGCCGGCGCGCCTCCACCCCTCGACGAACTCAGCTCGGTGGTACCCTGCACGCTTAGGGTCAGACCAGGGGCGGTCTGGCTGGGCATAGAGCAAGGCAGCGACGCCATGGGCAATGGTATCGGCGTGATCGTGGTAGAGCTGGGCCGGGAGGTCGGTGGCACCCTTGACCGGGGCAGCCACATACCAGATCCGCACATTGCTGAGATCTGTCAGGATGCTCAGCTCATTGGCAGACATGGCGAAGTAGTCACGCCCACTGACAAATGGCTCACCTCCCTCACCGGTCAGGTGCAGCACGTTGCACGATGTCATCCCGCTGATGTTGCAGACCTCCACCAGGCTGCCGGCTGAAGCGCTGGGCAGCAGTCGGTCAAGGGTAATCAGCGCTGACTCCCGGCAGAACGTGATGGCCGCCTCGGTGACGGCCTCACCCAGCATGACTTCGAGCGGGCCGGTGATGTGCAGCCTGACGGTGGGCAGGAACTGCTCACGCGACACCATCTGCATGTTATTCCCCCTGCTCGGCCAGCTTGGCCTTCAGGGCATCACGCACGCGCACCCGGTATTCGGGCACCTTCTCTTGCGGGCCCTGCGGCTCGATATCCAGATCTTCCCCTTCCACCAGGGTGGCCAGTTGGGCAGAGGTCATCTTGGCCAGATCGCGATCACCGACCACCATGCTCTGCTCTTCCGCCAGGCGGGCCTGCTCGGCGGCGAGGCGCTCCTGCTCTTCGGCGGCAGCCTGGGCAGTGGTCTCCTGCCGCTCCAGTTCGCCAGCCAGTGCCTCATGGCGGATCCAGACAGAGGGGAACTCCAGCAGCTGCATGGCGATGTGGCTTTCCACATCAACAGCGGTGTGGCGCGGGAACACCAGGCGGGAGCCGGTGACGGTGTCTTTCTTGCTCGGCTTGTCGCCGATATAAACCACGGCAATCTTGTCGCTCATGGCGATGACTCCTATTCAGAAACGAAAAAGCCCGGCATAGGGCCGGGCGGACAGTGATCGGCAGCCTTACAGGTTGCCGACTACCTCGTAATGCAGCTTGAGCTTGACGGTGCCCGTCGCAGCGCCGCCGCCAACCGTGAGACTGATCTCCTGGTCAGGCCCGGTCATCAGGTCATCGACCGGAATGTACTTGGCCACCGCCGTAGCCGTGCCTTCGGCGTTGATGATGACGGTGTCGCCTATCTTGGCGGTGATGGTGGTACTCGCGCCCAGCGCAGTGCTGAACATCGTCACACCCACCACTTTCAGATTGGGCTCAACCTTGTCGCCGTATGCGACAACATCGCCAGCGGGTACTGCAGCCAGCTTGGCCACCAGGGTCGGGGAGATAGAGAGGTTGCCGAACGCGCCGACAAACCAGCGGTACGCTCGGGCGAGCAGGGTAATCTTGGCCATGATATGGCTCCTTGTCTGGTCAGGTAGTGTGGGAATGGGGCCGTGAAGCCCCATGAGTCAGCGGCTTAGCGAGCGATGGCACTCACCGCGGTATCCAGCACCATGCAGCCATGGTCCTGGATGTTGCCGTTGCGCTGCTTGAAGCGGATCTTCTGCAGGCCGGAGACCCAGTTGATGGAGATCTCGGTGCTGTTGCCGTGGTCGGTCTTTTCTTCATGCATGCCGAAGGAACCGCCCTGCTCGCCAGAGCCGAAGGCATTGGCCAGCGCCTGGCCGCCCAGCAGCACGGCGCGGTCGATCAGGGTGCCCGCAACCTTATCCACTTCTACCCCGGCCGTGGAGTTGGCGGCGCACACCTTGACGGTGCTGCCCTGGTTGAAGCGGATCGGCATGCCCTTGTAGGGCTTGACCAGAATGCCGCGCCACATCGCCCCTTCACCCCGGAAGATGGGGTGGTTCCAGCCCTTACTGCGCTCCATGGCAGCAGCCAGCATCGCCTGCCAATCCTTGCCTGAGGTGGAGGTGTAGAAGTCGTGCCACTGGCGCGGGGTAACGTAGAGCACGTAGAGCGGCTCGCCGCCGGACGGGTCGGCCACCATGCGGATCGGCTGGATAGGGTTTGCCATCTCGGACAGGAACAGCGACATGTTGTCCACGCAACCGAGGTTGAAGCGATCTGCCGCGTCGATGGCTTCGAAGGAGGTCGCATCCCCACCGAAAAAGTGGCGCTCGTAGGTCGGCGCCGTCAGCGAGTTGATCATGATGTCGGCAAACTCGGGATCATCCGCCAGCGGCAGGATGATATCGGTGGCCGAGTAATCGCCACGGGCACCGGCCAGTTGGGCAAAGCCACGCTGGTCAACCAGGCGACCGTAGTAGCCATCACCCAGCAGCACGCGCGCCGTCTTGATCAGGTCATGCTTGGTGCGGGATTGGGTCATCTTGCCGCCAGCATCCACGCCATGGCGGGTCTGGTTGATCTTCAGCGAGAAGTCAGCGAAGGACAGCGACTCCAAGCGGCCGTCCAGCTTCTTGTCGCCCATGGTCGGGCGGCCGGACAGTTGGTGGAACAGCTGCATTTCGACAGCATCGCCACGCTGCTTGGTCAGGTCAGTGATACGCACCACAGGGGCACCTGCACTGGTCTGCTTGCCGCCGTTGACCTTGGCACCCTTGGGGGCCTCTTCGGTCAGCATGTTCACCAGCGAGTGGGAACGGTTGGCCGCCGTAAACAGGGCGGCCTGCAATATCTTGTTGGCTTGCGCCGAGGTGACTTGGGTCATGGTCCTCTCCTACATGAAAACAAAAACCCCGACACAGTGGTCGGGGTTGGCTTGCATAAACGGGTTGTTGGTTAGTACCCGGCCTGCTCCAGCAGCGCCTCCATTTGGGCGTCCGTCATGGTGCCCATCTCGCCGATAAGCTCGGCCTGAGACATGGCGCCAAAGCGCTCCACACCAGTGGGGGCTGCATGATGGGTCTGGCCGAGAGCCGAGGGGCTGGACGGGATAAAGTCGGTAGATTTCTCCGTCTCCTTGCTGGGGGCCTTGGCGGGAGGGATGACCTCGTCACCAAAGGCCAGCTTGGTGCGGCGCGCTGCCTCTGCAAATCGCTCATCCAGCGACTTGCCTTGCCACGCGGGATCAGCCTGGAGCTTTTCATCGACGATGATGGCGAAGTCGAAGCGGTCCTGGTCCTTCTCCCGCCAGTTCATCAGGTCAGGTACCGCCTGCAGTGCGGCCTGTACCGGATTGGTGGCGGGGGTAACCTGCTGCGGTGCTGCCTGCTGCTCCAGCCTTTGGAGCTTGCTCGCAATGGCCGCGATGGATTTGCCAAGATCCGGGTAGTCCTGCGCCAGTTGCGCCAGCTCTTCCTGGCTGATGTCGTCCGGGTCAACGTCGGGGTTGATCCCGTGCCTCTCCATCAGCGCCTGCAGCTTGTCCCGTTCGGCCTGGGCTTGCTGCGATGCGGCCAACTGCTCACGCAGTACCTTGACCTCATTGCGCGACTGCTCCAGCACTTCATACGGGATGGTGTGTTGACCGCTCTTGGCCAGGATCACCTTCTCAGGCTCCGTGGCCCCTTCACCACCCTGCTCGGTGTTGGCTTGTTCGTTACCGGCTGCCACCTCACCCGCCGACGGCGCGGGGTCTACGTCCGTTTGCTCGGTAGCAGTGCCATCATCCAGCTCGGTATCGGGCTCACGCTCGATCGCCTCCAGCATGGCTTCCAGTTCGTCCAGGCTCTCAGTGCCGGTCAGGTTGTCGATGTTCGTATCCATGGTTGTCCTCGTGGGTTTTCAGTGGGTGGTATCGCTGCCCAAGCGGGGGAAGGCTCTCGGTGAAAGCCCTCCCCGGCCGGAGCTGGGCACAAAAAAACCAGCTCGAGGCTGGTCCATAAAAAAAGCCCGCGTGGGGCGGGCTTAAAACAAGTACGGGAGTCATAAGACTCATCGCAAATCATACGCAAAGAGAGTCCGTTACGCTACTGACTGTCAACTCAATCAAAGAAAAAGACCCAATCTCGAGAGACTGGGCCATGTTGGGGAAATCGTAACGCTGGCAGGTCAGGAAAGCAACTATCAGAGCGCGATGGCGTCGATCTGCTGCTGGATGCTCTCCAGCAACTGCGCCTGCAGCACGGCCTGCTCCCCCTGGATGCTCTGCTGCTCGGCAGCAAGGCGCTCCATCTCCTGAAGTGTCTTGCCAGTCTGGGCCTGCTTGAGAGCATCCTCAAACCGGATGGAGTCGGTCAGCTTGGCGATGCGCTGAGCCTCTGCCTGCCACTTGGCGGCTTTGCCTTCCAGTTCTGCCAACTTGGCCTGCATCTCGCGCATGGCCAGCTCCTGCTGCATCTGGGCCTGCTGAGCCTGTTGCTCGGCAGCGGCGCGCTCCTCATCGCTCATCTCGTCCGGGTCTTTCGGGATGTTCAGGGCATTGCGGATCCGCTCCACGAACTCAGCCTTACGCGGTACATCCATCAGCTCGACCAGCAGGTCAAAGCAGGCACCTGCCGCCTCTGGCGGAAGTTGCGACATGGCCTGAGTCATCCGCTCAGCCAACTGCTGCTTATAGGCGGCGGTCTGTTGGATAGGCGCCAGCGCGATATGAGCCCGCAGCCGGGTCACATCGTTGGTGAGCTTGCCGCCCTCCTGCTCCACATTGACCACCACGGCCTTGCGGCGGCGGGGGTCATCCCGGTTCACGGTCACCTTGTAGTTGCGCTTGCCGGCCATGTCTTCCAGCAGGTAGGCCAGCGCCAACTGCCCCACTTGCTGGCAGCCCATCCGGTAGTTGTCGTTGATCTCGGAAAGTGTGGTTGCCCCCTGCTCCACCAGGTTGCTGATGGCCACGCCTGACTGACCGGTGGAGCCCTGCCCCAGGAAGGCGGCATACACCCCCATGGTGTCCTGGATCAGTTTCACCGAGTCCTGCATCACCTGGAACTGCTGGGCCGCCACGTTGAAGTCCTGCTCCACCTTGAAGGCATCGGCCACACTGGTCTTGTTGGCGCGGTCAGGGTTGAGCTCGATATAGCCATCCGGGCGCTCGACTTGCTCCAACACCTGATCCCGGCTCATGTTGGTGGCGTCCTTGTCCATGATGACGCGCTTGGCCTGCAGCAGGAAGGTCAGCTTGATGCGCCGCAGGTTCACCTCGTCCTGCGCCGGCATGGCCCGAGCAATCAGGCCGTATGGCTCGCCGGTACGGTCTTTCCGGTACCCCCAGAACGGCACCAGCGGATACATATTGTGCGGGGCGGTGCAGGGGCGATCGACCAGATGATGGGGGCCGACGAACCAGGATTCCCGGATCACGGCCACAGGGCAGCGCTCCAGTTTGGCGCGCCCCATGGCCACAGCAGCGAGATGCAGTTGATTGGTCTTGTCGTATTCCAACGCCCGTCCGGAGTCGAGCATCAGCACCTGCCGCATGGTGTAGGTGCGGTAGTAGACCACTTGCAGCAGCACCCGATCCCGCTCCCGGCTGCACCACTCTATCTCCTTGCCGCTGAACTGGCTCCACTCGTCATAGGCGCTGACCAGGTTGGGATCCATCCCCTCGATGGCGGTCAGGCTTACCATCCCATCCCAGTCGTTGACGCCCCACTGCAGCGCCTGAGCCTTGCTCGGGAACATGGTCTTGGCCTCATCCAGATCGACCCAGCGCCGGCGCATCAACCAGCGGCAGTCGCTCAGGTCCGGCTCCCTGCTGTACCAGTCCCAATAGACCTCGTCGCGGTGGACATTACTGAACTTGTAGCGCGGGCCGAACGGGTCATCGCGGCGGCATACTTCAACCCAGCCCACACCGGTCTTGATCTGGCCGCCATACGCCTCGCCCCGGGCGCGGTCCAGTCCACCCAGGCGGCACATATCTGCATATTCAGCGTTGACGGCCTCCGCCAGCTGCTCCAGCTCGTCGTCGTGGTCATCGGCGATCACCATCAGGTCGGTACGACTCTTGGCCTCCATCCCCAGCACGCCGTCGATAGTCGGGGCGATGAGGTTGTGGATAGTGATGGGCTGTCCGCGCTCATCGAGTGCCTTTTTCACTGCAGGTGGCAGCTGGTCGTTGTCGTAGTAAGCGCAGGCTCGATTGGCAAGGCTTCGCCAGTCCGGCTGGCCATTGATATCGCTCATCAGTTTGAGCAGGCGCGGGGTATCGAGGCCGCCTTTTTCAGGGGCCTTGGGTTGGGCGTTGATCATCAGTTGGCCATCCAGTGCTTGGGTTTGCGGGAGGATTCAGGTTTGACGATGCGAGCCGGCATCCGGGCACGCATCTCTTGGGCAATCATGTAGCTCATGAGCTGGTCGTCGTAGCAGCCGTCCTGGGCGTTCATGCTGCCGCTCTTGTCGTAGACGTAGGTGGTGGCTTCGGAAATGGTACCGATCCAGCGGATCCCGGACTGTCCTGCACGCAGCAGGGCCTTGAGGCCATCAACCAGGATCGGCTTGGACTGCCGGGTGGTGAGCCAGCCGAGGCGTGGCGTCTCGTCGTCGCGGTCCCGGTCGATGTGCTCCTGGGTGTAGATGCGCCGGGTCGGGTAGATCTCACGGAGCTTGAGCAGCACAGCATGACCGTGGTTGTTGCGCTCTGGGCCGATGTAGGCCGGGCCATGCTCTGCGGTGCCGTAGAACCTGCCAACGTGGGCAAGCAGTTGGGCAAACAGCCCCGGGTCGAGATGCCCAAACCAGTGGGCCACCTGCCGGCCGTCGCTCTTGGCTGTCACATCGAGGCTTGAGCGGTCGCCGTGTTCCAGTCCTTCCGCCACATCGGCGCCGATGGCGTAATCCTCGTCGGGATCTGGCAGCTCCCAGACCAGCAGCATGTTCTCGAGCGAGCGCTGTCCCTGCTCGTCCAGCTTCTCCGGTTTGCGGGCCTTCTCGCGCCTGCCGGTGACCGGGTCGATGTCATAGACGATGAGCGGGGCCATGCAATCGCCCTCTGCCTCCATCGTGGCGATGGGGTCGAACACCCGGCGCCCAGAGGTCAGGAAGGCTTCCAGCGGCGTGCTGGGATACTCCTGCTTCATCTCCCCACGCTGCGTGCCCTCTTTCAGCACGTACCACTGCCGCTGCTCGTCGCTGATGGTACAGCTCATCGCCTTCTCCACCGCGGCGAAGTATTCCGCTTGGGCCTTGCTCATCACCACACCGGAAGCGGGGACGTCGGCGCGATACTTGGGATCCTGCCACCAGGCGAAGAAGTGGAACTTCCAATCCAGCTGGGTCAGCTCACCAGAGGCTCGCGCTAGCTCCAGAGACTTCATGCTCATGCTGTGAAAGTCGCCGCCCACCCCTTCCGCTGTGCTCTCGATAAAGGCGATCGCCCCAGGGTGAATGGCGTTGAGGGTACCGGTGCGCACCTCCTTGGCCTTCTCCGGGTACTTGGCGCAGATCTTCCCGTGCTCGGAGACATGCAGGCGCTGGACTGTACCGGAGCGGAATGAGGTGGCCACCTGGATGCTGGAGCCGTGCCGGAACAGGATGTGGCCGCCATTCGCCCCGCCGCGCCGGGTCACCACCTTGAACTGGGCCTTGAGCCAGCCCGGCAGGTTATCAAAGGGCACTTCGATCTTGGTGCGGTAGATCTCGCCGGCGGCCGTCAGGTCCTGGGCGATGATCCCGCACTTGAGGTTCTTGTTGAACAGCGCCTCGTCCAGCAGATAGATGTCGATGGCCGTGGAGAATCCGAGCTGACGCGCCTTGAGGATGATGTTCAGGTACCACATGGTCCGGAACAGCAGCTCCTGCGCCGGGCGCAGCCGGAAGCGCACCAGCTTGCCCTGCTCGTTCTCGATCATGTAGAGGTTGTTCATCCGCCACCACTTATCGCTGAGCTTCGAGCGGATGTAGGCCATCTGCGCCTGCTCAGTCATGGCGGAGGTATCGATGGCGTCACTCACGACATCAGCCCCCCGGTCCCCATGCCCTGCAACTCAGTCACCATCTCACTGACCGGCGTGGACTCACTGCCGCCATCCTTCTCGAGGCGATCTGCTTCGGCGGTCAGTTTGCGGGCAGCAGCCCGGATGCGGCGAGTATCCTCCTCAATCTTCGGCACGCTCACCTCGTCGATGCGCAGGGCGCTCAGGGTCCGCTCGATGGACTCAATCCGCTGGATGTTGCGGTCGAGGGCCTGCTCGGCTTTCAGGATCTTGTCATAGAGCGCGATCCGGTCGGTCATCTCGGTGGCGTTAACCAGGTCCTGCTGCAGTCCCTTGAGCAGTTGGGTGACGGAGATGACGCGAGCCCGGGTGAAGTCCAGCTCGTCGCGCAGTTGCAACTCGCGGGCCTGGTCGAACAGCTCCTCGGCATCGAGGAATTTGGCATAACCGCCGTGGGTCTTGGCTATCTGCATGCCGGGCTTGATGTTGGCTGGCGGGTTAGGGTTGCCCTCATACTCGCCACGGACGAAGCGGCCAGCGCCATCACGCCCTTTGTTTTTCGAGGTCTGGTCAGGCTCGGGCTGGGATTGTGTAGATGAGGATGACCTCTCCCCTCTTCGCTCTCCCCCTTTGGCCTTGGCCTCATTCCCTTTGGCTTGCGCACTTTGCGCAGATTGCGCAGTTTTGCGCACTTCGGAATGCGCAGATTGCGCAGCTACGCGAAATTTGTCAGGTTGCGCAGAGGATTGCCCCCGAGATTTCAAATAGCGACGCGCCGAGTTGTAGTTCAGGCCGCGGCTGTCACACCAGTCTTTCGCACTGATGCCGGTCGCGTCATGCTCTTGCAGGAACTCTGCATTGAGCTGTGCCCAGTCGGTCTTTGCCATTTAGAGAGATAGCTCGCCTTCAACGATGGTATCGCCGGGTACCGGCTTGTGGGCTGCAGCCACCACCACAGAAACACCGGAGGAAAGGACAACCACCGCCTCGGCTCCATCGTAGTGCTCAACGCAGGTGATGACCCCAGTCACATCGATACCGCTTTCCACTTCACTGCTCCAGTTCAACTGCATCACCTTCTCCCCTTCCCCAGAAAGACAAACCCCGCCGTTACTGGCGGGGTTTCATGGTCACGGTGCGCAGAGAGTCATAGGCCCGCTCGCAGGCTAGTCCTGACGTTCGAGCTCGGTCATACGCTGCTGCCAGCTCACCCGCTCTTTCGTCAGCCCGGCTGAGCAGGTCGGCGAGCACCATGGCAGGTTGTTCTGCTGCCTGGCCTCCTTGGGGAGCGCTGGAACCGCTGGCGCACTGACTTGTTCGGGCTGCCAGGCGGCGGGCTTGCTCGCGCAGCCGGCCAGACTCAAGGCCAGCAGCAACGGCATCAGCCTGCGCTTGGGCGATTTCTTCTTGTGCATGGTCTCTCACCTCATCGATTTCAGCCTGGCGGCGCTGTTCTTCCTCCCGGGCCTCCTGCTCGGCCCTGGTCCTGGCTGTGGCGAGGCGGGCAGCCTCTTCATCCCACTTTGCCTGCCAGGTCTTGCGCTCCCCCTCCTCCCCAGCAGCATGTCCGGAGCGATAGAGCGCCACACCACCACCGGCCAGCACAGCTATCACCAGGGCTCCGGCCAGGAACGGCAACACCTTGCTCTGAGGAGTCACTCCCATCATGCCCCCTTGCATTTAGCGTTGAGGCGCAGCCGGTCCTTCCAGAGCCCGGGGCAGACCCGGTTCCCTGGCGCCGAGCAGTCCTGGTTGCCGGCACGCTTGAACAGCAGGATCGCCTCGCAGGCCCCGGGGTAGTCGCCAGCGCTCAGGCGCGTCACGATGGTGGAGCGGCAGAAGGCGCCGGGGCCGATGTTGTGGGAGAGCTCGACATAGGCGTCGAACTCATACTGGTGTAGTGGCACCTTGATGCAGGCCTTGAGGGCATCCTCGAACACTCGCACCTCCCGAAGGCTCCTGTTCACCGCGGCGACGGGCGTGATGGTGTCACCCATCTTGACCCCTTCGGTGCTCCCAAAGCCGATAGTGGGGAGCTTGGCACCGTGTACCGGGTCGGGGTAAGCCGTCGGCTCAAACCCCTCCCGGTTCAGGAGCCCCACAAAGCCCGCAGCGCTCAGGCTGAGCGCGGCAATGGCAATGCGGACCTTGTTCATTTTGCACCTCCCTGCTGGCGACGCGGCTTGATGATGTTCAACCAGATGAACCAGCCCATCTGAACCGCTATCCACATCAGCGTGGCGGCCAGCACCCAGTCATTGAGCGAGTACCCGGCCAGCGTCATGCCGGACACCACTACTGGCGGCGCGCTCTTTGCCACCCCCGCAGCAGCCGCAGCCGTCGCGAGATCTTCTTCTTTCCCCATGCATCGCCCCTCCAGAAACGACAAAGCCCGCACGAGGCGGGCCAGAAATGAAAAAGGCCAGGGTCACGGGGACTCTGGCCATCTTTGAGCAATACTAACGCTGGGGCGGCGGGGATTCAACCAGCAGGGGCAGATGGGCTATCCAATCACGCAATTCAGGTTATGAAACTAGGATGCCTCAAATTTGTAGAGTACGACTGATTTGAGGTATAGATCTCATCGCTTGATGAACCACTTTTATCTGGTTGAAAAACGAACCATATAAGGAATTGATTATGACAACAAACAACCAGGCCACAGTCAGCTACAAAGAGACGACTACAATATCAGCTGATGGCAAAGTTACCCATCAGCAAGAGACTAAAGTTGTGGGTAACCCAACCTCACCTGAAGTCAGAGAGTTGATGGAAAAAGTCAGTGACTGTAGTGGTCTAATCATCCCGGACACCGTTTTAGGTGGTACAGTCGCCACCATGACTTGAGGTGTTCAATGACAAGATTACGTCGCTCATTTACTGCTGAATTCAAACTCGAAGCCGCATCCCTGGTGCTCGACCAGGGATACTCTGTCCCCGAAGCCAGCCGTTCACTGGATGTCGGTGAAACCATACTTCGCCGATGGGTTCAGCAGCTTCAATCTGAACGAACCGGCACCACCCCTATCGGCAAAGCGCTGACCCCGGAGCAGCAGAAAATCCAGGAGCTGGAAGCCCGCATCAACCGGCTCGAGCGCGAAAAGGACATTCTAAAAAAGGCTACGGCTCTCTTGATGACGGACGAGTTCACTCGTACGCGCTGATAGACCGATTAAGAGAGCAAGCCCCCATCACTCTGCTCTGCTGCGCTTTCGATGTTCCAACATCCTGTTTTTACGACTATCTGGCCCGCAAGCGGACGATTAACCGTGAGCGGATGCAGCAACGCAGCGAGTTGCGCCGTTTGTTCAAAGAAAGCCGGAACTCAGCGGGCAGCCGCGCCTTGATGTCGATGATGCGAGAGCTGGGGCATCAGATTGGCCGATTCAAAGTGCGCAGTCTGATGAAAGAAGCCGGTCTGGTATCCAAGCAACCGGGCGCTCATCGCTATCAGGTCGCCCGGTCTGAGCGACCGGATATTCCCAATCTGCTGGCCCGTGAATTTGATGTCCAGCAACCCAATCAGGTGTGGTGTGGCGATATCACCTATGTCTGGGCCGCGGGTCGTTGGTATTACCTGGCCGCAGTGCTCGACCTGCATACCCGGCGGGTCGTGGGCTGGGCGATGTCTGACAAGCCTGATGCAGAGCTGGCCATCAAAGCACTGGAGATGGCCTATCAGCAGCGGGGTTGCCCATCCGGTGTGCTGTTTCACTCCGACCAGGGCAGCCAATATGGCAGTCGGGCATTTCGGCAACGACTGTGGCGCTATCGCATGACCCAGAGCATGAGTCGGCGTGGCAACTGCTGGGATAACGCGCCGATGGAGCGGCTGTTCAGGAGCCTGAAGTCAGAGTGGCTCCCGACAACGGGATATATGAACCTGCGGGAGGCGAAGCGGGATATCAGCTATTACCTGATGGATTACTACAACTGGCGGCGTCCACATCAACACAATGACGGGATCGCGCCAGCAAAAGCCGAGGATCGGCCTAACCAAGTGTCCGGTTTTAGTTGACCACTACA
>NZ_JBFODK010000003.1:0-17110 GCF_040908275.1 Aeromonas sp. R4-3
CCTGGCCCTTCTCTTTTCCGGCTCACCTCACCGCAAGCTCTCGCTGCGGCGTGAAGCTGCTGTCGTCATTGTCGTAGGGTGGGTTAGCCGCGCAGCGGCGTAACCCACCACGCGTACCTGTTTTGCCCGGCGAGCCTAGATACATTGGACTTCGCTGTCGACCAACGTTGGGCTTCACTCAGCAGCAACCTACGCCATGCCCCCCTCACAGGCTCGGCATAAACCAGGTGCGGCCGGCCGCCTCGACGCGATCCGTCCTTATCTGGAACACCCGCTCCAGCAAGGCTTCGTCGATGACATCGACGCCCCCCTCGCTTACCACCCGACCCTGTTGCAGGCAGAGGATGCGATCCGCCCAGTCGATGGCCAGGTTGATGTCGTGGATGGCGATCACCACCAGCAGGCCTTGCCGGGAGAGGCGCTTGAGCAGCCGCAGCAGGGCCAGCTGATGGTGCAGATCCAACCCCGCCAGGGGCTCGTCCAGCAGCAGCACCCGTCCATCAGTGTTGAGACCGGGCCACAGTTGCAGCAGGGTGCGGGCGATCAGCACCCGCTGCTGCTCACCGCCGGAAAGGCGGCTGAAGTCCCGCGCCAGCAGGGCATCCAGCTCGAGCGCGGCGCAGATCTCGGCCACCGCCCGACCCTGTGCCTCGGGCAGCCCCCCCTCCTCCAGTCCCAGGCTCAGCACCTGGAACACCGGAATATGGAACAGCTGGGGCTGGCGCTGGGGCAGCATGGCGCGGCGCCTGGCAAGCTCGGGCCAGCTCAGGTCAGTGAGCACTTCCCCCCCCAGCAGCACGGCGCCTTCGGCGGGCAGAATGCCCGCCAGGGCACCGAGCAGGGTCGACTTGCCGCTGCCGTTGGGGCCGAGCAGGGCGACCAGCTGGCCCCCGGCCCAGGCGAGATCCAGGGGCGCGAGCCGCGCGGGGATCCCGAGGGCCCGCGCCTCCAGCAACCAGAGGGGATCGGGGGAGGAGTTAACGGGAGACATCGGCATCTTGCCTCAGCAGCAGGTAGATAAAGAGCGGCGCCCCGACCGAGGCGGTGATGACGCCAATGGGCAGCTCACCGGCACTAAGGGCCGAGCGCGCCACCAGATCGGCGCCCAGCAGCAGGGCGCCCCCTCCCAGCGCCGAGGCGGGCAGCAGGAAGCGCTGATCGCTGCCGCCGCACAGCCGCAGCAGGTGAGGCACCACCAGGCCGACGAAGCCGATGACACCGCACAGGGACACCGCGACCCCGGTGAGCAGGCAGACCGCCAGCACCAGCCGCACCCGCATCCTGTCCACGTTCATCCCCATCAGCCGGGCCTGGGTCTCCCCCAGCAGCAGTTGTTGCAGCGCCCTGCCCTGCCAGCAGAGCCAGCCGAGGGTGAGCGGCAGCACCAGCCACCACCAGGCTAGCTGCTGGCTGCCATAGGAGAGGCTGCCCATCATCCAGAACATGAATTCCCGCAGGGAGCCGTCGTCGGCGAAGTACATCAGCCAGGTCATGGCCGCATTGGTGAGGATGCCGATGGCCACCCCGAACAGCAGCAGCCGGGTATGGCCGAGCCGGGCCCGGCGCGCCAGGTGGATGAGCAGCATGGTCACCACCAGGGCGCCGCCAAAGGCCGCGAGCGACAACCCCCAGCCCGGCAGGTAGACGCCGAGGGACTTGGCCACCGCCATCGCCACCATGGCGGCGAGGCCAGCCCCGCTCGAGACGCCGAGCAGGCCGGGCTCGGCCACAGGGTTGTGCAGCATCACCTGCAGCACGGCCCCGCCACAGGCGAGCGCCGCCCCCGCCAGCAGGGCCAGCAGGGCGCGCGGCAGGCGCAGCTCCAGCAAGATGCGCAGCTCCAGCTCCCCCAGGGGCTGCCAGGGCAGCAGCATGAACTCCCCCAGGGCAAGGGAGAGCAGGAAGAGGGACAGGACCAGCAGCGACAGGGCGAGCAGCCAGTGGCGCTGCCAGCGCTGCTGGCGGTGGATAAGAGCGAGATACACGCGGGATCCCCGAAATGAGACAGGTGCCGCCCCGAACCGGGGGCCAGCAGGAAAGCTGCATGATAACAGCGCGTTACCACCCAAGGTCAAGGCTGGTAAGGCCGTGCCAGCGCCTCTATCTCGCCGCTCTCCACCATGGTCTGCAACGCCTGCGCCAGTGCAGGCCCGAGATCATGGTGGGGTGAGTGCTTGCTCATGCCCAGATAGAGCACCACAGGGTGGGGCGGGCGGTAGTCCGCCTTGATGAGACCGGTGTCGTTGCGCTGGCTCAGGGCGTAATCCACCTGGCAGTCGGTGCCTATCATCAGGGGCAGATGGCCCCGCTCCACCATGCGCTGCAACTGATCCTCGGTGGGCACCCCGTGCTTGTCGAGCTGGCCGTCATCGTCGAAGGGGGCGAAATAGGCGGAGTTGAGCACATAGCCTATCTCCCTGCCGCGCAGATCCTCGTAGGTTTTCAGGGTAGCCACCGCCGCCGCCTTGCCGTAGAAGGCCGGCCGGCACTGGTAATAGGCAGGTTGCAGGTAATCGATAAAGGCCGCCCGCTCCGGGGTGTGGGCCAACCCTATCATCAAGTCCGCCTGACCTGTCTGCATCTGCTTGAGTGCCCGTCCCCAGGGCACCCGCTTGAGGGTGAGCGCTATGCCGCTGCGAGCCTGCAACTGGCGCAGAATGTCGATATCCAAACCATGGAACTCGTCGTTCTGCGCGAGCATGCGAAACGGGGGCCAGACATCGGTCACCACCGTCAGGGTTGGCGCCCCGTTTGCCATAGCGGTAACGGGCGTCATACAGGCAAACAACAGACAAAGCACTCCCCAGCTTGTCTTGCCCATCCAGTTTCAACCTTCTGTTGTCACATCCTTGTGGGTTAAAAATACCCTCATGTGCCACTTATGAAAACCCATGGAGTCGAGATAAAATGCATTGATTTCAAAGGAGAACCTAATGAACCCTATCATGACCAGTATCGGTCTGCTGATCTGCAGCAACGTCTTCATGACCTTCGCCTGGTATGCCCATCTCAAGAGCATGAACCACAAACCCTGGATCATCGCCGCCCTGGTGAGTTGGGGTATCGCCCTGTTCGAGTACCTGTTGCAGGTGCCCGCCAACCGCATCGGCCACACCGTGCTCTCGGTCGGTCAGCTCAAGATACTGCAGGAGGTGATCACCCTCACCGTGTTCGTTCCCTTCTCCATCTTCTATCTGAAAGAAGACTTGAAGTGGGACTACCTCTGGGCCGGCCTGTGCATCCTGGGCGCGGTGTTTTTTGTGTTTCGCGAGAAACTGACCGGTGCCTGAGGCTGTACACTCAAGCACATTGCTCCCCCTATTTCTTTGAGTGACGAGGCAACACATGGAATTGCGAGACATGCTACAGATCCTGGCCAAGCAGGATGGCTCCGACCTCTATCTCTCCACAGGGGCGCCCCCCTGCGCCAAGTTCAACGGCGCCCTGCGCCCCCTGAACGAGGTGCCGCTCGAGCCTGGCGAGGTGGCCAGGATAGCCGCCGAGCTCATGGACTCGGAGCAGAAGCAGCAGTTCGAGAAGGAGCTGGAGATGAACCTCGCCATCTCCCTGCCCCAGATAGGCCGCTTTCGGGTCAACATCTTCAAGCAGCGCAACGAGGTCTCCCTGGTGGCGCGCAACATCAAGACAGAGATCCCCCGCTTCGAGGACTTGAAGCTTCCCCCGGTGCTGCTCGACACCATCATGGAGAAGCGTGGCCTGGTGCTCTTCGTCGGCGGCACCGGCTCGGGCAAGTCCACTTCGCTCGCGGCCCTCATCGACCATCGCAACCGCAACAGCGGTGGCCACATCATCACCATCGAGGATCCGGTGGAGTTCGTCCATCGCCACCGCAAGAGCATCATCAACCAGCGGGAGGTCGGAGTGGATACCCGCAGCTTCCACGCGGCCCTGAAGAACACCCTGCGCCAGGCGCCGGACGTCATCCTCATCGGTGAAATTCGCGACCGGGAGACCATGGAGCATGCGCTGGCCTTCTCCGAGACCGGGCATCTGGCCATCTCCACCCTGCACGCCAACAACGCCAACCAGGCGCTGGACCGCATCATCAACTTCTTCCCCGAGGAGCGCAGGCCCCAATTGCTCAACGACCTTGGCAACAACCTCAAGGCCTTCGTCTCCCAGCGGCTGGTGAAGACCACAGACGGCGGCCGCCGGGCGGCGGTGGAGGTCATGCTCGGCACCCACACCATTCGCGATCTCATCAAGCGCGGCGAGTTTGGCGGCCTCAAGGAGATCATGGAGAAATCCAGGGCCCTTGGCATGGTCACCTTCGACAGCACCCTGTTCGATCTGGTGGTGGAGGGGGTCATCGACGAAGAAGAGGCGGTCAAGAACGCAGATTCCCAGAACAACCTGCGCCTCAAGATCAAGCTGTGGAGAGAGAAGGGGCAGATAGGCAACAGTGCGGCGGCCAGCGGCTGGAGCCTGGAACCCACCAAGGATGATAACAACGATCTCTTCTAGTCAGGCGCCCCCTCCCCCGCTACACCCGGCCGCCCTCGCGGCCGGGTGTTCGACAAGAGCGCGGCTGACCCCCTCCCTTCACTCTGCCCCCTGCCCTCTGCCCTCTGCCCTCTGCCCTCTGCCCATCATTCGACCACAAACCTATCCATCTTCCTGATTGGCAATGGCGCTCGCTCACATAAATGACAAAAAAATCAATTTGAATCCCCTGCTGATTGAAAGCCCTTTCAAACAGGCCTCAAAAGAGGCACCATTGAGGAGGTATATCAATAAAGGGGTATTCAATGTTGTTACAACCAGCCAACACAGCAAGGTCAAGGCAGTTATTGAACGAGACCATGGCGTTGGTGTTAGCCGGGGGGCGAGGCAGTCGGCTCCAGCAGCTGACGGACAGCAGGGCAAAACCGGCCGTTCATTTTGGTGGCAAGTTCCGCATCATCGACTTCGTTCTCTCCAACTGCATCAACTCCGGGATCCGCCGGATCGGCGTGGTCACCCAGTACAAGTCCCACAGTCTGCTGCGCCACCTGCAGTCGGGCTGGTCCTTCCTGCGCTACCAGATGAACGAATTCATCGAGCTGCTGCCGGCCCAGCAGCGCATTGACGAGGTCAGCTGGTATCGCGGCACCGCCGATGCCGTCTACCAGAACATGGACATCATTCGCGAGCACGGCCCCAAATATGTGGTGGTGCTGGCGGGGGATCACATCTACAAGATGGATTACGCCGCCATGCTGCTCGATCACGTCAACCTGGGCAGCCGGGTGACGGTGGCCTGCATAGAGGTGCCGCGCCAGGAGGCCAGCGCCTTTGGCGTGATGGCGGTGGATGAGAGCCGCAAGATCAACGCCTTCGTCGAGAAGCCCGCCGACCCGCCCGCCATGCCGGGCAAACCCGACACAGCACTGGCCTCCATGGGGGTCTACATCTTCGACGCCGACTACCTCTATCAGCTGCTGGAAGAGGATCTTGCCAACGAGCAGTCCCACCACGACTTTGGCATGGACGTGATCCCGCGGGTGGTCAAGGAGGGCACCGCCTATGCCCATCCGTTCAGCCTCTCCTGCGTCGGCTGCTGCCCGCAGAAGCGCCCCTACTGGCGCGATGTGGGCACTGTGGACTCCTTCTGGGAGGCGAACATGGATCTCGCCTCTGTGACGCCCGAGCTCGACATCTACGATCAGGACTGGCCCATCTGGACCAGCCAGAAGATGACGGCCCCCGCCAAGTTCGTGCAGGATCAAAACGGCCAGCACGGCATGACCATCAACTCCCTGTTCGCCGGCGGCACCATAGTCAGCGGCTCCTTCATCGTGAGCTCCGTGCTGTTCAACAACGTGCGGGTCGACTCCTTCTGTACCCTGGATCAGGCGGTGATCTTCCCCGGGGTCGAGATAGGGGCCGGTTGCCGGTTGCGCCGGGTGGTGATCGACAAGGGCTGCCGGTTGCCGGAAGGGCTGGTGGTGGGGGAAAACGCCTGCGAGGATGCCCGCCGCTTCTACCGCTCCGAGCAGGGCATAGTGCTGGTCACCCAGGAGATGCTGGCCAGGCTGTGATGGCCACATCTGCCCGCCCCGCCTATCGGCAACAGACGCAAAAAAGAGACCCACCAATGGCGGGTCTCTTGTTGTCAGAGGACGCTCTCAGGCGGCAGCGCGTTCAGCGCCGCTGTACCAGGCCGATCCGGCCTGGTTCGCACCACTCGAACATCACCTCCTCGCTCTTGCCGCAGCAACTGCCGCCGCACACCCGGGTCTCCCGCTTGGTGACGCGGCCCTTGCGCATCCAGACGCCGAGCATGGCCTCCACCGCATCCTCCGAGGTGTGGAAGTGACGGGCCAGATCCCGCCGGCTCACCTTCTGCTGCGCCGCCAGATAATCACCCAGCTCTCGCAATATCATGGCGTGACCTCCCCTCGATGGGTCCATCTCCTCTCTTGCGCCCTCACAGGGTCACCACCTTGCGGGCGACTATATCCCCGTGGCGGCGGCCGAACCACCACAGCAGCAGCAGGGAGAGCCCGTAGCTCAGGGTCCAGAGCAGGCTCTGCTCGGGGTGAGCGGCAAAGGTCGCCAGCTGATAGAAGAGGGTGGCGCACATGAAGGCCATGTAGTTGCACCAGGCGGCGGTGAACAGGGCCCACTGGCGGCCGGTCTCCCGTACCAGGGCGCCCATGGCGGCGGCACAGGGCATGTAGAGCAGCACGAACAGCAGGTAGGCGAAGGCACCGGCCGCCCCGTCGAAGTGGGTCTGCATGTTGCCATAGGTGGAGGTATCCACCTCCTGGGCCTCGGCGGCCGCCTGCTGATCCGCCAGCTCCCCGACCTTGAGCCCCATGGGATCGGCGGGATCTATGTCCGCCAGGTTGGCGGGAATGGTGGCCAGCGCCTCCTTCAGGCTCCCGAGCAGGGAGTATTCACTCTCCTCCTCGTCACCAGCGCTGCCGGCGTAGAGGCTGTTGAGGGTGGCCACTACCGCCTCCTTGGCGAAGATACCGGTGAGGATGCCGACCGTGGCCTGCCAGTTCTCCTCCCGGATCCCGATGGGGTGCAGCACTGGGGTCACCGACTGGCTGATCTTGCTCAGCACAGAGTTTTCCTGATCCTGATTGCCGAAGCTGCCGTCGGTGCCCAGCGAATTGAGCACGCTCAGCACGGCCACCATCAGCACTATGGTCTTGCCCGCACCGAAGATGAAGGCCTTGAGTTTTTGCCAGGTACGCAGCCCCACGTCCACCGGACGGGGCCACTCGTAATCCGGCATCTCCATCACCATGGAGTCACTCTTGCCCGGCAGCAGGGTGCTGCGCAGAAAGAGGCCGGTGAGCACGGCCACCAGTATGCCGAGCAGGTAGAGGCCGAACACCAGGTTCTGGCCCGATTCGGGGAAGAAGGCCACCGCAAAGAGGGCATAGACCGGCAGCCGGGCGCCGCAGGACATGAAGGGCGCCATGGCCGAGGTCATCAGCCGCTCGCGCTCCGACCCCAGGGTGCGGGTCGCCATCACCGCAGGCACTGTGCAGCCAAAGCCCATCAGCATGGGGACGAAGGCCTTGCCGGGCAGGCCGAGGCGGCGCATCAGGGCATCCACCACGAAGGCGGCGCGGGCCAGGTAGCCCGAGCTCTCCAGCACGGCGAGGAACAGGAAGAGGCAGCCCACCACGGGGATGAAGGTCGCCACCGTCTGCAGACCGGCGCCGACGCCATCCGCCAGCACGGCCCCCAGCCAGTCGGGTGCCGACACCAGCCCCAGCAGGTGATGCACCCCGTCCACGAACAGGGCGCCCCCCAGGATATCGAAGAAGTCGATGAAGGCGCTGCCCACCTTGATGGCGAACATGAACATCAGGTACATCACCAGCAGGAAGAAGGGGATGCCCACCCAGCGGTTGAGCAGCATCCTGTCCAGCCGCTCGCTCTGGGCGACGGTGAGCTTGTCCTGATGGCGGCACGCCTGCTGGCACCAGTGGTGGATGTGGCCGTAGCGCAAGTCAGCCAGTTGCAGATCTATGTCCTGGGCGTGATGGGCGCGGCTCACCACGTTGTCGGCCGCCGCCTGCTGACCCGCCGCCAGGGTCTCCTGCATGACAACGTCCTCCTCCAGCAGACGCAGGGCACGGCCGCGGTCACTGAGGTGGTGGGGGGCGAGCAGGGTCTCAAGCTCGGCTATGTCGGCTTCCAGCGGCTGACCGTAATCGAGCACCAGGGCGGGCTGGGGCTGGCCGATGAACTGGTGGATCTGCTCCTTGAAGGCCGCCACCTGCTGGCGATTGTGGGCCGAGAGCGACACCACGGGGCAACCGAGCGCCTGGCCGAGCAGCCCCTCGTCTATGGTGATGCGGCGCTTTTGCAGCAGATCCATCTTGTTGAGCACCACCACCATGGGCAGGCCCAGCTCCCGCAGTTGCAGGGTGAGATAGAGGGAGCGTTCAAGATTGGCGGCGTCGATGACGTTGAGCAGCAAATCCGGCTGCTGGCCCTGCACGAAGCGGCTGGCGATCTGCTCGTCCAGGCTCGCCTCCTGATTGGCCAGGGAGTAGATACCGGGCAGGTCCACCAGGGTGTAATCCTGCCCCTTGGCGGAAAACTCGCCCATCTTCTTGTCGACGGTGACCCCGCTCCAGTTGCCCACCTGCTGGCGGGCACCGGTCAGGGCGTTGAACAGGGACGTCTTGCCGCTGTTGGGGTTGCCTACGGTTACCAGGGAGTAGTTCATACCGGTTCGACCTCGATTTGCTGGGCCAGGCTCTTTTGCATGGAGAGGCAGATGCCCTGGCACTGGATCTGGAGCGGATCCCCCAGGGGGGCCGCCCGCAGATAGAGGATCTCGGTCTGGGGCAAGAGCCCCATCACCATCAGCTTGCGTCGCAAGGTACGGCCAAGATGGTTCATGTTCTTGATGCGAGCACGCTGCCCCGGCGACAACTCTGTGAGTACCATGACGGGCTCCTGAAGTTAAACAAGAATAATTCGCTTTTAGTGGGAGGATTATAAGCTGTGCCCTCAACATTTATTTGCGTAAAATCAAACTCCGCTTAGCTAACCGACAAAGTATTGCCATGAGTCACGACAACAACAGCCGCCTGGTCTACAGCACGGACGGCGGCATGATCAAGGAATCCGCCCCCACCCAGAGCGCCTCCCCCTTCCCCGCCGACGGGGTCGTGCGCATCCGCCGCGAGACCAAGGGACGCAAGGGCGCCGGTGTCATCACCATCCACGGCGTGCCGGCCGACCAGCAGAAAACCATCGCCACCCTGCTCAAGAAGAAGTGCGGTACCGGCGGCGGTCTCAAGGAGGGGATCATCGAGATCCAGGGGGACAAACGGGACCTTATCAAGGCCGAGCTGGAGAAAGCCGGCTTTCAAGTCAAGCTGGTGGGCGGGTGATCCCCCAGCCACACGCCTTGCTTCAGAGGACGTTTTTCCCTAGAATGCCGGCTCCCATCGAGGGGGAGTAGTCTCGCCACGGGTGCCAACCCGGTGCGCGACCCTGATCAACATACTTGGTGCCAACTCACCATGGTCAGGGTGATCCGGGCAATGCCGGATTTGACAAGACCTTTGACGGGCCAGTGCCAATACCGGGGACGGATGGCGCAGGCTTGTCTTTGGTTTATAACAATTCCGTCCCCCGGTCATATTTATGGAAGCCTTGTTAACCTCAACCCTGAGCGTGGCCATCGCCGAGATCGGCGACAAGACCCAGCTCCTGGCGTTGCTGCTCATCTGTCGTTTTCGCAAACCCTGGCCCATCATCGCCGGCATGCTGGTCGCCACCCTGCTCAACCATGCGGGTGCCGCCTGGATAGGGGAGTTCATCAGCAGCTGGATGGACCCCAAGGTGATGACCTGGCTGGTCGCCGGCGCCTTCATCGCCATGGCGGTCTGGATCCTCGTGCCGGACAAGATGGACGATGAAGAGAGTTCCCTCGACAAATACGGCCCCTTCATGGCCACCTTCGTGCTGTTCTTCATCGCCGAAATCGGCGACAAGACCCAGATAGCCACAGTGCTGCTGGCGGCCAAGTACGACTCTCTCACCCAGGTCATCACGGGCACCACCCTCGGCATGATGCTGGCCAACGTGCCAGTGGTGCTGCTTGGCAAGCTGGGGGCCGACAAGCTGCCCCTCCAGGGGATCCGCATCGCCTGCGCCATCCTCTTCGTGGGCCTGGGCGCCAGCACCCTGATCTTCGTCTGACGCGCCAGCAACGAGGGGATGGGATGGGCGTGAGCACCCACCCATATCCCCCTCTGCCCGTCATCAGAGCCCCCTCCTCCCGGTCGGGGCTTTTTTGTCGTCCGCGTCCTGCTTCCCTGTCGCATCAGCGCCACCAGGGTCTGCCCCGGGACGCGGCGCCGTGCCATAATGCCTTACCATTCAGGCACGACGGCACCAGGAGCCTCGCCATGCTCGTCACCTCAAGACAGACCCTGCTCGACTGGGTCAGACGCGGTCGTCTCCCCAGGGAGTCATTGCCCGCCGCCCTCGCCCTCTGCGATCTGCCCCCGGCCCCCGTGCGCTGGCAGTGGCTGTTCGACAGGCTGCTGCTCTGGCTCGGCTGCCTCTGCCTGGGGACGGGCCTGGTGTTCTTCGTCGCCTTCAACTGGCAGGCGCTGGGCCGCCTCTCCCGCCTCGCCCTGCTGGAGCTGCCCCTGCTCGCCATGCTGCTGGTGCTCTGGCGCAAGCCCCTGGCCGACACCCCGCGCCAGGCCCTGCTGCTGGCGGTGGCCCTCAACATAGGCGCCCTGCTGGCCCTGGTGGGTCAGACCTACCAGACAGGTGCCGATCCCTGGCAACTCTTCGCCACCTGGGCCCTGCTGCTGTTGCCCCTGGCGGCGCTCGGCAGGAGCCCCCTGCTCTGGACGCTCTGCTGGCTGCTCGGCCAGCTGGCGCTGGTGCTCTATTGGCGGCTCGGCCTCATCGATCTCTTCTTCTCCTTCAATGAGGAGGCCCTCGGCTGGTGCCTGACCCTGCTCAACGCCGCCCTCTGGGGGGCGCTCATCCTGGCCCCCGCGCGGCTCGGGCTCATGCCCTCCTGGCTCCCGGGGCTGGCCGCCGGGCTCGGGGTCACCCTGCTGGCCCTGCTGGCGCTGTTCGATGCCGCCTCCCCCTGGGTCTGGCCCGCCTGGCTCGCATGGCTTGGGGCCGCCTATCTGCGCTGGCACCACAGGTTTATCGCCGGGCTCGCCATGGGGTGCCTGAGCCTTATCGCCGTGATCCTGGCGGCCCTTGGCAAGTGGATGGAGCCCGACATGAACGGCTTCCTGCTGCTGAGTCTGATTGCCATCGGCCTCTCGGTAATGGCCAGCCGCTGGCTGCAACAACAACGGAGGTCCCATGCCTGAGCCGATCCTCTGGTCACCCCTGCTGGCCATCCCATCGCCATCGGACTTTCATGGTCATGGTCAGCCGCTGGCTGCAACAGCAACGGAGGCAACATGTCTGATCTGAGTCCTTGGGAGAGGCTGCGGGCCGCCCATCTGGTGGAGGGCGACGCCCCTCAAGACGAGCAACCTCACTGGTCGAGCCGCTTCCTGCTCGGCATGGTGGGCTGGCTGGCCGCCCTCTTCCTGCTGTTCTTCCTGTTCATGGCCTTCGAGAGCCTGATCCGCGAAGCGAACCACGCCCTTGTCATGGGCACCCTGCTGATGGCCGCCGCCCTCGGCCTCAACCGCCTGGCCCGGCGTAGCGATCTCTGGGATCAGTTCGTGCTGGCGCTCGCGCTCGCTGCCGATGCCTGGCTGCTCTATGGCCTCATCGACCAGATTGACCCCCACTCGGCCCCGCTCTGGCTGGGACTGGCCCTGCTGTCGCTGGCCATTGCCGCCCTGTTCGAGCACTGGCTGGTTCGCCTCTTCCACAGCTTCGCCGCCGCCATTTTGCTGACCATGGGACTCGCCTGCCTCGGCCTGCAACTGCTGGCCCTGCCGCTGGTGATGGCCGCCCTCACCTTCTGCTGGCTGCAGGCCGAGCGCGACCCAGAGCGCCATTCGCTCTATGAGTCCCTGACCCTGGGGCTGGCACTCTCCCTGCTGGTGCTGGGCAGGTTGCACCATCCACTCTGGGACGGCGGCACCAGCGCGCTCGACGAGCTTGGGATCTCCCGCCTGCCGCTCTGGCTCAATCCCCTGCTCTGCGCCGCCCTGCTGCTCGGAGTCATGGTGAAACTGAAACTGCCGTTGCTCTACGGCCTGCCCCTGGTGGTGATCAGCGCCATCATCCCCGGCATGGGGGCCGGCGCCCTGGTGCTGGTGCTCGGCTTTTATGCCGGGAGCCTGGGGCTCATGACCCTGGCCGGCCTGCTGCTGCTCGGCTTTGGCTCCCTCTACTACTACGATCTCGGGCTGACCCTGATGACCAAATCCTGGCTGCTGCTGGGCTCGGGGGCCCTGCTGCTCGGCGCCCGCCAGCTGTTGAACATCCTCGGCAAGGAGATCCCCTCATGAGACGCCTTGGTTTCTTGCTGACCGGCCTCGCCATCCTGGTGGGCATCAATGTCACCGTCTGGCGCTTCGAGCATGCCATGAGCAGCGGCGAGACAGTGCTGCTTGAGCTGGCCCCGGTCGATCCCCGCTCCCTGATGCAGGGGGATTACATGCGCCTGAGCTACGCCCTCGCCCGCCAGTTGGGGAGCCCGCGTCAGGAGGGCGCCGCCACCCAGACCCTGGTTATCCGCCTCGATGAGCAGCAGGTGGCACAGCGGGTGGAGGGGGGCACCCCCGACGCCCTGGCCCCGGATCAGCGCCTGCTGCAGGCCCGCTGGCAGCAGGGCCAGTGGTGGATAGGGCCGGATGCCTTCTTCTTCGAGGAGGGGACGGCCGCCCAGTACGAGCAGGCGCGCTATGGCGAATTCAGGCTGCAGGCGGACGGCGGAACCCTGCTGGTCGGCCTGCGCGATCAGGCCCTCAAGCCCATAGGCCATACCCGCCCGGCCTGGTGATGGACCGTCCCGGGAGCGCGCTGCCGCTCCCCCTGTTGCGCGACGCCTTGGCACAGCAACTGCGATGGCTCGTCCCTTCGGGTGGCGAAACCCCGCGGCTTGGCAACACTTGAAGCTGGGCACTCGGCAGCAGGACGGTCAGGATGAGCGCAGGAATAGGAAGGATCAGGAACAGAACCGCCCTCTTGGCCACACTCTTAGCCACACTCTGGGGCGGGCCGGGCGAGATGGGGCAGGCCAGCGCCAGCCCGGCCCTTGGCAAGCTTCACTACCTCACCGAAGAGTACAAACCCTATAACTTCACCGGGGAAGATGGCAGCCCCAGCGGCTTTGCCATCGAGCTGCTGCACCAGGTGTGGCAGAAGACGGGCACCCCGCCCCAGGAGATCAGCATCCTCCCCTGGGCCAGGGGCTACTACCTGCTGACCCAGAAGCCCAACGTGGTGCTCTTCGCCACCGCCCGCACCGAGGCGCGGGATCCCCTGTTCAAGTGGGCCTGTCCCATCGGCTATGCCGAAATCGTGCTGATGGGACTGGCCAGCCATCCCCTCAAGATCGCCCGGCTGGAGGATGCCCAGCAGCACACCATAGGCGCCGTGCGCGCCGACGTGGGGGAGCAGTTGCTGCTCAACAGCGGCTTCGACGAGCAGAAGATAATGACAGCCAACCGCCTCCCCCAGGCGCTGCGGATGCTCACCTCGGGCCGGGTCGACCTCATCTCCAGCAACAAGGCCACCCTGATGGATCTCATCAAGGCCCAGCAGCTGGATCCCGCCCAGTTCGAGGTGCGCTGGGTGCTGAGCTCCGAGCAGTTCTGCTTCGCCTTCAGCCATCCGGTCGACGATGCCCTGGTCAAGGAGTTCCAGCACGGCCTGACCCAGGTGCTGGCCAGCAGCGAGTTCCAGCGGATCCAGCACAAGTACTTCCCGGCGCCCTAGTGCCCTTCGATGCCAGCAGAGAGGCCCGCCATGGGCCTCTCGCTTTCTGGGCACAGCTCTCCTTGCTCAGCCCCGCTCTCTTCACTCAGCCCCGCCCATCCCTTGACCCCCATCACGAACACCATTGAATGTCAGACGCCTGTCACCCCAAGGGGTGACAGGGGCCGCCCTGGGTCCGTAAAATGACGCCGGGAGTCTGTTGGCACTCCCTTAGGGCAAGGGGACGACGCGCACCACGGCAAACCGCCGGGCACCCGTCCCCTAGGCGCCATCTCCCTACACCCCGGAGCCCATGGCACCGGCATCTCGTTTGAACAGATCAGGATTGAACATGCAAGGCACAGTGAAGTGGTTGATGAGTATCTCGGTTTGCGCCCTGTTGATGGCGTGCGGCGGCGACAAGACCACGGGCAAGGCCTGTCTTGGCGCCAACAATGACTCTCTGGTGGAGGGGATGCAGGACAAATGCAAGGCGGGTGACACTGTGGCCACCAAGCATCCGGCCTATTTCTGCGACTTCAACTACGCCGTCGCCTACAACAGTTACAACTCCGCCATCTGCGTCTACTCGGGGGCATTGAAACCGGAGCGCACCACCGAGAAATCATGACCCGGGCAACCCCGCCAGGGGTTGCCATCAGGCAGCAGAATGAGTGGCCCGAACCTTGTGGTTTGGGCCCTTTGGGCCAAAAGGGGTCGTTATTTGACCCGCATCAGACGGTGGCACTGCCCACCGAGCTCCAACTGGACAACCTGGTAGCGGGCCATGGCACCGACCCGGGCCATCTATTTGACCCGCATCAGGCGGTGGCGCTGCCCACCGAGCTCCAGCTGGACAACCTGGGAGCGGGCCATGGTATCGACCCGGGCCATCTATTTGACCCGCATCAAACGGTGGCACTGCCCGCCAAACTCCAGCTGGACAACCTGGGAGCGGGCCATGGCATCGACCCGGGCCAGCATCTCGGCGCTGTAGCCCTTGCGGTGCATCCACTGCATGGGCTCCTCGAAGCTGCCTTCGTTGACGATGAAGGTGTCTGTGTAGGCATCCTTGATGATGCTGACCACCCAGATGCGCTGCTGAAACTCGGAAAGCTCCGCAAAGAGGGTGACCACTTTCGCCGCCAGGGCGCGGAGCTGGCCGATAACGCGGTTTGCCATGGTAGAGAGTGCCTGTGTTGAGGGAGACGCATCCTAGCATCCCGGGCGCGGGGGCAACAATGCGCGGCATCAAAGCCGCAGCCCCTGGCCCCCTTGCCATGGGCAGGGGCGCCTCAGATGCAACCTGCCCGCCCCTCCAGCGCGCGGCGCTGGCGCTTGACCGCATACATGCGCGCATCGGCCTGGCGCAGGGCGTCGTCTATGCTGGTGTGCGCCGGGTCTATGGCTACGGCCCCCACGCTGGCACCGGGATAGTCCAGCACCCGGGAGGGGATTGGCACTTGAAAGACGCTCTGCTCGAACAACCGGCGCTGGAAGCCCTGCACCGCCCCCTCGACCGTCTCATGCCCCTGATGAGGCCCCATGCCCACCACGACGAACTCGTCCCCCCCGACCCGCGCCAGCAGATCGCCGCCGCGCAGGGCCGCCGACAGTTGCTGCGCCATGGTGATCAGCAGCTTGTCCCCCGCCTCGTGACCGTGGGTGTCGTTGATCTGCTTGAAGCCATCGAGATCGATAAAGGCGATGAGCACAGGGTGCCCGGCCCGCTCCGACAGGGAAAACAGGCGAGCCAGCTCCTGCATCAGCGCCCGCCGGTTCGGCAGGCCGGTCAGGGGATCGCTGAGGGCCTGGCGCGCCAGCTCCTGGTTGGCCTGCTGCAACTGCTGCAGCAACTGCTCCCGCTCCACATGCTCGGCGATCAGCCGGGCGAAGAAGCCGATGAGCTGCTCTGAGCCCGCCACGAAGGGCTTGCGCTCGGCGCTGGCGGCGCACAGGGTGCCATAGAGCGACCCCGAGGGGGTGCGCACCGGGCTGCTCAGATAGGTGCGAATGCCCATGATCCTGGCCGCATCCGAATCGCCCCAGCACTCGGCCACGTTGTCGGTGAACATGCGCCCCTCATCGATGGCGCGCCGGCACAGGGTATCGCTCCAGTCCACCGTGATCCCCTCCGGGATCTGCAGCCCGGCCACGTCGTTGGCATTCTTGGCATAGCGGATGCTCTGCGTGCCCTGCTCGACATCAATCTGGGTGAGATAGGTCGACTCCAGCCCGGTCACCGCCTCGAGCATTTCCAGCAGGGGCCGGGTCAGGCTCTCCAGATCCCGTGCCTGCGTGACCCGCTCCGACAGGGTCTGCAATATCTTGTCCATGCCTCTCTCCACTGCCTGCATGTGATGGGCGACCACCTTAGCCAACTCGGGACACGCCAGACAAGTACGAGAAAGGGGTAGGCTGGGGAAATATCGGCCCGTTCACACTTTGGCGGGCAACGCCTGAGGCCCCTCCCCACCCCAGGCTGGCAGCCGTAACTTTGAACCAGCGCAAAAAACCTGTCGATTCTGACACTTGGGTCAGCAATATCCGTGGATCGGGCCCCGTCGGCTCCGTAGGATGGGGGTGGGTGCCCGTTGGACCCTTTTTCGTATGCCAGGGTCAGCGGCGCATTGTGGTAGCGAGAGCCAGGGGCGGTAGCGTCGTTGGCGGATGCCAGCCCGGCATCCCGCGCCTCGGCAAGGTGCGAGGGTTCCACCCTCGATGGGGTTTCCGACGGCCCCGTGACAAGTAGGGTCGAGTCGGGTCGAGTAGGGTCGATTAGCGAAGCGTAATCGTCCGCGGTAACAATCCCCTCTCCCCTTGCGGGAGAGGGTTAGGGTGAGGGGTCGCCAACCTCTTTGGCATGGCTTCGCCAGTAGGGTCGATTAGCGAAGCGTAATCGTCCGCGGTAACAGTCCCCTCTCCCCAACGGGAGAAGCGTTGGGCGCAATATGCACGTAGGGTCGATTAGCACAGCGTAATCGTCCGCGGTAACCATCCCCTCTCCCCTTGCGGGAGAGGGTTAGGGTGAGGGGTTGGGTAACTTGGGCATGGCTTCGCCGTGCAGGACACGAGGGCGCTGCCCTCGACGGGGTTTCGCCCGCCCTTCGGGCTTGGGCGAGTGACTTTTCTTTGCGTGGCCAAAGAAAAGTCACCAAAAGAAAGGCCACCCCCGCTTGTTCGCCCTCCTGCGTCGGGTGCCCTCGGTTCCCCCCTTTGTCCAACGGCACGCGCCGATGGGCCATCCCTGGCCCAGCGGCGC
>NZ_JBFODK010000030.1:0-22993 GCF_040908275.1 Aeromonas sp. R4-3
CGCTACACCCTGAGCGCGACCATTGACAACGACAGCAAGGCAGGCGCCACGCTGACGGAATTTGATGACAGCGTGACCATTGCGGTGAACGGGGTGAGTGGCACCAGTGGCAGCGACCAGCTCATCGTGCGCATCGTGGATGACGTGCCGGTTCAACCTGTAGAGCTGAATACCCGGGTAGAAGAGTTTTCTAACCCTGGTACCAATCTGATGATCATATTGGATACCTCGGGCAGTATGGACTTCGATGCAGAGGCACCTGGATTTGCTACCCGGATGGCCGTTGCCAGGGCCTCCATCCTGCAGTTGATCAACGATTATGATGACTTGGGCAATGTGATGGTGCGTCTGGTGGGGTTTGCCAGTACGGCGACCACCAACTTCCTCGGCTCGGGGGATATCTGGTTGACGGCAGCTCAGGCACTGGATGTGATCGATGACATTACCGATACCTTGGGTAACGGCGGCACTGATTATGATGATGCTTTGATCAAGGCGATGGCGGCATATGATTCGGCAGGGAAGATCATCGGCGGACAGAGCGTGCTCTATTTCCTCTCCGATGGTGAGCCTACCGAAAGCACCAGCTGGCCCGGTGTGATCGGGACGGGAAACAACGGTATCAATGCGGCTGAACAGACTGCTTGGCAGAATTTCCTGACCAACAATGATGTCCAGGCCTATGCCTTGGGGATGGGGGGCGGGGCGACGGCGCCAGCATTGGAGCCTATTTCCTACAACGGCGCTACGGGAACAGATCAGCCTGCCATCATAGTGACGGACCTGAGCCAGTTGGCCAGCACCCTCTCGGGGACTGTACAAGTGCCAACTACGGGCAACCTGCTGATCGATGCTGGGGTGGCCTTTGGTGCGGACGGTCCTGCCGCCTTGCCCATTACCAGTATTTCCCACGATGCCGATGGTAACCCGGCGACACCGGATGTTATCTACACCACGGCTTATTCCGGCTATAACGCTACTACCCATGTGCTGACTATTCCGACTCATGGGGGGGGCACTCTCTCGGTCAATTTGTTAACCGGGGCTTACAGTTACAGCCTGTCGCTGGATGTGGCCAATGACTACACCGAAACCTTCCGTTACACCATCAGCGATGCCGATGGGGATGTGAAGACAGGGGTGTTGAATATGATCACCACGGATTCCAGTGAGGTCACCGTCTATGACAACAGCAATGAGGCGCTGGTGTATCAGATCATGGTACCTGGGGTTACGACCCCTACAACCTTGGCGGATTTCCAGACGACGACCAATGGGAGCGGTACAGGATATAACCCCTGGATATATGACACGTCTGGCACCGGTACCAGCGTGATCGATTTGGGGTCAAGCACTATCGCTACGGCGGTTGCAGGTAATGGAGACAAGTGGGTCGTCAGTACCTTAAACAGCTCAACGTTAGATGGCAGCGTAAACGGTGGTGTATTGCTACTGGTCGACTCGAATGATGATGGCGCAGGGGCAGCGCAGCTTTTGACCCCGGAGTTTGTCACGAGTTCGACACTGGCGACAACGCTAAGCTTCCAGTACGACAGAGACAATGTGAATAATAGCGATACAGTGACTTGGAACCTCTACAAGTTTGATGGTGCTAACTGGATTCAGCTTTCCGGTGCAGGTTTGAGTGGCAATCTGTCTAGCAACCCCGCTTCAATGACAACGGTCACAACAGCAACACTGGATGCAAACACTCGTTATCGGGTCTATTTCTCGGTCAATGATGGTTCTGGAAACAGTGACTCAACCTTGCAACTGGACAATATCAGACTCAACATCACAGCCGCCGCCACCGCCGCCATTGCCATCATGGCTGCTCAGGGCAATGTGCTGACCGACCCCAATCACAACCCGTACAGCAGCGATCCCTGGGGGGCGGTAGATGCTCTGGGCAGCGAGAACGCTGTGCTCAAGATCTGGAATGGCAGCAGTTATACTTCTGTTACCACCAGTCAGACGGTTGCCGGGCTCTATGGTTCCCTCGAGATCCACAGTGATGGTGCCTATACCTACACTCCGCTCTCGAACCTGAGTAATGTCGGCCAATCTGATGTCTTCACCTATCAGGTCATGCAAAACGATGGTGATCAGGACACCGCCCAGCTGACCATCAACATTGGAGCCACAGCTGCCGCTGTGCCGACTCCGATAGAAGGGACCGGTGCTGATAACAACCTTAACGGAACGGCAGGCGATGATGTGCTGTTGGGTTATGGCGGTAATGACACCATTCATGGCAATGGGGGTCATGACCACATAGAAGGGGGCGCTGGGAACGATACCCTGTATGGCGATGCAGGCAATGATGCCCTGTTGGGAGGGGTGGGTACCGATATCCTGGATGGCGGCATCGGCAACGATACGCTGATCGGTGGCCTGGGTCCAGATACCCTGACCGGTGGCGCCGGGCACGATACCTTCAAGTGGCTGGCTGGCGAGGCCGATGGCAGCATCGACAAGATAGCCGACTTCACTCTGGGGTTGAGTGGCAGCAATGCCAACAGCGATGTGCTGGACTTGTCCCAGTTGCTGGTCGATGTGCCTGCCAGCGCCAACAACAGTGTCTTGGCCGGTACGCTCAACAGTTATCTGACCTTTGATACGGCAAATAACACGCTGACCATAGATACCAATGGTGGTACTGCTGGCGGGGATCAGTTGACTGTGCTCTTCCAGAATGCACCTAGCTTCTCATCTGGATCCAACCAGGACATCATCAAGCAACTGCTCGATGATGGTAACCTCAAGGTGGATCCACATCCGTAGACAGCATGTACAGAGGGCGGGCTTGCCTGCCCTCTGTTGCTGACACGGGAAGGACGTTAAGATAGGCAACATTGACGTAGTGAGGAAGATATGGGGCCATTCAACTGGGTCGACATCGATGGCATTCGCTATAGCTGGGACGGGCAGGACAACATCGTCTGCTCCGGCCGCTTTGGCTATCAGGCCGCGATGACGGGTGACAAGCTCAATGGTCTGGAGCTGGAGAGTGAGGATGGCGATGTGGCGGGGCTGCTCAATGTGGACTTTGCCGCTTCCTGCATCAGCTTCACGCCGGCAGAGGATGCTCCCTTGCCTCACATGGTGGTGCTGGTTGGCCATGAGTGGGGGCAGCAGGAGTACTCACTGCAGAGCCTGAGCGACAGCTCCTTGCAGGGACTGCTCAGCCATGGTGAAGAGCTTGACTGGAGTAGCCTGGCGGTGGTGACGGCTTCCGAGCCGAGCATGCCATCCCAGGGTCACGTTCTGTCGTGGGATTCATTCCATTTCGAGGATGAGTCCCTGCTCGGGGCCGAAGTTCCGTCGTCAGTGATCGCGAGCCATGGCAATCCCCTTGGAGGAGAGATCAGCATCAACATCGACATGACCAATCAGGTGCTGGAGCAGATCCCTCCATTGCACGATATATGAATCCCAATCGACGACGTGCATAATGACCTCCATCTAATCGATGGAGGTTTTTTTCTATGTGGCGTCCCCTTCTTACCCTGTCTGCGCTCGTTGTCAGTGCCCCGCTGCTTGCCATCGAGGTGCCCCAGGCTCCCCATCTGGTGGTCAGCGGCTACGCGGAGCAGAAGGCTGAGCCCGACATGCTGACGCTCAACGTCGCCGTGACCGCCCTGGAGAAACAGGGCATCAAGGCCAAGCAACAGGTGGATACCAAGGTTGCCGCCTTCTTTGGTCAACTGGAGAGCCTCGGCATCAAGCGCAGCGATGTGGAGGCCGGCAATCTGGTGATCTCCCCCGAGTACCAGTATCCGCAGAACAAGCAGCCCGAGATGGTGGGCTATCGTGCCCAGCGCCAGCTGGCGGTCAAACTCTACCAGCTCGACAAGCTGAGCCAGCTGATGGACACCGCCCTCAAGGCGGGTCTGGAATCCGTTTCCCAGATTGAGTACGGCCTCAAGTCGCCACAGGTCATCAAGGAGCAGGCGCGTCTTGGTGCTGTGGCAGATGCCACCAGCAAGGCGGAATCCCTGGCCAAGGCCTTTGGCATGAAGCTTGGCAAGGTGTACAGCGTCGAGTATCGCAACAGCTCCCCCATGCCGGTCTATAGCCGAGCCATGAAGGCTGCAGCGGCCCCTGCCGCCGACATGGCGGAGAACAGCTACCAACAGCAGCAGATCAGCATCACGGACAACGTGGAAGCCGTCTTCCTGCTGGAATGATGGACCCTTCAACCGGCCCTGATCTCTCCAAACCCGAGGCTTCTGCCTCGGGTTTGTCGTTATGGAGGCCCTGATCATGGAAGCTGAATGGCAACGCCCAGAGGACGCTCTTATCTGGGCAGGCCCGGGGCAGGGGAGTGATGGACGACTTCGCCCATGCCAGGGGATCTGACGCATAAAAAAATGCCGGTCACTGACCGGCTTTTTTTATATCTATCACCGTCCAGAGTAATCTATTAAACCATTGACTTATCGATGGATAGTACCTAGTTTTAGTCTATTGGTGTCCACTCAAAATGACCGTCATCCGGCGGAAAAGTGGGGGGATGGATGGGGGGACAGAATTTATTCCACCCACTGGGTAGGAGGATGGCATGGGAAAGCTCAACCCCAAGCAAGTGGAGAATTTGGTCGCAGCCGGCACCTATGAAGACGGCGATGGTTTGCGGTTGGAGGTCAAACTTAGTGGCTCCAAATCATGGACGTTTCGCTATCAGCTGGATGGCCGGCGCCGTGAGATGGGGCTGGGCAAATTCCCGGCCGTGTCCCTGAAATTGGCCCGTCAGCTTGCCGCCGACGCGCGCAAGCAGTTGAGCATAGGAATCGACCCCTTAGCGGCCCGTGATGCACAGCGCGCCGCTCAGCGCGAGGCGGAACGCCAAGCTGCAGCACGTCGAATAAACTTCCAACAATTAGCCTTGGACTATCATGCCGCCCATGGCGCTTCGTGGTCTGAAAAATGGAGCAAAGGCTGGCTACGCAAGCTGGAGCTGCACGCCTTTCCCGTCATTGGCCAACTGTCGGCTGATACCATCCAGACGGAGCAGGTCCTGAAAGTGCTGCGTCCGATTTGGGCAGATAAGACCCGCACCGCTGATGAAGTCCGCGGCCAGATTGAGAAAATCCTGGATGCCGCCAAGGCCCGAGGCTTACGTGAAGGGGACAACCCCGCCCGCTGGCGTGGCCACCTGGACAATCTGCTGAGCGCAGCCGACAAAAAGAGGGCGCTTCAGCGTCAGCACTTCCCGGCTTTGGATTGGCGAGCACTTCCCAAACTAATGACAGTGCTATCGCAGTTGTCCAGCCGTGAAGCTGTGGCGGCCCGTCTGCTGATCCTGACTGGCGCCCGCACCAAAATGATCCGCCTCGCCCAGTGGTCGGAATTTGACTGGGAGGCCGGGGTGTGGTCGCTGTCAGCCGGACGCATGAAGAAGCGTAAACCGTTCACTATTCCCCTGGCTCGGGAAGTGATGTCCATGCTGCAGGGCATGGAGCGGATGGAAGGCAGTCCCTATCTGTTTCCCGGCCAGGGCAAGAGTGGCGCGATGCATGGCAATGCAATGCGCGAGCTGCTGCACGGATTGGGTTACACCGAAATTACCCGGCACGGTTTTCGTTCCACCTTCCGGGATTGGGCCAATGAGCGTACCCACTACCCGCGCGAAATTTGCGAGTTGGCACTGGCTCACGATAAGCGCGACCAGACCGAAGCCGCCTATTCCCGGTCGGACTTTTTGGAAAAGCGCCGGTCAGTAATGGCAGACTGGGCTCGCTATGCCACCACTCCACCAGCCGAGAATGTGCTAGTAGGAGGATTCGGACAAGCATGAAAATGGCACCTAACGAAGCGCAACCCATGCGCCCATACCAACTCGGAGATAGGCTCACCCTCAACGAGGCGGCTACCCTGCTTGCAAAGCGAGACCAACGTTCGGGCGAAACCCTGCGCCAGGGTATAGATCGCTGGCGTAAACGGATCAAGTATGGAGTGACAACCAACAAGCTGGTAAGGGTAGAAAAACGAATCACAATCGAAGATCTGGCTGTTTGGGCACGTCAGCTGAAGGTCAGTGGTGCGGACTGGTCAGCCAAGCTCACCGATCTGCCCCGTCCAACCCTGCTTGATGTTGTCGAAGATGCAGCAAGGGCCAGCGATGAGACGCAGGGACTTCGTCTTCCCGAGCACCTTGAGGAGTGCCACAAGGAGATCCGAAGGCTTCATCAGGAAATGAGGTCGCTGAAGCAACGACTCGTTGCCAGCGAACATGAGGCTGACCAGCTACGCGAACCGGCGCAGAAGTACAGGGATAATTGCGAGAAGAATCGACGGTCTGCACTGCGACGCCGGAGCCAGCGTTAGTGCTTACCCATACCACCTAACCTCCCTTTCCCCAATGCCTCAGCCCCAAGAGCTCGATACCCCTGGGGCTTTTTGATCGCAAAGCCAGGGTGCTTTGCGTGTTGATGGACACCTACGCCATCAGCTCCTCACCTGGCGATTGTCCGGCCACTGTAAAGACAACTCCCACCCTTCCCATGCCGCGCTTGATGAATGTCATTGTTCGTTACCACCGTACCAATCCAGAACGCCAACGTCCCCGATGACTTTGGCACGGAGGAGTGTGACTTACACGTGTTGGAGCCCCCCTACAGCTGAGCTGAACAAGGGGAAGGTGGCCTGCCGCTACCAATAGCTCAGGCCGAATTACGTCGCTAGGGGATATCAATATGTAGAGAAAATAACTTAGCGTTGCAGCTCATTTTTCTCTACTTATAATGAAGAAGCTAAGTCCACTCAGCCCTATCGGGCACTAAGGAGATTTAGCAATGTCTACTCATTCCCCCACCCCCGAGCGCCGCATCATGCGGCTTCCGCAGGTCAAGACCGCCACTGGTTTCGGTCGCGCCTGGATTTACGAGCTGATGAAGCGTGGCGAGTTCCCCCAAGCTCGCAAGATCGGTACCCGTGCCATTGGCTGGGATTCTGATGAGGTCCAGCAGTGGGTATCCCAGCGGTTGGATGGGGGCAACTAACATGCGCCCCTTCCAAAACATGCTGCAGTGCAGCGAGGCTAACGACAGCCAGCGCTGCCTGTGCCCACCACTCCACACCTGGTCTCTGAACAGCTGGCAAGCCCAACGCAAGGCCACCAAAGACCATCACACCTGGATGTGTCACGCCTTGCAGCAGCAGCGTGCCCGGCAGGGAAGGGGTACGTTTGAATACCACTACATCAACGAGTTGAACATGATTAACCGTCTGGTGTTGGGGATGGAGAGTAAGCAGTGGCTTACCGCGCGGGGGCTGGCGGGGGAGCTGCGCCAGCATCTGACGTCGTATCAGCTTGAGCAAATTACCTTTCTGGAGCGTAGCAACGCCATCCTTCTGGCTGCCAACATGCCCTTCCTTGAACGCAAAGCATCCTTGGCAACGCTGTTGGCACTCGGTTTCGATCCGAAGCGTGATGAGCGTTGGGGGGGCCTCACCTCGCCTGACGCTGGGGCATAAATCATGGTGCGTAATGGGTCAACAGTTGACGACCTGGACCCACCACCTCATCACAAACGTCTCCTAATGACCCCCTCTGGCAATGACCCTCATACCATGGCCAATTACCGCGAATTAGCCCCCAAAAAAGCCTATCTGTCGCATGGCATTAGTTGCGGTAATCCCGCCATGCTAATCCCGCCACAAAAAATGGCGTATTTCCAGCAATGGCGCGGTCTGGCTGGACGCTCACATCGTCAGAAAAAGGCGGTTTTTTATAATATCTATAAGGGGGTTTATCCAGTTAGAGACCTTAATACAGTTGTCATTCACGGGCGGCTCCTGCCGTGGGTGGCGACGCATGTTTGAGGACGGTGGGTTGCCGTCATCGGTGGTGGCCAACCTGACAGGTGAGGCCAAGCGCAAACAGGGCGAGCGTTATGACTATGTGACGCATCGGAACGAATACCCATTTGCAGGAATGAACTACCCGATCAACTCGACCAAGTCGGGCTGCTATACCCTGATCCTGCAGAGAACCATCGAGCAACTCACTGCCATGGTCGACCTTTATCGGCGGGTGCTATTTGTCCGGTTTGATCTTCACCATCTCCAGCCAGAGGCCACCAGTGAACGTGTCAGCGCGTTCATTGAGGCCGCTCGCAAACATGCTCAGCGTCGCTACCAAACGCGGCATATGGGGTTCCTGTGGGTGAGGGAGCAGGAAAAAGCTCAGCGTCAGCATTACCACCTGGTCCTGATGCTGGACGGTGACAAGATAAGGTATTCGTCCAAATTGCTTGCAGAGCTGGGGGAGATTTGGGCGCGCATGGGGGGAACAGCCTCAATACCTAAGAAGCCGTACATCTTCATCGACAAGCCAGCGTTGGTGGCGGACGCAGTCTACCGGGCCAGCTACCTTGCCAAGGCGAGGGGCAAGGGGTTCCGACCAGACGGTGCCCGTGATTTTGGATGTTCGCGCATTAAGTCAAGGGCTCCTTAACCGTTCTTAGGGAGTGGTCACCCCTGTAGGGGCTGCGGTGGAATTTATCTCTTGCGATGATGATTGCGCCAGGTGCAATCCGATGGTAGGCAGCGGTGGAGGAAAAAGCAGGTCCGACTGTGTCCAATCCATTTTCTATTTTGGGCTAGTTGGACGTGGCCATCAGTACCGGGCGAGGTAGTCGAGATGGTAGATCCGTGAAGTTTGGGAGGATACCCAATGAATGAGCTGATGAAAATGGGCGCAGATCCGGTGATGAGCAGTGTGGAAATTGCGGAGCTGACTGGTAAGCGGCATGACCATGTGTTGGTCGATATCCGCAAGATGCTGGTTGAAATTCAATCTCCCGAGAAAGCGGGAGATTACAAAGACAGGATGGGACGTATCCAACCGTGTCTGATGTTGGATAAAGAGGAGACCCTTTGCCTGGTTGCTGGCTACAACACCGACCTGCGCATGCGGATCATTCGCCGCTGGCAGCAATTGGAGCAGCGGAGCCCCAAGGTCCCGCAGACCATGCCCGAGGCGTTACGGCTGGCTGCTGAGTTGGCCGAGCAGAATATCGCACTGGAGCAGAAGGTGGCTGAGGATGCCCCGAAGGTGGTGTTCGCTGACTTGGTAGCTGGGGAAGACAAGGGGATTCTCCTCGGCACCTTTGCCAAGACGGTGGGCATCGGCCCGAATCGCATCTTTGCGCTGCTGCGTGAGATGGGGATCCTGATGACGGGCAAAATCCAGAAGAACTTGCCCTACCAAGAGTATCAGGACCGGGGTTATTTTACGGTGGTTCAGTCAACCGTCCTGGTAAAGGGGAAGACTTGGCTGAGGTTTACGCCCCGGCTCACCGGCAAGGGACAGCAGTGGCTGATCAAGAAGTTGTTGGATAGTGGCCATCTGAAAGCGGTGGCAGTGTAACGCATGGCTACACCGCTGCATGCGGCAACCTGTAACAAGGTCAGCAGTGCTGAAGGTACTCAATTTAGTTCTGCATTGGATGACCAATAACGAAGACGTGGAGTATGCCGAGCAACAGTAGATGCAAGAGCCCGCAAAGCTTCAATTATCAGATTTGGAACCCTGTAAAAAACAGGTAATTAACAGAGCGCTACAGTATCAAATTACGGTTTCGTGGTCGTAGCATGAGCAGTCAACGTCAAGCGTCGGGAGCGTAGTAATGAAGTATCAACCTGGGAAATCGGGTAATGCTGCTGGCCGCCCCAAAGGCGCACTGGGCAAGCGCAGCCAGTTGCCGGATAACCTCGTCGCCGAAGCACTGCAGCAGTTACGGGCGGCCGTTGAGGCTGGCGAGATGCAAGCTGTGAAGCTGGTCATTGAGCGGGCCTATCCTGCGCTCAAGCCCGTGACGCCTGAGCACTCCATTGATGCTGAATTGTTAGAGCTCAAGATCCGCAGCCTGCGTGACGTTGAAGAGCGGGTGGCAAAGCTGGAAGCGTCGTTACTGTCAGGGGGAAAGTATGACCAGCCGTAACATTTCAGGCCGCCTGGCTCGTCTCGAGCAGTGCGTTGATCCGGATAAGCAATTGAAAGTTGTGAGTCAGGTGAGTTTCGTAGCACTGGTTGATGGCGATGACCCCCGGTGCGGTACCTGGAACATCTGTATGCAAGAAAAAACAGCAACCTCATCGTTCACAGGGATCGAGTTTTATGGCCGGGACCTTGCTCATATTGAGGCACTTAGAGACGAGTACCGGCAACAACAGGCGACTGATGGCGCCAAAGTAGAGCAATAATTTCATCGCTGCATCCCGCACTGCAATCTCGTTCGGGACGAAGGGGTCGGAGGTTCGAATCCTCTCACACCGACCAAATTCAACAAGGGCTTAGCTTCGGCTAGGCCCTTGTGCTTTTCCGGTCCCCCAGTTCTGTGGGGCATTTGTGGGGCATTTTTCTCGATACCCCTTTTCTCACCCTTCATCTAAGGCCCATCTTGGGTGACTCACGCCGGACGACTTCCTTCCTCAGTGCCAGCGCAATAGATCCGTTCCCGCTCGAATTTTGAGCTTATATCCATTCCATGCCCCCCTCCGTATTCATTATTAGGCGCAACGGTTTTCGGGTTGCGCTGGCCATTTACCTAGATGTCAGCAAGGCTTAGGTTTGAGACCACAGCGATACACCGCTGGTGCCATTGCAGTACACTGTGAGCAATCATGAATCAAGTGGTAAGACCGAAATGAAAAAAGGGGTGTTGGCGCGGCTTGTGGACTGGGTTAGGGGGGCACAATCTCAGGTGACAAATTGGGAAAATGTGCCCCTTGCCCAAGTGCAGAAGGCCGCTAAGCAAGGTCATGCCGAGGCACAATTCCACCTCGGCATGATGTATGGCAACGGCAAGAGGGTTGCACAGGACTACCAGCAGGCGTTGGCCTGGGTTTATAAGGCGGCCGAACAGGGTCATGCCCATGCGCAGTACAACCTAGGGGCGATGTATGGCATGGGCTTATGGGGGGCTGATGACTCCACACAGGCGCTGCCCTGGTTGCTTAAGGCGGCAACGCAGAACCATGCTGACGCGCAAATCCTCCTCGGTGAGATGTACGCGCAGGGCATACGTGTGGCGCAGGACGACCAGCAGGCGGTAGCTTGGTATCGCAAGGCTGCCGAACAGGGTAATGCCAATGCTCAATACAACCTCGGTTGGATGTACTCGACTGGCCGGGGAGTGGCACAGGACGATCAGCAGGCGCTGGACTGGACCCGCAAGGCGGCCGAACAAGGTCATGCCGAGGCGCTTGTGTCGTTACGCAGAACGGCCGAACAAGGTAATGCCCGAGCGCAACTCAATCTCGGCGTGATGTATGCGACTGGCCAGGGGGTGGAGCAGGACGACCAGCAGGCGCTGGACTGGACCCGCAAGGCGGCCGAACAGGGTAATGTCCTAGCGCAATACAACCTTGGCCGGATGTACTCGACTGGCCAGGGGGTGGAGCAGGACGACCAGCAGGCGGTGGCCTGGTATCGCAAGGCTGCTGAGCAGGGTGATGTCGAGGCGCAATTCAATCTCGGCGTAAGGTACGGGGATGGTCAAGGGGTAGAGCAGGATGACCAGCAGGCGGTGGCTTGGACCCATAAGGCGGCCGAACAGGGTCATGCCATGGCACAAAGTAACCTCGGCCTGATGTACGAGCGTGGCCAAGGGGTAGCACAGGACGATCAGCAGGCGCTGGCCTGGACCCGTAAGGCGGCCGAACAAGGTAATGCCCAGGCGCAATTCAACCTAGGCATCAGGTACGCGAATGGCGACGTAGTGGAACAGGATGATCAGCAGGCGGTGGCTTGGTATCTCAAGGCTGCTGAGCAGGGATATGCTAATGCACAATTCAATCTTGGCTGGGCTTACTTGAATGGCCATGGAGTAACGGAGGATAGGCAGCAGGCGCTGGCCTGGTACAGCAAGGCTGCCGAGCAGGGCCATGCCGATGCACAATCTATGCTAGGGGTGATGTATGGCATAGCGCAGGATGATAGGCGGGCATACTTCTGGAGTTCAGTGGCAGCTGCTAATGGGTCTGCCGATGCGGTTATAAACCGTGACCTCTCTGCCAAGCGTTTGCCGCCAGCGGTCTTGGAAGAAGTAGAGGTACTGATTGGCGAGTATGTTGAGCAGTACCGACCTCGGTAGTAACCCATCAACTAGTGCGGATAAGGGGCGTTACGATAAACCGGCGCCCCTTTTCGCTACCTGCTCAACTAAGATGGCTCAAAATGTGTACCTTCTGAGCCATTCGGCTAGCCCCTCGAAACATATGGCTCAAAACCGCTGTTTTCCTATGAGCTACACCTACATTTAGAGCCATAGATAATGAGCCAAGCCAAGGGACATATCGTGGCGGTAATCTGGTATCTCATGCCAACTTTGAAGACTGACCGGTACTAAGGTGTGAATCCGTGCATTGAGTGTCGTTTGATGGAGCTTAAATAAGCGAAGTGCAATTTTGAAAAATGCCAAAATACTATGGTGATACAGCTTTACTCTGGAGTCCTTGGTGGCGATGTGAACTCAGCCGTGATTCAATCGAGTTTTCTTAGATATACTCCTGTCAATTAGCATCGATAAATTACTAGAAATCTGCCTCTTAAATTGACCAATTGACTGACTGATTTCATCCGCTGTTTGAAGAGGTAGGTATCCTTTCCTGCCAACGAGCCAATAAACGGATGGTTGCAGAAGTTCTAGGGGGAAATTGTTACGCTGAAAAACTCCAAAAACTGATCATCTAAGCGCACGCCTCAACACACGGTGATACGCCCAAGCATGGAAATGCCTGTCATGAATCAATTCGATGTGGCAACAAAACCACCGATCATATTCTGTGTACGGAATGCCCATAGTCACAAGGCTTCAAGCGCTCTCTGTGGCGATGGAGGTAGCCAATGACCATCCTCGTTTACGGTGAGAAGGCCAGCCGCACTCATGAAAACCAGATGCTCCACGTTTTTCTGGATCGACTCGAAGACCGTTGGGCAAACAGCACCGACTGGATTATTACGATTGCAAACGCGATGTGGAATGGCGCGGAAATTGACCTGGTCTGTATCTTGCCGTCAGCAATCATCGTGGCCGATTTCAAGTGCTATGGCGGCAAGCTGACTGGCACCGAGAACGGTCCCTGGCAAGCTGATGGCGTGATAGTCAAAGGCGGACGGAAGGCCAACCCCTACCAACAACTGCGCGACAACAAGTTCTCCGTTCTGGATTGGCTGCAATCAAAGACGATGCTGCCTGGACGCAACCTCGGCCATATTTCTGCTGGCGTCATATTTTCAGGCAGGATTGAAGATCAGTTGGAACTTCCATCCAAGGTTCGTTCCTGGTTCTACCCAACGGATTTGGTCAACAGCACGGTCATGCTCGATGGTCTTTCCTCACCTGCATTGAGGGTTGCTCGAGACGAAGCGCTGGAGATTGTCCGCAGGCTGGGCGTTCAGCCTATTGAATGGACTTCCAGTCGCCTACAGGTCAGAGATATTCATTCGAGTTCGGTTCAACCCCAAACGCGCGCCCCGCTGACCGGGCATCAACGCGAGGCTTTGCAGACCCTATGCAGCTTTGTCGCCACCGACGATTTGGATAGTTTTTCAGTGCTGGGCATGACTTCGACTGGCAAGAGCCGGTTGCTGATCGAGGTAGTGGAGGAAGTCAAGAAAGCCGGTAAACAGTTCATCGTACTGGAACCTAACCGACGTCTTGCCGATGGGGCCGAGCTGGAGTCGAACAGCATCTATGGCCATCTCTACACTGGTAGAGTGAACGGCGATGATGAATTGGAAAGTGCGGCAGAGCAGAAGAAGCTCAAAGTCATTCCCTTGAGGGAATGCGATGATGAGTCCGACTGCGTCTACCTTCTTGATGACGCCCACTTGTTGGGTAACTCAAGATTTTCCACCCCCGACGGCAAGCAATATGGGAGCGGACAGTTGCTGTCGGATTTCTTCGACTTTGCCCATCTCGGGAATGGCAAGCGCAAGGTTGTTTTCTTTGGTGATCCCTACCAGATCCAACGCGGCAGCGCGGAGGAATCAGTGCTTTCTGGTGATTTTCAGAAAGCACGTGGACTGAAGCACCAGTCGCTAGAGCTGACCCAACTGATCGACACTACCGGTGGCTCGGCCAAACTGGCCAATGCGGTCAAGTTGGTGTCGGCAATAGGGATGCAGAAGTTCGCTGTGCTGGAGCTGTCGACAGACGACGGCTTTAGGATTGTCGAAAAGAAAGATGCAGCTAACGAGATCCTGGAGCACTTTCGTGCTGACCCAAGTTCCGTTTGGTATTTGGCCGAGACGCACGGCCAAGCCAATGCACTGACGCAATGGGTTCGGGAGCGCTTGCACGGAAAAAATTCGTTGAACCTCCTAGAGGTCGGTGACCTGCTAGAAATATATGTCAGCCCGGATGTGCGCGACGCATTCGGCTTACGCCTGGCCTTGCAATCCGGTGGACGCCGCGCAGTCGCGAGTGTGGGCAAGCGTACCTTGTACCAACAAGCTTTGAGCTGGGTAAAAAGTGGCCCGGTCAAGTTCCATTCCGTCAAATGTGGGCTCCATGGTCGAGATGAGGCCGAACTCGATGTATTCGAGGAGTTCCTGAGGGCGGAAAAACCGGAGTTGGACAAAGAGACTGCAGTAGCTGAAAGCGTTTGGCGAAACGCCGTAAAGCGGGCCCGAGAGAAAGCGTTCGATGGGAAACAGGCTCCACTACAGGGAATAGAGGGACCGTCACCACCACCGCCCGCAACAGATTTCACCTACGCGCGCTATGGCTATGCCTCCACAGTTCACCATGCACAAGGTATGTCGCTGCCGATTTGTTACGTGAATTGCGATCATGCCACTGGCCGGCACTCTGAAGGATTCTTCCGATGGCTGTACTCGGCGCTCACAGTCGCCGAACGTGAGCTGGTTTTATTGAATTTCACCGACATCCACCCATTTGATGCTGCTGTCTGGAATGCGGGGGCTGTCAAGGTAGCCACCGATATCGCAGTAGGTGCAGGCTGGGTATTCCAGCCCAACGGAATCGCGTCCGAAAGAGACCAGCAACGTAGCCTGCCTGAGGGACTTGACCAATCGAAAGATGTTCTCAAGTCCGTAGCAATTTGGCTCCGTATCGTCAATGCGGCAGAGGGGTTGGGCTGGCGGGTCGTAAAGGCGGCCTGTCACCCTTACCAGGAGCAATACGATCTTGCTGGACCGCAAGGCGAACAATGCCAACTGCGGATCGCCTACAACGGAAAGAATGTCGTCACCGCCATGCATGCGAAGGATCTAGCACATTGGTCCTTTCTTACCGACTTAGCTAGCGCGTGCGTTGCTACAAATGGGTACTCATATGAGGTTTTGTTATTGCTTCGGTCTGCTCGTTCCCGTTTGGAGCGGATTGGCTGGAAGATCGTATCCGCCGCCGAAACCCCTTACCGTTTAGCGATCACAGTTGTTCGCAACCAAGATGAGCTGCTCGGTCTTGAGATCAACTTCGATAAGCAGGGCCTGGTTTCTAGCTTGCGCCCGCTGTCGTGCAGCAACCTCGAGTCAGTTGAAACAATAAGGTCGATTTTGCAATGACATGGGCGGATGTACAAGCGCTCCGGAAATCGGGGCGTTTCCAGGAGGCGATCGACCTCGGTCTTCAAGATCTTGCCAATGATCCTGACGACTTCAAACTAAGGACACAGATTGATTGGGCTTTCTATGGCCTCGTCAAGACGCTAGTTTCCACGGTGGGTGCAAAGCTGAAGGCTTCGCAGCCCGTCCCAGTGCAGACCATTAGCCAAATCCATAAGGAACTTCGCCGATTCGCAAAACAGCCGAAACGTCGCCCAGACAATGCACTTTCCAACATCCTTCGAGAGGTCTGCAAAATTGCACCGCATTTTCAAACCTTTCCAGGGTTCATTCGATGGGTTGGTAACGATGGTTTAGGCACGGAAGATTGGCAATACAGCCAGCGTGATGAGAATCGCTACCCACCGATCGCACTTGGCGTAGCACGTGCTTTGGTAAAATGGGTCAAGGCCTTCCCCGACGCCACGCCAGAAGACATTGATCTTGCACTTGAGTGGATAGACCGAATTCGGCCTGTCGCTGAGGGTGATGATGCTCTTTGGCTGGATTGGGACAAGGTTTTTTTACTGAGACGCATTCATCGACACGCGGAGGCCACTGGCATTCTTGGCTCCGTGATCAAGGCCAAGAGAAGTGAATTCTGGGTATGGGCAGAGGCCGCACGCTTATACGCTGAGGACCAGCCAGAACTCGCGCTCGCGTGCGCCTGCCGCGCACTGGAATGTGGCTCTGATCCCAAATTCACCGTCAATGTTCATCGTGAACTTGCACAGATGTTGGCAGAGCGAGGGGATTTCTCTCAGGCAAGTAGTGAGCTCGTCACTGCCATCAACATTCGGCAGGAACAAGGTTGGGGAATCGACAAGGAGCTTCAAGAGCTGATCAGCAGCAGTTGGTATGATCCGTCAGCACCCGAAGCAGAGAATCCCAAAGATTTCTACGCACGGCACTCCCAGGAAGCGTTGGTGCTGTGCTTCGATTCGGTGGAGGTGAGGTCTGCAACCTATCTAGGCGTGATCGTGCCACATCAGCAAAAGGAAGCGCCACCTGGTAGAAAGGTCAGGCCCCTTTCGAGGTTTTCTGTGCGAGCGAACGGCGGTGCCTCGGTCAGTATCGTTGGACCGGGTGCGCGTGTCTCTTCCTTTAAGATTGGCGACCCCGTAACTCTCGTTGTTGGGAAGCAGCTGGCGAACAATCGCGAGGATATAGTTCAAATTGCGCCGCGTCCGGAAGGATCTACGTGGGACTGCACAGATGCCGGATCTGGCGTCGTCTCGCGCGTGGCATCAGAAGAAAAGCGTACGAAGATTTTCATTAATCGCGATATAGAAGTTGGCGTCGTCAACAGTGCCTGGATCGGATCTCAACCTCCATCGTTAGGCTTGGGCGTTTCTTTTCGGACCACACTAAACCAAAAGACGGGTCGAACGGAAATCTTTGCCGTTGCCCCAGGCCCGCGTCAGGATGTGGACGTACGGGTGGCGAATGGTCACCTGAGGCGGAACGCCAAAGGATTCGCATTTATCGACGATAGCTTTGTTCCTTCTTACCTAGTTAGTTGTATTCCCGTGGATGTTAATGACGTAGCCGCAGTATTGGTCTATGCCAAGCATCCCAAAGAAGACCGATATGGGTGGCGTGCTGTGGCACTTAGCGCTGTTTTGTCAACCAGCAGCAAACATGACCAAGGTTAGCTGAATGATTTCATTCGCAAATAGTAGATGCCATTTCCGGCTTCAACCCCGCCCTCGGCCATAGCGTTTTGATAGCGATAGAAAGTATCGCAGGACCTTTCAGACAAGACTGCTGCGGTGCTAATTCCATTCAACGGGAATATGGGCGGCAGGAATATACAAGTGCAGATCGTTTGCAATAGACACATAAAAATCCGGAACCAGTCATTGGTTCCGGATTTTCCTACAGTGAAAGGAGCGGTCAATAGACCTTTAACTGATCAGCATTGCGACAGAGCCGACCTTATGTCACTCCATTATCATTCGATAGAAACGAAAATTTGTGTGTTTTCTTTGTCAGCCGCTGCAACTCTACAATGTATTCTCTCAATAAGCTCTTCACCAAGAGAATCAGCATAGAAATCGAATTTCAGTCGATAACTCTTCTCACTGCGGTCCGCCTCCCAATATGAAAGCCCCTGATCAAACTGAATAGTCAGTCGTTTGCCGGAATTAAGCTGAAGCTGTAGCTGTCGGTAGTGGGGTAAGGAGTGGAGGCTGAGCACTTCCCCCTCTAGACCACAGTATTCCAATGCTTGGCGGATGGCCTCATCCCGCTCTTGAGACGAGGGCCAATCATGACGACATTGCCAAGGTGCCCGATTGTCGATCTTCTGATATTGACGCCCCATAACCCTGATATCGAAACTTGAACTGCAGCGGACTCCCAGCTCATGGATCACATTAACCACATGATTCACAACTAGTGGGTTGCATACATAACGGTCTGTATAGGTGACTTCGGTGATGTGGTCTTTGCCCTCAAATATGTCATTAAGAAGAAGACCTGATTCATTTCTAAGGTGGTCCCAGAACCTGCCAGCAAAACCGTTGAGAGTGCCGTCTAGCTGATCGGCTATCTCAATCTTGATAAGCTCGGGAGACTTGTCTGGCATCAGCTCGTTAGTATTTAGTTCGCGGCTTATCGGCAAATCAGGTGGGCAACCGCGAACAATCTGCGAGCCAGCAGACGCTAGATCCCAGACATGCCCTGGAGTAACCAGATCAATATTATTGCTGGCCCATGCTAGGTTAGCTTGTGGTCCCTGTACTGTGATGTTTAGTGTTAGTTCTCCAAGGGCGGGAATGCCTTTGTGCAAACATAACCCAATTCCATTAAAGGCCAGTTTTGCTAACCATTCTTTCTGATCTGTTGGCAAGGATTCGAAGGTGCTTTCGAGAAAATGCAATTGCACTTGGTGTCCGGCACGCTCCCAGCTATGTAATTGATGTCGCATTCGGCGAGCAACGGCAAGATCCCACTCCTCGGCGGGAGCAAGGAGGTAGACTGCGATGGTCTTGGGGCTGTTATCCTGCGTGATGGTTCTTTCAACTGCTTCATGCAAGGTTGTAATTTCGGCTTGGCTATGTGGCCCAAATACTTGAAGGGGGGCAGGCAGTGCCAAGCCGGTCAGCCAGGTCTTATTTATCCACTCCAAGGCCGCATGGCGATTAAGACGGTCAGCTTCAAAACGTGTATCAAAGCTGAGCAAGCAGTGCTGGCAAGCATGCGAGCAGTTGCAACTGTTCAGACGTTCAATAACCCGTTGCCACAAGTTTGCGTCATTCAACTGTTCCGCAGCCAGTGTGGTGTAGCCACCACTACGCAAATCAAACACGCGAATTGCTTTAGCGGTTTGGCCCTCTACGCGGATTGGATGGCAGTCACAGCCAAGTTCTTCAGTTTGAATACCAAGTGAAGAGGCAATGGCTTCTCGCAACGCGACAGCAATTGAATAGCCAGTGACATCATCATTGAGAAACTCTCCGCTCAATGGATCTCGTAGTACTAGTTCCAGTGCATCAGTCAGGCTGTCATGACCCAGATGGATATTCTGCTTAATCTTCCAACTGTTGTTGCTGCCGGGGCAGATGTTCTCGCCATTATCGTTCTTACCACCGCGCAGCCTTCGATGTTGGGCCTTTTCGCGGAAAATGGCTGGCAGATACTGTTCATTGGCCGCAGCAGAGGAATCAGGATAACTCAACATAGGTTCGGTCTTGCCACACTCGAGACAGATGGCGAACCCCTTCTGGTTAGCTCCGGAACAGTAGTGAAACAGTTGAGACTGTTGGCTCGCACGAAACATACCGAGCGCCGGATTGGCTAGATAGATCCAGCTAGCAGGCACATTCAGCCAAGGTGCTTTAACCGGTATATATTGCAGTCGGCTGATGTCGTTGTGGGGATCATCAAAGAAGTCCACTGCAAACCCGGCAGGCACCAAGTATTCATGGATCTGATCGTGTTCAATCGGGTATCCACATTCTTGACAGTTGAGTTCCAGACTAGGGTTGATGGCCGTATCACTGGCCCCACAGTGCCCACAACGCCAAGCCTTCTTGAAAAGCTGTAGTTCCCTGACGTTTTCGGTAGAGGCAGGAGCGTGCCAGTTCAGGGTGATGCCAGATGATTTGTACACCAAGCCATCCATGACCAGCTCGGCACCGGGAGCATATTCACGCAGTCCGGTAATTCGATCTCGGGAGGCAAGTGAACGATAGCGGGCTCGATTGTCTTCCCGTTGGCCCTTTTCATCCAGCTTCAAGGTCTGCATACAGCGATTATCAAAACTGACAATATCTGTCGGAAAACCATAACCTGGCAAGAAACGCTTATCGGCCAGCTCGCTAAGAAGATATTCATTTTCTATCCGGTTCAGTTGCGCGTCCATGGCTCGATAGGCGGCGGCTTTCTTGTCTTCGACTTGCTGCAGTTGCGACCGACTTGCTTCATGTTCCTGCAACCATGACTGTGTAATCTCAACAACTCGATTACTTGCTCGTTTTAACAGTTCTGATTGTGGAGTTGAATTGAGAATGCTACGCCGGGTAATGTCCTTGATCGCTTGAGAGATAAGAGCATCGGTTCCTAGCGCCTGACTCTCACACCACAGAGCGAAGCGTTTGGAAAGAGACATAGGCATCCCGTTATCAAGGAAGAAAGCCCCTGAAGTCATCAACTTGATCTCTTCGGCAGCGATAACGTGCTTCAGCCAATGAGATAATAACCAAGCGTTGATATGGCGTTGTATCAGTTCAGGGCTTTGCAGTGACACCTTGGGCATACGCATCGCTGTGGTAAATGGCCAAAGAGGGTTATTGAATACGCTTTGGTCATGAGGGGTATTTTTACAAATAGCAAGTGCCAAAGATCTCCCTTCACGGCGTCGGCCTGCTCGACCAGCCCGTTGCAAGTAGTTAGCAGGGTGAGGAGGTACGTTATTCATTGCTACTACGCTGATACCACCAATATCTACACCCATTTCCATGGTGGTTGAACAGCTTAGTAAATTCAGTTTTCCGGCTTTGAATTGATCCTCGTATTTATCCAGTTTATTTTTTGGTTGCTGGGCGGAATGTTCTGCCGCACAGAAGTAATTCCCGCCTTCGTTGATCAAATCTGAAACATCAGACCAAAGCGCACTCTCGCGTAATTTTTGTATTTCTGGTTGGTTATTAAGCCAATCGCGGATGCCCAGCAAGCCTTGATCACCAGAAGTATGCAGGAGTGATTCAGGAGGCCTCGGCATTGTGTAAGGCACCACTTTCACAACCATCTCCCGATCGGTGCGAGGTGTATAGGGGCTTAGCCCTTCGAACGGAGTATCAATAAATCGCCTTGATACCGGACAGAAATAGACCTCATGGGGCAGCCGGAAGCTTATTTCCCTCAAGTCGAGCTGATAACCATCACCGGAAGAGATCAACATTTTTGCGTGCTGGGTGAGTGCAACCCATGCCTCGTTCAGAATCGAATCTATCTGATCCTGGTGCAAAGTGGGAGACCAATTAAACGCCTTGCAGAGCAACAGAATTGCTCGTGATTGAACACCGTTGACGGTGTTGACGGTCGGCCATCGCGTATAGCGTCCGGACAGCTTTTCAGTTTTACCTTGTTGAACGGGGGGGGATACCCACTTGGGGCGGATTCGTGCGCCAATCAGGGATTGCCAGCGTCTATCTATATTCAGGATAGTGTTTTCACGAACGAAGAAGTCCAGTAGTACCTTCAGATAATTACGCCAAGACTCGATAGACTGCTCTTTAGTTAAGCGTGCAGGCCAAGTCATGGGGGTGCTGGTGATGCTCGCCAGCTTGGGATAACAAACCTGCACCAGTCCTAGTGTTTCCAGGCTGTTGGCGCGTTTGGGACGACGATAAAACTCACGGGCCATTAGCATCCCAGCCAGGGCAATACTGTCCTGTTTGCCGAAAGTATTTGGTGCCAGGCCGTTATAGTAGTCCAACATACCCATTTGCAGTTCTGGAGTGCCCGCAAGATGATTCACCATGTCCGTCCAACTAATTTCTGGTCGCGTGGTGGCGTCCCTCTTTTTTTCTTGTAAGCGTTTTAACTCTTTATCTTCATAACGCCCCAAATCTCGCTTGGCTTGAAACTGCAGTAATTCTTGAAGATCAAGTAAATCCTCTTCTGTGAGTGCATTGGTTGGCTGTGCTTGCAATAACCTGTGTGTAGTGGTCAACTAAAACCGGACACTTGGTTAGGCCGATCCTCGGCTTTTGCTGGCGCGATCCCGTCATTGTGTTGATGTGGACGCCGCCAGTTGTAGTAATCCATCAGGTAATAGCTGATATCCCGCTTCGCCTCCCGCAGGTTCATATATCCCGTTGTCGGGAGCCACTCTGACTTCAGGCTCCTGAACAGCCGCTCCATCGGCGCGTTATCCCAGCAGTTGCCACGCCGACTCATGCTCTGGGTCATGCGATAGCGCCACAGTCGTTGCCGAAATGCCCGACTGCCATATTGGCTGCCCTGGTCGGAGTGAAACAGCACACCGGATGGGCAACCCCGCTGCTGATAGGCCATCTCCAGTGCTTTGATGGCCAGCTCTGCATCAGGCTTGTCAGACATCGCCCAGCCCACGACCCGCCGGGTATGCAGGTCGAGCACTGCGGCCAGGTAATACCAACGACCCGCGGCCCAGACATAGGTGATATCGCCACACCACACCTGATTGGGTTGCTGGACATCAAATTCACGGGCCAGCAGATTGGGAATATCCGGTCGCTCAGACCGGGCGACCTGATAGCGATGAGCGCCCGGTTGCTTGGATACCAGACCGGCTTCTTTCATCAGACTGCGCACTTTGAATCGGCCAATCTGATGCCCCAGCTCTCGCATCATCGACATCAAGGCGCGGCTGCCCGCTGAGTTCCGGCTTTCTTTGAACAAACGGCGCAACTCGCTGCGTTGCTGCATCCGCTCACGGTTAATCGTCCGCTTGCGGGCCAGATAGTCGTAAAAACAGGATGTTGGAACATCGAAAGCGCAGCAGAGCAGAGTGATGGGGGCTTGCTCTCTTAATCGGTCTATCAGCGCGTACGAGTGAACTCGTCCGTCATCAAGAGAGCCGTAGCCTTTTTTAGAATGTCCTTTTCGCGCTCGAGCCGGTTGATGCGGGCTTCCAGCTCCTGGATTTTCTGCTGCTCCGGGGTCAGCGCTTTGCCGATAGGGGTGGTGCCGGTTCGTTCAGATTGAAGCTGCTGAACCCATCGGCGAAGTATGGTTTCACCGACATCCAGTGAACGGCTGGCTTCGGGGACAGAGTATCCCTGGTCGAGCACCAGGGATGCGGCTTCGAGTTTGAATTCAGCAGTAAATGAGCGACGTAATCTTGTCATTGAACACCTCAAGTCATGGTGGCGACTGTACCACCTAAAACGGTGTCCGGGATGATTAGACCACTACAGT
>NZ_JBFODK010000031.1:0-39991 GCF_040908275.1 Aeromonas sp. R4-3
CCATGCCGAACTCAGAAGTGAAACGCGGTAGCGCCGATGGTAGTGTGGCATTCGCCATGCGAGAGTAGGACACTGCCAGGCACCCAATTAAACAGCGATGTGAAAAATCACATCACTGGCTGCGAGGATGGCACCTCAGTAAGCGGCAGAAGATTTAGCGAAAGCTAACCGAATGCGGAGCGGTAGTTCAGTTGGTTAGAATACCGGCCTGTCACGCCGGGGGTCGCGGGTTCGAGTCCCGTCCGCTCCGCCACTAATTTGAAAGGCCTTCCCTCAAGGGAAGGCCTTTTTGCTTTTGGATATTCGCGAACGGGATTAAGGAAACAGGGGACCACAGACAGGGCTGCGACTTGCCACTGGCAACTCGGTCCCTGCCTGTGGCACCTTGTGCTTGAGCCGGACCGTGTCCGCCTCCCCGTCCGCTCCGCCACTATTTAGAAAGCCCAGTCGAAAGACTGGGCTTTTTTTCGTTTCAAGAATCCAGACACTACTCATTTCCCCCTCGGATCAACACCATTATCACCCGATCATCGCCGCTGACCGTGGTTGCCGCTATAATGGCCGCCCTCAAGCAAGGTGGTGGTATGAAAGCAGAATATCTACAGCGATTCGGGGGCATTGCCCGTCTTTATGGTCAGAGCGCTCTTGGTTCCTTCAGCCAGGCCAGGGTCTGCGTGGTGGGGATAGGCGGGGTCGGCTCCTGGGCAGCCGAGGCGCTGGCCCGTGCCGGCATCAATCAGATCACCCTGATCGACATGGATGACATCTGCATCACCAACACCAATCGTCAGATCCACGCCATGCAGGGCACGGTCGGCCGCCTCAAGACAGAAGTCATGGCCGAGCGCATTCGTACCATCAATCCGGATTGCGAGGTGATCGAGGTGGACGATTTCGTCACCGCCGATAACCTGGCCGAGCATATCAAGCGGGAGTTTGACTATGTGGTGGATGCCATCGATTCGGTCAAGGCCAAGGTGGCGCTGATTGCCTTCTGCAAGCGCAACAAGATCCCGGTGATAGTAGCGGGCGGTGCTGGCGGGCAGATGGATCCGACCCAAATCACAGTGGCGGATCTGGCCAAGACCATTCAGGATCCGCTGGCCGCCAAGGTGCGCTCCGACTTGCGCCGGCTGCACAACTTCAGCAAGAATCCGGCGCGCAAATTCGGGGTGGAGTGTGTCTTCTCAACCGAGCAGCTGAGTTACCCGGATGGCCAGGGCGGCACCTGTCAGGCCAAGGCGGCCAGCGACGGCAACATGAAGATGGATTGCGCCTCCGGCTTTGGCGCCGTGACGCCGGTGACGGCGACCTTCGGTCTGGTGGCCGCCTCCCGGGTATTGAAGAAGATTGCCGAACGGGGCGCGAGGGTGGAGCGTGCCGCCCTCATGGACAGTCGCGAGGATATATCGCAGCCGCCGGTGGCCGGGGATCAGGCGGAGGCCTGAGCCCGAATCGCCAGCACGATCGCCCTGAGCCCGTTACCTCGTGACGGGCTCAGGTGTTTCTCGAGCCCCAGTTCGCTGAAATAGCCATCCACGTCAAATGTCTGGATAGCGTCGGCGGTCTGATGATTGAGCGCCGCCAGTACGATGACGATAAGGCCGCGCACTATGCGGGCATCGGAATCACAGGCAAAGTGCCAGCAGCCATCCTCCCCCTTTTCGCTCTTTAGCCAGGCCTGGCTCTCGCAGCCTTTCAAGCGGTGCTCTTCGGTTTGCCACTCGGCAGGCAGGGCGGGCAGCTGCTTGCCGAGCTGGATGATGAGTCGGTACTGGTTCTCCCAGCCGTGGGCGGCGGCAAACTGCTGGCGGATGGTGTCAGCGTTGGGCTCAAGGCCGATCTGGGTATAGGTTGCTAGGCTGCTCATGAGTTTGTCTGCCTTAGAAGAAGTCACTGAGTTTGTGCAGCGCCGCCAACAGGGCATCCACATCGTTCCGATCGTTGTAGCAGGCCAGGGAGGCCCGAAGGGTGCCGCCGATGCCAAGGCTCTCCATCAGCGGCATGGCACAGTGGTGCCCGACCCGCAGCGCGATCCCCTGCATGTCGAGCAGGGTGGCGGCATCCTGGGGGTGGATCTCGTCCAGCAGGAAGGAGACAGCCCCTGCCCGTTGTGCCGGTTCACCTATGAGGCGCAGGCCCGGCACTTGGCGCAAGCCTGTCACCAGATAGTCGGTGAGTGCTTGCTCATGGCGCACCAGGGCAGCTCTGTCTTGCGCCCTGACAAAGTCGATGGCGGCGGCGAGCCCTATGGCACCGGCAATATGGGGAGTGCCCGCCTCGAACTTGAAGGGCAGGGTATTGAAGGTGGTGCCGCTGAAGCTGACCTTGTCGATCATCTCGCCCCCCGCTTGCCAGGGTGGCATGCGCTCCAGCAGTTCGGTTCTGCCCCAGAGCACGCCTATGCCGGTCGGGCCATAGAGCTTGTGACCGGAGAACGCATAGAAGTCGCAGCCTATGGCCTGTACATCCACCTCGAGATGGGCAACCGCCTGGGCGCCGTCGATCAGGGTCAGGGCACCAACCGCCTTGGCGGCCGCCACTATCTGCTCCACCGGATTGACGGTACCGAGGGCATTGGAGACATGGGCCACGCTCACCAGTCGGGTGCGCGGCCCCAGCATGGCCAGGTAAGCCTCCATATCCAGATCCCCGCGCTTATCCAGCGGAATGACCCGAATAAGGGCGCCGGTGCGTTCGGCAATCAACTGCCAGGGGACTATATTGGCGTGGTGCTCCAGGGTGCTGAGGACGATCTCGTCCCCCGCCTTGAGCTCGCTCATCCCCCAGCTCTGGGCCACCAGGTTGATAGCCTCGGTGGTGCCACGGGTCCAGATCACCTCATGGCTGCGGGGCGCATTGATAAAGCGGGCGACCGTCTCGCGGGCTGCCTCGAAGGCGCGGGTGGCGCGACCGCTCAGGGCATGGGCGGCGCGGTGCACATTGGCATTGTCGGCCCGATAGTAGTGAGCTATGGCGTCCAGCACGGCCTGGGGTTTCTGGGTGGTGGCGGCGTTGTCCAGATAGATCAGAGGGTGGCCGTTCACCTCCTGCGCCAGGGCCGGAAACTGGCTACGCAATTGGGCGTGCTCTTGCTGATTCATGCTCCCCTCATCTCCTCTGGAAAAGTCGGCCATGATCCGGAAAATGACGGGCAAACACAAGGCGAAGTGGCGGGATCCTGTGTCCGGTTTCGGCTGCCCGCGGGATCTCTGTTACAATGCCGCCCCTCATCATAAGCCAAGAGATCCGGCCCATGAAGCTCAACCCCAATCAGAACGAAGCGGTCAAGTTTGTCTCCGGCCCTTGCCTGGTGCTGGCGGGTGCCGGATCGGGCAAGACCCGCGTCATCACCAACAAGATCGCCTACCTGGTGCAGCAGTGCGGCTATAACGCCCGCAACATCGCCGCTGTGACCTTTACCAACAAGGCGGCGCGGGAGATGAAGGAGCGGGTCGGCCAGACCCTGGGTCGCAAGGAGGCGCGGGGGCTCATGGTCTCCACCTTCCATACTCTGGGTCTCGACATCATACGTCGCGAGCACAAGAGTCTGAATCTCAAGGCAAACTTCTCCCTGTTCGACGACACCGATCAGCTGGCGCTGCTGAAAGAATTGACCGAGGCCGAGCTGGACAACGACAAGGACAAGCTCTCGGCCCTCATCACCCAGATCTCCAACTGGAAGAACGACCTCATACTGCCGGCGCGCGCCATGCGCATCGCCCGGGGGCCGGAAGAGGTGCTGATGGCCCAGCTCTACGAGCGCTATCACCGCCAGATGGTGGCCTACAACGCGCTGGATTTCGATGACCTCATCGTGATGCCGACCCTGCTGCTGAAGAACAACGAGGAGGTGCGTACCCGCTGGCAGAACAAGATCCGCTACCTGCTGGTCGACGAGTATCAGGACACCAACACCAGCCAATACGAGCTGGTGAAGCAGATAGTCGGCGAGCGGGCCCGCTTCACAGTGGTAGGGGATGACGATCAGTCCATCTACTCCTGGCGCGGTGCCAAGCCCCAGAACCTGGTGCTGCTGAACGAGGATTTCCCCAGCCTCAAGCTGATCAAGCTGGAGCAGAACTATCGCTCCAAGGGGCGTATTCTGAAATGCGCCAACATACTGATCGCCAACAACCCCCATGTGTTCGACAAGGCGCTCTTCTCCGAGCTCGACTACGGGGTGCCGGTCAAGGTGCTGTTCGCCAAGAACGAGGAGCACGAGGCGGAGCGGATCGCCGCCGAGATGATGGGTCACAAGTTCATGAATCGCACCCGGTTCAAGGACTACGCCATCCTCTATCGGGGCAACCATCAGTCGCGCATCTTCGAGAAGGCGCTGATGACCAACCGCATCCCCTATCGCATCTCCGGCGGCACCTCGTTTTTCTCCCGCACCGAGATCAAGGACATCATGGCCTATCTAAAGCTGCTGGTGAATCCGGACGAGGACACCGCCTTCCTGCGGGTGGTCAACCTGCCGCGCCGGGAAATCGGCCCCACCACGCTTGAGAAGCTGGGGCAGTACGCCAACCAGCGCGGCAAGAGTTTGTTTGCCGCCAGCTTCGAGCTGGGGCTGGAGCAGCACCTCTCCGGCCGTGGTCTGGTGGCTTTGCAGGCCTTTACCAACTGGCTGGTGCGGCTTGGCGATCAGGCGCAGCGGGGCAACCCGGTGGAGGCGGTGCGGGACATGATCAAGGAGATCCACTACGAGGAGTGGCTCTATGAGACTTCCCCCAGCCCGAAGGCGGCCGAGATGCGGATGCAGAACGTCTCCACCCTCTATCGCTGGATCACCGAGATGCTGGAGGGGGACGAGCTGGAAGAGGCCATGACGCTCGCCCAGGTGGTCACTCGCCTCACCCTGCGGGACATGATGGAGCGCAACGAAGGGGAAGACGATGCGGATCAGGTGCAGCTGATGACACTGCACGCCTCCAAGGGGCTGGAGTTTCCCTATGTCTACATGGTGGGCATGGAGGAGGGCTTGCTGCCCCACCAGACCAGCATCGACGAGGACAACGTGGAGGAGGAGCGTCGTCTCGCCTACGTGGGTATCACCCGGGCCCAGACCGAACTGACCTTCACCCTCTGCAAGGAGCGGCGTCAGTATGGCGAGTCGGTGCGTCCCGAGCCGAGCCGCTTCCTGCTGGAGCTGCCCCAGGACGATCTGGAGTGGGAAAACCAGAAGAAGGTGACGGCCGAGGAGCGCCAGCAGAAGGGGCAGGTCGGAGTCGCCAACCTGAGGGCCCTGTTCAAGAAGGATTGAGTGAAGGTTCGGCCGGGGGCTCTGCCTGGGTGAGCAGCGGTATGATGTCGGATCCTGGCAGAGGCGGGGATATGTGGCGCCCCTGTCCCAGGGCGCAGCCCAGCTCGATCAGCTTCTGCAACTGCTGCTGGTTCTCTATGCCCTCGACCACCAGGGTGAAGTCGAGATCCTGACAGATGTCCCGCATGGCACGGATCAGCGCCAGGTCCTTGGGGGAGTTCAGCATGCGATGGGTGAAGCTGTCATCCACCTTGATGTAGTCCACCGGGAAGTGGAACAGGGCATTGAGGGAGGAGAAGCCGGTCCCGAAGTCGTCCAGGCTGATCTGAATCCCCTTGGCCCTGAGCTCATGGAGCGAGGTGAGTGAGTCGGCACTCTGCCTGGAGAGCTCCCGCTCGTTGAATTCGAAGATGAAGTAGCCGGGCATCACCCCCTCCTCCTCCATGATGTGGACCAGCGCCATGATCTGCTCGCGGCTGGCCAGGTGCTTGCCGGACAGGTTGAGCGATATCTTGAAGCGACCGCCGTCCGAAATCTGCAGCCAGCCCTTCAGCTGCTGGCAGGTGCGCCTGAGGATCTGGCGATCCAGATCCTGAATGAGGCCGCACTGCTCGGCCAGTGGAATGAAGTCGAAGGCATCCTTCAGTTCTCCCTCCTCGGTGATCCAGCGCGCCATCACCTCCAGCCCCACCAGACGACTCTCTTTCAGTCTGATCACCGGCTGGAAGTAGGGCACTATCCTGCCTTCCCGCAAGGCCCTGAACAGCCGCTCTTCCGGCGAGCCTGAGTGTTCCATGCAGGCGTCTGAGTACATGACGATGCGACTGCGGCCATTGCGCTTGGCCTGGTACATGGCGAGATCGGCCTGGTGCAGCAGCTCGCTGATGTCCGTGGTCTGCTCCGACACGCTGGCCACCCCCAGGCTGACGGTGACGGTCAGCTCATTGCCCTGAAGCCGGAACGGGTGGGCAATGCGGCCTAGAATGCGGTTGAGTACGGGGCTGACGTCCTCCTCCTGCTGGCTGTTGTCCAGGTAGATGACGAACTCGTCGCCTCCCAGCCTGGCCACCATGTCATTTTGCCGGATGCAGCTCTGCAGACGCTTGGCCAGCTCCTGCAGCAGCTGGTCGCCGGCACTGTGGCCCAGGGCGTCATTGACCTGCTTGAAATGATCCACGTCGGCGAAGATCAGGGTGAAGCCGGCCGTCTGGTAACGGCGGTAACGGGTCATGGCATGGTGGAGGTGGTTCATCAGCAGGGCCCGGTTCGGCAGCTGGGTAAGCGGGTCATGCAGCGCATTGAACTGGAGTCGCCGCTCCAGCTCCTGATGATGTCTGAGCCGTTTCTGTAGCCGCAGGTTGGTCTGGCGCAGCTGCTGGAGTCGCTGGTTGATGGACTCTTCCGAGTTGAGTTCATCCAGCTGCTGCCTGACTCTCTTGAGCTCAAGCAGCAGGGTCAACTGGTGGCGCAGGAAGTCGAGGAACAGCCTGTCATCGGCTTCCAGGGGCTGGGCAGTATTGATGATGAGGTGGGCGAAATACTGTTGCTGCTGGCGCAGGGGCAGGCTGTACCAGAACAACCCGGCCTCGCTGCGCTCTATGCTGTTGGTGCTGTGGCACAGGGCCCTGATGACGTCGTCATCGTAGGCGAGCCGCGTCGGATAGAGTTTCTCCAGCCGCTGGTTGTCGAGGCGGACCAGCAGCATGTCATTGACGGCCAGCATCTGGCGCAGCACGGCCTCCAGCTGGGAAAACAGGGCATGCTGCGGCAGGTTGTGGGCCAACCGCATGATACGGCTGATTTTTTCAATCTTCTGCTGCCATTGGGGATCCCGCTGCATCAGGGGGGAAGCCTGCCCCGCCAGCTGGGTGCCGGTCTGGGTTTCGTGCAGGCGCTTGGCCAGACATTCCAGCAGCAATCTCAGGGTCGGGGCCTGTTCGGGGGCGCCGCGGGCCAGCAGCCATTGCACCTCATAGTGCTCCACCGCCTGCACGCACCATCCCTGATGTTCATCGAGTCGGGTGAGCTGTTCGGTGAGACGGGGCCCTTCACGCCCCAGCTGTTGCTTGAACGCCTCGGGCAGCTGATGTGCATACAGCCAGTGCAGGCCTCCATCGGCCAGCCCCAGCATGGCAAAGTGCTGCAGGGGGCAGAGTCTGCCCAGCTGCTCTACCAGTCTGGCGTAATCCTCAGGGGAGGCGATGCCGGGCGCGGGAAAATCCATGATGGAAGAAACGACCGCCAGCAAGGGGGGGGGATCTGGCGGTGTGAGGGGCTGGACTGACATGCAATACTCCCGAATAAACTCACCTACAAGCGTAGTCGGAAGTGATTGGATTGAAAGGGCTGCAATAGGAGCCCTTTCAACCACTTAGAGCTTGTCGATCATGTAGTGAATGGCGTTTTCGATCTCTTCGTCACTACAGGCCGCGCAAGTGCCCCGTGCCGGCATCATGCCGGCCTTGCCGGTGAAGCCTTCGATGGCATGCTTGCGCAGGGTGTCGAACCCCTGGGCGATGCGTGGTTCCCAGGCCGCCTTGTCCCCGCGCTTGGGCGCGCCGGCCGCTCCGGTATCGTGGCAGGCAAAGCAGGCACCCTTGAACACTGTTTCGCCATCACGGGGACCGGACGAGGCGGCAGCAGGGGCGGCCGCGGCCGTCGCAATGCCTTCCAGATCCTTGGCGGTGTAGACCTGGCCGACCGGGGCTATGCGCTCGGCGATGGCTTCCGTCGACATCTCATCGGCGGCAAAGACGGCGCCGGACAGGGTGGCGGCCGCCATCCCGGCAGCCAGCAAATAGCTCAGTTTTTTCAACACGCTCATGTACTCCCAGCAGGCTCTTATTATCCCTAGAAAACGACGGGATTATAACCGAATAGTTACAGGCATTTAAACGCTTGTGTGTGAAGTGTTAAGCAATCTGCAAACAAAGTTTCTGCGGCGGCAGGGGCAGCAGGCAAGGCAAGAGCAAAAAGAAACCCGGCTTTCGCCGGGTTTTTGCAATCAGCCGTGAAAAAGGCTGACTTGTCTCCACTCAGGATCCCTGTGCCGGACCGAGCCTTTGCACATGACATCCACGGCTCATCAATCCCAGTTCAGGATCACCTTGCCGGACTTGCCTGACCCCATGGCTTCGAAGCCCTGCTGGAAGTCATCGATGTGGAAGTGATGGGTGATGATGGGGCTGAGATCCAGGCCGGACTGGATGAGGCTGGCCATCTTGTACCAGGTCTCGAACATCTCGCGACCATAGATCCCTTTGATAAACAGTCCCTTGAAGATCACCTTGTTCCAGTCGATGGCCATGGTGGAGGGGGGAATGCCGAGCATGGCAATCTTGCCGCCGTGGTTCATCTTGTCGATCATGTCCTGGAAGGCGCTGGGCACGCCGGACATCTCCAGCCCCACATCGAAGCCTTCGGTCATGCCGAGTTCGTCCATCACGTCGGAGAGCTTCTCCTTGGCCACGTTGACGGCGCGGGTGGCGCCCATCTTGCGGGCCAATTCGAGGCGGTATTCGTTGACGTCGGTTATCACCACGTGACGGGCACCCACATGGCGGCAGACGGCGGCAGCCATGATGCCGATGGGGCCGGCGCCGGTGATGAGCACGTCTTCACCCACCAGATCGAAGGAGAGGGCTGTGTGCACGGCGTTGCCGAACGGATCGAAGATGGCGGCCAGCTCATCGGGGATGTTGTCCGGCAGCTTGAAGGCGTTGAAGGCCGGGATCACCAGGTATTCGGCGAAGGAGCCCGGGCGGTTGACGCCGACCCCTATGGTGTTACGGCACAGGTGGGTACGACCGGCGCGGCAGTTGCGGCAGTGGCCGCAGGTGATGTGGCCTTCGCCTGAGACGCGATCGCCGATGGCGAAGCCGCGCACTTCCTGGCCGACGGCGACCACCTCTCCCACGTACTCGTGACCGACCACCATGGGCACGGGTATGGTCTTCTGGGCCCACTCATCCCAGTTGTAGATGTGCATGTCGGTGCCGCAGATGGCGGTCTTGCGGATCTTGATCAGCAGATCGTTGTGGCCGAGCTCGGGAGTCGGGACGTCCGTCATCCAGATGCCGGCTTCGGATTTGAGTTTGGAGAGTGCTTTCATGACAGATTCCTCACGGCGCTGTGCCGGGTACAGAGGGTAATAAAATGGGGCCCAACCTTGGCCCCCGTTTTAATCAGCTAGCCATGTGATCAAATCACACCGAGCTCGCGGCCGATGCGGATGAAGGCATCGATGGCCTTGTCCAGCTGCTCGCGGGTATGGGCGGCAGACATCTGGGTTCGGATGCGGGCCTGGCCCTTGGGCACCACGGGGAAGGAGAAGCCCACCACGTAGATGCCGGCCGCCAGCATGCGGCTCGCCATCTCGGCGGCCAGCTTGGCATCCCCCAGCATGACCGGAATGATGGCGTGATCGGCACCGGCCAGGGTGAAGCCGGCGGCGCTCATCCGGGTGCGGAAATACTCGCTGTTCTCTTTCAGGCTGGCCCGCAGCGCGTGGCCGTCGGCCAGCATGTCGATCACCTTGATGGTGGCCGAGACGATGGAGGGGGCCAGGGAGTTGGAGAAGAGGTAGGGACGGGAGCGCTGACGCAGCCAGTCGATCACCTCTTTCTTGCCAGAGGTGTAGCCGCCGGAGGCGCCGCCGAGCGCCTTGCCCAGGGTGCCTGTGATGATGTCGACCCTGTCCAGCACACCGCAGTATTCGTGGGTGCCACGGCCGTTCTCGCCGATGAAGCCCACCGCGTGGGAGTCATCCACCATCACCAGGGCGTCGTATTTGTCGGCCAGATCGCAGATGGATTTGAGGTCGGCGATGACACCGTCCATGGAGAAGACACCGTCGGTGGCGATCAGCTTGAAGCGGGCGCCGTCGGCATTGGCCTGCTTGAGCTGGGCTTCCAGCTCGGCCATGTCGTTGTTGGCGTAGCGATAGCGCCTGGCCTTGCACAGCCGTACGCCGTCGATGATGGAGGCGTGGTTGAGCGCATCTGAGATGATGGCGTCTTCGGCGCCGAACAGGGTCTCGAACAGACCGCCGTTGGCATCGAAGCAGGAGGAGTAGAGGATGCTGTCCTCGGTGCCGAGGAAGGCGGACAGTTTCTGCTCCAGCGCCTTGTGCTGGTCCTGGGTACCGCAGATGAAGCGTACCGAAGCCATGCCGAAGCCGTGACTGTCGAGTCCCTGATGGGCGGCGGCGATAAGATCCGGGTGGTTGGCCAGCCCCAGGTAGTTGTTGGCACAGAAGTTCAGAACCTGCTCGCCGCCCACCGCAATCTGGGCCTGCTGAGCCGAGGTGATGATGCGTTCCTGCTTGTATAGCCCTTCCGCCTTGACCTGTTCGAGCTGTTCGGCCAGGTGACGATAGAATCCGTTAGACATCCTCGGTCCTCATTGACTGTGTCGACTGTGTTATCAGGATCTTGGGCCGTGCGAGGTGCACGGAGTGACGTCGTCGCGGTCGTGACGAAACGTCGACAGACCCTGGAATGGGCAACATTTTACTGCAATCGTTGCGCACCAATTCAAATTATTATGCTGATATTCAACAATTGTGAAACAGATCTCACCCTGCTGGTTGGGCCAGTTGGTGGTAGTGCTGCTCCAGTTGGCGGATCTGGGCGATCACCTGGGGCTGCACATAGGGGCGCAGCAGGAAGAGCACCCGCAAGACCCCCTGATAAAGCAAGGGCTTGGTGATGCGGGTATGGGGCGCCTGGGCAATCTGGAAGGGGATCCAGCAGGTGACCACCATCTTGATGGTCTGGCCCAGATCCGGCAGATCTTCGTCGCTGACGTCTATGATGCCGCCCTCGCGCAGGCTTCTCAGCAGTGCTTCCACGGCGGCGCGCAGCTGCTCCTGGGCCTTGAGGTACTTGTGCTGCAAGGGTTCGTCGCGACTCAGGATGTCCGGCAGGTTGGCGTAGAAGAAGCGGAACTGCCACATCAGATAGAAGATGGCATCCAGATAACCCATCAGATCTTCCAGCTTGATCTCGTGGCTGCGGGCCGGCGTGAAGCTCTCGCTCAGGTGGCGGGCGTATTGATCGAAGATGGAGTGGATGATGTCTTCTTTATTGCGGAAGTGGTAATAGAGGTTGCCCGGGCTGATGCCGAGATGGGCGGCAATGTGGTTGGTGGTGATGTTGCGTTCACCCTGATCGTTGAACAGCTCGGTGGCGCTGTGGATGATCCTGTCTCTGGTCTTCATCACTGATCCCTCTGCCGGGCCCTGTGCGCCGAGGTCGAATCCCCTGGCGGCCCGTGATAAACTTTTCGGCAATTTCAAATTGGCCCACTATACACAGCTTTAACAGGCAGTCACACGGGGCCATCAACGTACGCGAGGCAAACTCCATGATCGTAGTAACTGGCGGTGCTGGCTTTATCGGCAGCAATCTGGTCAAGCAGCTGAACGCTCAAGGACGGACCGATATCGTGGTCATCGACGACCTGACCGACGGCACCAAGTTCGTCAACCTGGTCGATCTCACCATCGCCGACTACATGGACAAGGACGAGTTCCAGGCGCGGATCGTCTCCGGTGACGAGTTTGAAGAATGGGATGGCGGCATAGAGGTGATCTTCCACGAAGGTGCCTGCTCCGCGACTACAGAGTGGAACGGCAAGTTCATCATGGAGGTCAACTACGAGTACTCCAAGGATCTGTTCCACTACTGCATCGAGCGGGAAATTCCCTTCATATATGCCTCCTCCGCCGCTACCTATGGCGGCCGCAACGACAACTTCATCGAAGATCCCAAGTTCGAGCAGCCCCTCAACGTCTATGGCTACTCCAAGCAGCTGTTCGACCAATACGTGCGCCGCTGGCTGCCGGAGATCGACTCCCAGGTCGTGGGCCTGAAATACTTCAACGTCTACGGCCCGCGCGAACAGCACAAGGGCTCCATGGCTTCCGTCGCCTTCCACCTCAACAACCAGGTGAAGCAGGGGGACAATCCCAAGCTGTTCGAGGGCTGCGACGGCTTCCCGGATGGCGGCCAGATGCGCGACTTCATCTATGTGGACGACGTCTGCAAGGTGAACCTCTGGTTCTGGCAGAACCCGCAGCACTCCGGCATCTTCAACTGCGGTACCGGCCGTGCCGAGCCGTTCCAGAACGTGGCCGAGGCCGTGATCAAGCATCACCAGCAAGGCGCCATCGAGTACATCCCCTTCCCGGATCACCTCAAGGGTCGCTATCAGAGCTTCACCCAGGCCGATCTGACCCGCTTGCGTGGCGTCGGTTATGACGGCGAGTTCAAGACTGTCGCCGAAGGCGTGGCCGATTACATGGCCTGGTTGAACCGGGCTTGATCCCCCTCTGACGGGCGGCCCTGGCCGCCCGTCGATCGGATGCGCTTGCATGAACATATTGATGGCACTCTCCCAGCTCGAAGTCACGGGAGCTGAGGTCTATGCCACCACGGTCGGCAACGAGCTGACCCGGCGTGGTCACAACGTCTTTTACGTGTCAGATACCCTGACCAAGCCCACGCAGGGGCCCGTATTCAAGCTGAGGTTCAACAAGCGCAGCATACTGCGCCGCTTCTGGCATGTGTTTTACCTCATCTATCTCATCAGGAAGCACCACATCCAGCTGGTTCATGCCCACTCCCGCGCCTCCGGCTGGAGCAGCTATGTGGCCTGCAAGCTGACCGGCACCCCCATGATCACCACAGTTCATGGCCGTCAGCCGGTGCATGCCTCCCGCAAGGCGTTTCATGCCCTCGGCTATCGGGCTGTGGCGGTGTGCGAAGATATAGCCCGCCAGATCATCAACAACCTGGGGGTGGATCCCGCCACAGTGCAGGTGCTGCGCAACGGCATAGAGACCGACAGATTCCAGCCTGTGCCGGCACCGGACAACGCCAGGCCGGTGATCGCCATCATAGGTCGACTGAGCGGCCCCAAGGGAGAGCTCTGCTATCGCTTGCTGGACGAGGTACTGGACCTGGACGCCTGCCAGGTCCGTGTCGTCAGCGGCACCAAGGTGCCGGAGCGCTTTGCCCGCTTCCAGGACAAGGTCGATTTCGTCGGCTACGTGGACGATGTGCCCGCTCTGCTGGCGCAGTGCGATCTGGTGATCGGTGCCGGCCGGGTGGCGATGGAGGCCCTGCTGTGCGGTCGCCCCGCCTTCGCCATCGGCGAGGCCAAGGCCATAGGGCTGGTGACCGAACAGAATCTGGACGAGGCGCTGGCCAGCAACTTCGGCGACATAGGGCCCCAGGATCTGGCGATCGATTTTATCGCGCTGAAGGGACAGATAGCCCCGGCGCTGGCCACCAAGCAGGTGCCGGACAGCCTGCGTCAGCGGATCCTGCAGGAATATGATTTGCAGCAGGTGGTGAGCGGGCTCGAGTCCATCTATCAGGATGCCGTGGTCGAGACCCTGCGCCGGGAGATGCCGGTTATCATGTATCACCGCTTCATCGAGCATGAGAGCGAGAAGGGAGTGCACGGCACCTGGCTGCCCGTCGCCATGTTCGAGAAACACCTCAAGCTGATGAAGTGGCTCGGCTACGAGACGTTGACCTTCGCGGATCTGGCGGACAAGGGCTTCATCCATCGGCTGCAATATGGCAAGAAGTACCTGATGATCACCGTCGACGACGGTTATCGTGACAACCTCACCCGCATGCTGCCCCTGCTGGAAAAATATGGTTACAAGGCGGTGGTGTACATAGTGACAGGCGAGGATCACAATCGCTGGGACGTGGAGCACCCGACCCACCCCGATACGCCGGTGGCCCTGATGAATGGCGATGAGATAGGCGCCCTGGTGGCCTCCGGTCACGTGGAGATCGGTGGCCATACCCAGACGCACCCGCGCCTCAGCACGCTGGCACCCGAGCAGCAGGCGCGCGAGATCCGGGCCAACAAGGAGAGGCTGGAACGGCTGCTTGGCCATCCGCTACTGTCGTTTGCCTACCCTTACGGGGATCTTAACGAGAGCGCGAAAGCCGAGGCCTGCGCCGCCGGCTACCGCTATGCTGTGGCCACCAACAGCGGCCCCAGGGCCATGCATCGGGATCCGCTTCAGATCCGCCGGATCGCCATCTTCCCCCGCACCGACATGTTCGGGTTGTGGCGCAAGATCCGTGGCAACTATGTCTTCAGAAAATCTTGATGGGAAAATACACATTGCTCGGGATGAAAGATCAGACCCTGTCGACGAATCACGATTTTCTCGGCTTTTTTCATGGCAAGGCGTTCGGCAACTTTATCTTCCTGAATATTCTGGGTTACACCCTGTTCAAGGATTCGATACAGCTGATCGCCGATGTCTGCCAGACCATCATCGTCTTCGCGACTCTGCTGGCATTCTATGTGGACAGGGCTTTTTTCATAAAAAACAGAGTCTTTCAACTGCTCTGTTTGGCCGTGGTGGTGCAGTGCCTGAGCTGGGTGTCATCGCGATATTATGTCCATGACTATGCCCTCAAGTACCCTTCGGTGAAGTCGATGGCCTACCTCTTCTTCTTCATCGGCCTCGCCTACTGGCTGAAAGGGGAACCGCGTCGCATCGTCATCACCTTGCTGACCTTCTGCGTCGGGGTCGTCTTCACCTTTGCCTATCACTCGGCCTTTTTCTCCATCTTCGAGACGGGGCTCGACGGTGCCAGGGTGGATTTCAATTACCGCAATGCCCAGCACGGCTCCCTGATCGCGGGCGCCTGCTTTCTGTTTTTCGTCCTGTTGCTGCTCACCTCAAGATTCAGGAAACTGTCGCTGGCCACTGGGGGCATACTGCTCGGCATAGTGCTGTTCGGTGTTTTCTCCGTTATTCTGCAATCCCGCCAGTCCTGGCTGGCCATCTCGGTCTCCCTCGCTATCCTTCCCTTGCTCGGGGATGGTGAGCATTGGCCAACACGCAAGGTGGTCATGACCTACGCCATCTTGCTGGTGACCGTGCTGGCCCTCTATCAGGTCCCATTCATCAGGGAGAGGCTGCTGTCGGGCTTTGGGCATCAAGGGGATGTGCATGCCATCTTGACGGGCAACTGGACCGAGGTGCAGGATTTCAGCATAGGGGTGAGGCTGAGGACCTGGCTGGAGGCCATCCAGTGGTTCCTGGCACACCCGCTCTTCGGCACCGGCTATGGCAGTCAATCACTGGTCATTACCCTGTCCAAGACGCTGCCGGATTACATCACCCAGGAGTTCCGTCATCTGCACAACTCCAACATGGAGACCCTGGTGTGCTGGGGCCTTGCCGGATTCCTGGTGCTCTATGGCACGCTCTTCACCGTGGCTCGTCAGGTGTTGTCCTGTTCTCTCTCTTCACGTTTCATCAAGATGCTGACCATCTCTTTCATCATCTATTGGCTCATCATCAACAACTTTGAATCCTTTTTCTACATGCGCTCCGGGCAGTGGGTATTCAGCGTCTTCATGGGCGCCATCTACTCGGTTGCACTGCATGGAGAACTGAAGCAGTTTGCAAAGGAAGGTCATGAAAATTTACGTCATTAGTCTGGAGCGGGCCGTCGAGCGGCGCAGTCGCGTCGAGTCCGTCCTGGCGGCCAGAGGCATCGATTTCGAGTTTTTCAACGCGGTGAATGGTTTTGAAGGCCTCCCTGAGCGGTTGCAGGCCTTGCCGGATGACCAGCACAGGATCCGTTTCAGGAGCCGGCCGTTGACCCCGGGGGAGAAGGGCTGTTATGCCAGCCACTTCCTGTTGTGGGAAAAGTGCGTCGAACTCAATGAGCCCATCCTCATTCTGGAAGATGACTTCCTGCCTACCCAGTATTTTGAAGAGGTGCTGGGGACCCTGCCCAAGGTCCACGAGCAGTATGAGTATGTGAAGGTGGAACCCCAGGTCGGGTCGGCCAGCGCATTGACCACCATAGACAACATGCAACTGATGTTCTGGCACAACAACTCCTGCTGGACCACGGGTTACAGCATCTCGCCCCAGGGGGCCCGCCGCCTGCTGGCGCACAGCAAGCGATGGCTCTGCTCGGTCGACAACTTCATCGGCGAGTCCTATCGTACCGGGCTCATCTGTACCGGCCTTATCCCCTATGCCATCTACAGCCCGCGGGACATGGGCAGCGACATCCAGAATCAGGTCGAGCTGAAGAAGGTACCGCTGGGGTTCAAATTGACCCGTGAGCTGTACCGCTGCTACCGGTTCATCAGAATGACGCTGTGGAACATGAAGCACTGTGGGGGCAAGTCATGAGCGCGACGAATAAAACCATTCATGCCATCTGGCTGGGCAACCGGCTGCCTCCCCTGGCCCATGTGTGCATCGACGACTGGCGAAAGCAGGGTTACGACTACAAGCTGTGGCTGGATACGGACCCGCAGATAAAGCGCTGGATCCAGGAGTGCACCTTTGCCCGGGAGTGCTACCGACGGGGTTTGCTGGCCTTCGTGACCGATTACCTGCGCCTCAAGATCCTCACCCAGGAAGGGGGTCTCTATCTGGATACCGATGTCACCATCAACCAGGATCCCTTCCCGCTCTTCGAGTCAGTGGCGTTTGGCGCAGGCTACGAGTCCGATCGGCTGGTCGGCACCGCTGTCATCTACGCCCGGAAAGAGTCGGTGATGTTGTCCGAGCTGGTCCGCTTCTACGAAGAGGAGATCATGTCCTCTCCCATGTACATGGGGCCCGAGATCATGACCAGACTGGTGTCAGACAAGCTGGCTCAGTCCGGCGATGCTGCCCTGATCGCCCCCGTTCATTACTTCTACAACTATCAGGGGGAAGCCATTCATTTTGAGCCCGCCGCGGAGCGTTATATGACGCACTGGTTCCAGCACAGCTGGAAGCGCTCATCCGGCCTCGTATTCCTGCGGGCCAAGGCCAAGGGGTGGTCCGGGTATCTCTATGAGTGGCAGAAGGAGTTCTTCCGTCTGAGGAAGTGACGATCTGACGCTGTCGGTTACCTGACTGGTATTGGGTCGGGGGTAGGCTCTTCCGGTTTGCCATGGGGTCGCGTCACTTGGTCCCAGAGCATACTCAACTGGTGTTGAACGGCCAGGACTTCCCGCTCAGGATCCTGGTGGTCGGTGTTGATGAACTGATAGCGGGGATGAGATACGGGGTTGGCAATGGCGGAGTGACCCAGGGGAGAGACTATGGTCAGCAGCGGTATGTCCAGCGCCTGTGCCATATGCCGCGGGCCTGTGTCGTTGCCGACGAACAGCTGGCAATGGGCGAAGATGCCCGCGAGCTCCCGCACCGAGCGGGTCTGTATGTGGTCAAACACGCTGGCCTGCAGTGCGGTGGGCAGCAAGGGCTTCAGGCTGCGGTTGTACTCTTCCTCCCCTGGCCCGCAGTAGATCAGGATCTGGGCGTGGTGCTGCTCTATCAGCCAGCGTGCGACTTCGGCGAAACAGTCGATGGGCCAGCGCTTGTAGTGCCCAAGGGAATTGACCCCCATGGCGATCAGCGGCCTGCCCGGATCTATGCCGGCGGCCTGCAGTGTCTCCCGTCCCCGTTGCTTCTCCGCTTCACTCAGCCAGAGATAGTAGTTGCGATCCTCCCTGGCGAGCCCCAGAGGCTTTAGCAGCGAGAATCTGTCATCCACCAGAGTACTGTTGCCCTGATGCTCGGTGTCATGGCGAAAGCGCACTATGCGGTTGTGGCCGAGTCGCCAGGGGAAGGAGTCGAAGCCGATCCGCAGTCTTGCCCCCGAGATGAGACAGGTGAGCAGGCCTATCATCTGGCCCTGGCTGTTGATCACCACGTCGTAGCGCTCGCGGCGAATGCCCAGCAGCAACTCCTTCATGTAGCGCCACTCGTTGCGGCGCGCCTTCTCGATGACGATCAAGCGATCTATGTTGGGATTCCCCTCTGCCATCCCCGCGCAGTAATCCATGACCAGATAGTGAACCTCCCCGGCGGGGTCGTGCTGCTTGAGGTTGTTGCACAGTGCGGTGGAGATCAGCACATCTCCTATCTGTTTGGTTTGTACTACCAGGTATTTCATGGAAGAGGCCTCGGGTGAGGTCGGGGTGGAACGTCAGCGCACCAGCATATCGCACTCCCCCGTCAGATGCTGCCGCTGTGGGCTGAAAATCCGATCCAACGCACTGTGTTTGCAGATATTTTCGGCGTCGATGGGGTTGGGGCTGCCGCTAACAGCAGGCGCGGCCCATAGACCGCGCCTGCAGACTGGCCTGGACGCAGTGGCATCAGCGCACTGTCAGGCCCAGCAGTATGCCCACCACGCTGAAGTCGGCATCGCTGAAGGTGGTGTTGGCAAAGCCGAGATCCCCCAGCACCGGCAGCAGGAAGGTGATCAGCAGGCCATCGCCGGATTCGATGACTCGGATGTGGTACAGGCCTGTTATCCTGCCCTGACGTCGGTACAGATCCCCTATCGCAAGATAGGCGACATGGCCGCGGAGATGATCCTGCGTAAACTGGCTGGCGAGGTACTGCAAGACGGTACCCAGACCATCGAATTTGAATTGCACAAGCGCCAGAGCACCTGATGCCGGCGCCCCAACCCCGAGAGGAAAGCATGTTCAAGGCTCTGTTACTGGATAACCAAGATGGCAAGACCAAGGCGACCCTGACCCAACTGGCCGAGAGCCAGCTGCCGGCGGGCGAGGTGCGGGTGGCGGTGAGCTACAGCTCCCTCAACTACAAGGACGGGCTGGCCATCACCGGCAAGGGCAAGATAGCGCGCCAGTGGCCGTTGGTGCCGGGCATCGACTTCGTCGGCACAGTGCTGGAGTCGGCCGACAGCCGCTACCAGATCGGTGACAAGGTGGTGCTGACCGGTTGGGGCGTGGGGGAAGGACACTGGGGCGGCATGGCCGAGCAGGCGCGGGTCAAGGCCGACTGGCTGGTGCCGCTGCCGGCCGGGCTGGATGAGCGGCAGGCCATGTGCATCGGCACCGCCGGCCTCACCGCCATGCTCTGCGTGCTGGCGCTGGAAGAGGCGGGCGTCACTCCTGCGAGCGGCGAGATCCTGGTGACAGGGGCGGCGGGCGGGGTGGGTTCCACCGCCGTGGCCCTGCTGGCGGCGCTCGGATATAGCGTCGCGGCACTGACCGGCCGTCCCGAGGAGCAGGGCGCCATGCTGACTGCGTTGGGTGCCAGCCGCATAGTGCCACGCAGCGAACTGCTGGAACCGGCCAAGGCGCTGGAGAAACAGCTGTGGGCCGGTGCCGTCGACACAGTCGGCAGTCAGGTGTTGGCCAAGCTGCTGGCCCAGATGAATTACGGCGGCGCCGTGGCGGCCTGCGGGCTGGCGGGCGGCTTCGATCTGCCCACCAGCGTCATGCCCTTCATACTGCGCAACGTGCGCTTGCAGGGGGTCGACTCTGTGATGTGCCCGCTGGCGCGCCGTCAACTGGCGTGGCAGCGACTGGCGCGGGATCTGCCCGCCAGCTTCTTCGCCAAGGCGGTGACCGAGATCGGGCTGGAGCAGGTGGTGGAGACCGCCGAGGCCATCACCCAGGGTCGGGTTGCGGGTCGCACCCTGATCAAGCTCTGACCGGGTCCACTGGCGAGCCCCATTTTTCTGGATAGACTTTGAAGGCCGGTGCACTATCCAAGGAGAATGAGCATGGGTACGCAGACGCCGGATTTCGAGCTCGACGATGAGTGGGAGCCGGAATCCTGGGAAGACGAGCTGGAGGAGCTGGACGACGAGGGCTGGCAGGACTATGACCCCCTCGACGATCAGTGATTCCCTGTAACGCGTGAGGGCGGGCCTGGTGGCCCGCCCGATTTTTTGTGCGTTCGGCAGCATGCCCCTTGGTGGCCGGGCGAGGCTCTGGTTAGAATGAACTGCTCAAATGGCGCTGTGGGAAGAGGGATGCCCGTCAGGCCAGAGACGCCATAAACCACTCAAACAACGCCCAAGGATGATTATGCGCTCACTCGTCATCATGCTCTGTGCCACCCTGCTCGGGGGCTGCGTCTCCAACTCGGACGATCCCTGCGAAAAGGTGTGGAGCGATGTGGGGGAAGGAGACGGCAAGCTGGGTTTCGCCGCCGATCGGGTGGAATTCCATCAGACCCAGTGCGGGACCAAGGTGGATGTCGCCATGTGGGAGCAGGGTCGCCAGAAGGGATTGGCCTGGTATTGCCGCCCGGAGCACCTCTATCTGGCCGGGCGATCGGGGGAGGAGTACCGCGGCGTCTGCCCCAATGACGTCCAGGCCCGCAAACTGTTTGCGCAGGGGCGTCAGGGCTGGACCGATCAATAGGGCGCCCCCTTCTTCTTCAGACCCTTGAGCGACGAGCAGTGGGGGAACTCATTCCCCTTTCTCCTTCAGCCGCAGCGGCTGGCACAGGTACTCTTTGTCATTGGCGCTGCGGGCGCACTTGCCGCATACAAACTTGGGTTTGCGCAATATCTTGCGCAGTGTCTTGAGATCGGCGGGGATCTCGTGACGGCGCCATTCACACAGCGTCTTGTGGCCCATGACGATGACTTCCTCGACAGTGAATGGGAGCGGTAGGGAGAGCGGGCCGCCGGTCGGCACCCTGCTCGCCGTTCATTACTGATAAAGATACTTGGTGAAGATGAGCTCGCGTACCGCCTTCTTGCCGGTCTCTCTGACCAGCAGTTCGTTGACCTTGGCCTCGCACTCCTTGCGCAGCTCTTCCCGACTCACCAGCGACTTTATCTGGGCGCCTGTCTTGCTGCCAATCAGGCGGATGATGGCGTCGCGGATCAGGGGGTCGTGCTGTTCCAGCAACTTGAGATCGGCGGCGTTTTCGGCCATCAGCTCCACCGTCACCCGCACATAGCCCAGGGTTTTGCCATCGCCGAGGTAGTTGGTGATGATGTCCGGATCCAGCGCATGATAGGCGAATCCCGGCTGGACGGCGGCAGAGGCCGGATCGGCGGCCGCTTCCTCGTTGGCGAAGGCGTGGGTATTCAACAGGGTACAACCCAGGGATAACACCAGCAGAATTCTGAAGATCTTCATCTAGATGGCTCGGCAGCGACGGATGCCCCATTTTTGATGCTGCCATCGGGGCCGTCAAGCACGGATGTTCTTACAATTCGCCATTGATTTACGGATAATAAACGGGATTTTAACCTGACAACGGAAATCTCCGGATGGTGAAGCTGTGAAGTCCGAGTTGACTGTTCCCCTCATCCAGCTCGTCCCCTGGCGGGCACCCGCAGAGTGTGAGCCTCCCGAGGCACTGCGCCCCTGGTTGCTGGAGGCCGACTCCATGACCCGGCGCCTGCGGCGCCACAATAGTCACCTCTCGGTGCAACTGCTCGGCAATCGCAGCGTGTCGCTGGGGTCGGACGAGCAGGCGCTGGTGGCCGTTGCGGATCCCGTGGGGATCTGCCGCGAGGTCATACTGCACGGTGACGCCGGACCGGCCATTCTGGGCTGGACCCTGTTTGCCGAGGCGGCGCTGCAAGGGAGCGGTCTGCAGGATCTGGGGGAGCAACCACTGGGGGAGCGCATCTTCGGTGATGCACCGGCACGGCGCGATCACCTGCAACTGGCCTGCTTCGAGATCGCGAGCAATCCCTGGTGCCAGGCGGCCACCGTCTGGGGGCGCCGCTCCCGTCTCTATCTGGGGCAGTGGCCCTTGCTGGTCCACGAACTCTTCCTGCCCTCGCTATCGTCTCATTCGCTGCCATCGCATAAGGAGCTGGAGTGAAGCTGTTAACCAAGGAGCGGGGACTGGCCTATGTGCAGTTGGCCCGCATCGACAAGCCCATCGGCACCCTCTTGCTGCTGTGGCCGACCCTGTGGGCGCTCTGTCTCGCGGCCGGCGGCCTGCCGGATCCCTGGATCCTGACCGTGTTCGTGGTGGGGGTCTTCCTGATGCGCTCGGCGGGCTGTGTCATCAATGACTATGCGGATCGCAACTTCGACGGCCACGTGAAACGCACCGCCGGGCGACCGCTGCCCATGGGCCGGGTCGATGCGCGGGAGGTGCTGATCCTGTTTGCCGTGCTGGCGCTCATCTCGTTCGCCCTGGTGCTGACCCTGAACCCGCTCACCATAGGCCTGTCGTTCGCCGGCCTGCTGCTGGCGGTCTGCTACCCCTTCATGAAGCGCTTCATTCCTATCCCGCAACTGGTGCTCGGGATGGCGTTCTCCTGGTCCATTCCCATGGCCTATGCGGCCCAGGCCAACGCCCTGCCGCCCGTCGCCTGGTTGCTGTTTCTCGCCAACCTGCTGTGGACCATAGCCTATGACACCCAGTACGCCATGGTGGACAGGGACGATGACCTCAAGCTCGGGCTCAAGTCGAGCGCCATCCTGTTTGGCCGTCACGACAAGCGGATCATCGGCGTGTTGCAACTGGCAACCCTGCTCATCCTGTTGCTGGTGGGTCAGCTGATGGCGCTGGGATCCGGCTATTACTGGGGTCTGCTGGGGGCGGCGGCCCTGTTCGTCTATCAGCAGCGGCTGATCCGGGAGCGCCAGCGGGAGGCCTGCTTCCAGGCCTTCCTCAACAACAACTATGTGGGGGCCCTGGTGCTGCTCGGGGTGATCGCTCACTACCTGTGAGAAACGTATATCTATGAAAAAGGCCGCATGATGCGGCCTTTTTGTTGGCTGTAAGACGAGGATCAGAGCCGGTTGCCCGCCTGTATGGTACGGCGGATCTTGTTGCTCAGCAGCGGCACTATGTTGTCGGCCAGGGCCTGGAAGCGGCCGAGATCCGGCTTGCAGCCCGGATCCAGATAGCCTTCGCTGCGCAGGGTGTGGATCAGAGTGCTGAACAGCTTGGGATCGAAGAACTCGGGGGCGTTGATGCCGTGCAGGGTGCCGAGGCGCTCCGCCATCATCAGGCCGTCCGCCTCCAGCTGCTCCGCCTCTATGTGGGGCTGGGCCAGCATGCGGGTCAGCACTATGGCGTAGCGTTGCAGTGTCTCCTGAATGCTCTCGGCCAGGAGCAGCAGGCGCATCTGGTTGCCCGGATTGACCCAGTAGCCGCCATCGCGCGCCTCTATCAGCTGCTGGCGTTGCAGCTCGGCCAGCAGGGCATCCACCAGCTCCGGCAGCTCCTCCTCTTCGTAGCGCAGGAACAGCTCTGTCTTGAGCAGCGGGTAGATGTCGACGCAGCGGGCGACTATCTCGCCGCGAGAGATCCCCTCGCAGCGTTCGATCAAGGCCGCCACCAGGGAGGGCAGGGCGAACAGGTGCAATATGTTGTTGCGGTAGTAGGTCAGCAGGATCGCCTGATAGCGGTCCAGGCTGACTATCTGACCGAGCTTGTCCTCGCTCACCTCGAACTTGTTGAGCTCCATGGCCTGATCCAGCAGTGTCTTGGCATCCTCGTCCGGCATGGTGCTCTGGGGGCTGTAGGGCACCTGCTTGAGCAGGTCCAGATAGGTGTTGATCTGGGCCTGCAGTTCGTCCCGGGTCAGGGCATGGCGCTCGGCGGCCAGCAGTGCCAGGGCACTCAGGGTCAGGCCGTTGACGGCGGCGGCATCGTTGATCCGGGTCATCAAGAGCTCGGCCAGCTGATTGACTGTGGAGGCCATCCACTCGGGGCGCTCCTCGCGGCCAATGCTCTCCTTCCAGTGCGGCACCTGCTCGCCGAGGTAGCTGTTGAGGGTCAGCGGCTCACCGAAGTTGACGAAGCCACGGCCATAGTTGCGCAGCTTGCGCAGTATGCCGAGCACCTGCAGGAAGCTCTCTTTCTCCTTGCGGCTGCCCTTGAGCTCGTTGTGGTAGGTGTTGACCTCCATCACGTGCTCGTAGCCCAGATAGACGGGCACCAGGGTCACCGGCCTGTCCAGCCCGCGCATCATGGCCTGCAGCGTCATGGCCAGCATCCCGGTCTTGGGCGGCAGCAGGCGACCGGTGCGCGAGCGGCCACCCTCGGTGAAGAACTCCACCGAGTAGCCCTTGGCAAACAGCAGGTTCAGATATTCACGGAACACAGTACTGTAGAGCGGGTTGCCCTTGAAGGTGCGGCGGATGAAGAAGGCGCCGCCGTGGCGGAAGATGGGGCCCGCCGGCCAGAAGTTGAGGTTGATGCCGGCCGCTATGTGGGGCGGCACCATGCCCTGGTGATAGATGACGTAGGAGAGCAGCAGGTAGTCCATGTGGCTGCGATGGCAGGGGACGTAGACAATTTCGTGCCCTTCCTGGGCGAGCTGGCGCACCTGCTCGGCACCATTGACCGAGAGGCCGCGGTAGAGCTTGTTCCAGAGCCAGCCGAGGAAAGTCTCACCGAGGCGGATCAGCCGGAAGGAGAAGTTGGAGGCGATCTCGTCCATGTAGCCATGGGCGCGCTTCTGCGCCTTCTCCAGGCTGATGCCCTCGCGTCTGGCCTCTTCTTCGATGGCCTGCTGGATCACGCTCGAATCCAGCAACTGCTTGAACAGCAGGTTGCGGTTGGGCAGCTTGGGACCGGTGGCCGCCAGCTGCTGGCGGCTGAAGTGGGTGCGGGCCACCCGTGCCAGCTTGTGGGCTATGGCCTCGTCGGTACCGTGCTTGTCCGCCATGTAGCGCAATGAGAGCGGCGGGGAGAAGCGCACCAGGTTTTCGCGCCCCTTGAGGATCACGATCAGCGCCTTTTTGAGCCGGTTCGGGGCCAGGCTGCTGATGATGTTCCAGCCGGAGGCTTCCTCACCTTCCCTACCGGGGGCACGGCCCCAGAACAGGGTGACGGGCACCACCTGAATATCCAGCTCGGGATCCTGCTTGTGCAAGTCCAGCAGCTGGTGGAACTCCTGCAGGAAGGGCAGCGGCTTGTTGCGCGTGCCAAACAGGGGAGGCGGACGATCCAGACAGACGTAGCGCGGCAGCAGCTGGCCACCCAGCTCCAGCGGCGTGAAGGGGCCGGGCAGGCCGAGATCCTCGCAGCACTGTTGCAGGGTCATCAGGTCGGTGATCGAACTGGTTTTCAGGGCATAGACTATGGGTCTTGCCGGATCCAGCTTGAGCTCCGTGATGGGATTTTCCGGCAGGCTCTTGTGATTGACCAAGCCACTGACCGGCCATTGCAGGATGGCTCTGGAAATGTTCTGTCCAAGGGACATGTGCGTCTGCTCTCCAAAAAAATGCGGCGTGAGCATAGCAAATCACCGACAGCTTGTCGCCGAGAGGTAGGATGAGTGCCTTTTCAGGATAGAAGGTGCGGGATTTTTGCGACAAGGCGGGGACAAATATCAGCAACGCCTTGCCTTGGCCACAGCACTGTATATACTGCCAGTGTGCTGTATAAAAAGACAGGTGCCAATGCTATGAAACCCCTTACCCCCCGCCAGGCTGAAGTGCTGGAGCTTATCAAGGCGAACATGAGCGAGACCGGCATGCCGCCGACTCGCGCCGAGATCGCCCAGAAGCTTGGCTTCAAGTCGGCCAATGCGGCCGAGGAACATCTGAAGGCCCTGGCCAAGAAAGGGGTCATCGAGATCATGCCCGGCACCTCCCGCGGCATCCGCCTGCTGCTCGAGGAGGAGGAGGCTGCGCCAGAAGAGAACGGCCTGCCGCTCATCGGCAAGGTCGCGGCCGGTGAGCCCATCCTGGCTCAGGAGCACATAGAGAGCCACTATCAGGTGGATCCCGCCCTGTTCCACCCGCGGGCCGACTTCCTGTTGCGGGTGCAGGGCATGAGCATGAAGAACATCGGCATCATGGATGGGGATCTGCTGGCGGTGCACAAGACCCAGGAGGTGCGCAACGGCCAGGTGGTGGTGGCGCGTCTCGATGAAGACGTCACCGTCAAGCGCTTCCAGCGCAAGGGCAGCCAGGTGTGGCTGCTGCCGGAGAACGAGGATCTCTCCCCCATAGAGGTGGATCTCTCCAGCCAGCACCTGACCATCGAAGGGCTGGCAGTCGGGGTTATTCGCAACGCCGACTGGATGTAAGCATCGGACATGCCGAGGGGCCTCCTGCGGGAGGCCCCTTCGTTTGTGCCGTTTTCCCCGCTCTTCTTTCCTCCCCGATCCCCGCCATTGCCGCCGCCCAGATCCACCGCAAACAGTACCGCCACGGATCATGCATTTCGGATATATCCTTTGAGAAGGCCCGCAGTGTCATGGCCGGATAACCGCCATGACCTTGAGTGTGCCGCCAGGTCAGCATGGATCGCAGGGATGCATCACAACTGAGGCGGTGCGGGACAGGGAGAGTCGTCAGGCAGCAGGACGACTCAATACAGTCAGTACGCGACGGTGCCTGGTCTGCCATCCCGATGGCAGTCACACTGGTCGGCGTGGCCTGTTGAGCAAGGAGGACAGGTATGGCTTCAAGCTCGCCGTGGGATCCGGGTCCGGCCGCAACCGCAACCCCCGCATCCTCCATCACCCGATTCATCAAGGGCAGTCGGATGACCTGGTTTTATGCGCTCTGGGTGTATCACAAGGGCGATGGCTGGACCATCTGGCTGGGGTGCCCCAAGGACAAGATTGTCCGCCTGGTTCGTCTGTTCCGCCGCCACCATGACATAGGTTTGCCAGATGCTCCCTGGACGGCCCCGGTCATTCCGCTGCGCGCCACTATACGGCGCCCCCAGGGGCAGCGCAGACTGCGACCCTGAGCCAGTCCCCCGAACAGTGTGTGAGCCCCACCCGGTGTGGGGCTTTTCTTTTCCCCGCCATTGCCCGGAGATAGGGGCCGTTTCCTCCGTACGGGGCCCATTCCTGCCCAGGATCCGGACTCAGGACTAGGCAGAAACGGGGCCGGGCGGGTTACAATAGCCCTTCATTGGCCTCGCCATCTGGCTGGTTGAACTAGCAAGGTTCTGTTTTATATGGTTAAACCACGTTTTTCCCTGCTGTTGTTGCTCTTCGTCGGCAGCATAATGGCGGCTTATTACTGGAGCCAACCCTCCCTGCCTGCGCAGGCGGATTATTATCCGGTAGGGCGTGACATCAACCCCTTCACCCTCACGGATGGGGATGGGAAGCCCTTCACCGCGGCCAATCTGGCGGGGCACTGGACCTTCCTGTTCATCGGCTACACCTATTGTCCCGACGTCTGCCCGACCGCCCTGGCGGATCTGCGCTCCATCTACCCGGATCTGAAGAAGGTCTCGCCCAGCAGCCAGGTGGTCTTCGTCTCGGCGGATCCCCAGCGGGATGACAGCGCCCGTCTCAAGAGCTATACCGCCTTCTTCCATCCGGAATTCAAGGCGGCGACCGGCCCCCACCGCGCCCTCTTCCCCCTGGTGCGCAATCTTGGCCTCGTCTATTCCATCGTGGAGAGCGAGCGCAAGGATTACCTCATAGACCACTCGGCCTCGATCGTGCTGATCAATCCCGAGGGGAAGCTGGTGGCCATGTTCCGCCCCAAGGTGGCCCCGGGTGAAGTGGCTCATGTGGATATGCAGACAATGGTCTCCGATTTCGCACGCATAGTGCGGCTGGCCGACGAGTGAGCCGCCGGCGTCTTTCGTGCTGAGCTTGATGCCGTCCTGGCTGAGGGATCCTCGCCGCCACAGGGCCGTGTTTGCCCTGGCCCTGCCCATGGTGTTCTCCAACGTCACCACCCCCTTGCTCGGCCTGGTGGATACCTGGGTGATCGGTCATCTCGGTCAGGCCTGGTTCCTAGGGGGGGTCTCGGTCGGGGCGACCCTCATCAATCTCCTGTTCTGGCTGCTCGGCTTCCTGCGCATGTCCACCACTGGCCTGACCGCCCAGGCTCAGGGCGCCGCCAGCGTCGAGGGGCAGCTTGACACCCTGGCGCGGGCGCTCGGCCTCGCCGTCGGGCTGGGGCTGGCCCTGCTGTTGCTGGTGCTGCCTTTCTTGCCAGCCATCATAGGGCTCAGCGGGGGATCCCCCGAGGTGCAGGTCTATGCCGGAGACTATGTCTCGGTGCGGATCTGGAGCGCCCCGGCGGCCCTGTGCAACCTGGTCATCATGGGTTGGCTGCTGGGCATGCAGGATGCGCGCAGCCCCATGCTGCTGCTGATCCTGAGCAACCTGGTCAACATGGTGCTGGATGCCTGGTTCGTGCTGGGGCTGGGCTGGCAGGTCAGGGGGGTGGCTGCCGCCTCCCTGCTGGCGGACTACAGCGCGCTCGGGGTGGGGCTCTGGTTGGTGAGCCGCCGCCTGCGCCATCTCTCGGCCGAGGTGTGGCAGGGTGCCTGGTCGCGCTGGTGGCAATGGCCCGCGGTGCGGCGGCTGCTCGGCCTGAATCGGGACATCTTCATCCGCTCCCTCTGCCTGCAGCTCTGTTTCGCCTTCATGACCCTGCAGGGTGCCAGGCTGGGGGACGTGGCGGTGGCCGCCAATGCGGTGCTGCTCAACTTCCTGATGCTGATCTCCTACGGGCTGGATGGCTTCGCCTATGCGGTGGAAGCCATGGTGGGGCGCGCCATAGGACGGCGGGACAGGCAGGGGCTGCGGGAGGCCATAGTCCTCAACCTGGGCTGGGCCTTGCTGATCGCGCTCGCCTTCGCCCTGGGGTTTGCCCTGGGGGGGCGGCAGCTCATCGCCCATATCACCGACCTTCCTGCGGTGATCGCCGAGGCAAACCGCCAACTGCCCTGGCTCATCGTCATGCCCTTGCTGGCGGTCTGGTGCTTCCTGCTGGATGGGGTCTTCATCGGGGCCACCCGGGCCCGGGAGATGCGCAACAGCATGCTGGTGGCGGTGTTTGCCGGCTTCTTCCCCGTCTGGTGGCTGTGCCAGGGGTGGGACGTGGCGGCCTTGTGGGCCGCCATGGCGGCGCTGATGACGGGGCGGGGACTGACCCTGGGCTGGCTATGCTGGCAACTGGAGCGCGATGGCCGCTTGCTGTATCAAGGCCGGGAACCCGCCTGACGGGTTTCACGGTCGGCGCTGCCTCTGAGGGGCGTCGCGCCGACCTAGGCTAGAGGGATCCCTCATAGCCGAACTGGCGCCAGCTCTCGTAGACGAAGACCGCGACCGCATTGGCCAGATTCATGCTGCGACTCTGGGGCAGCATGGGAATGCGCAGCCGCTGCTCGAACGGCAGGCTCTCGATGATCTCCGCCGGCAATCCACGGCTCTCAGGCCCGAACAGCAGGGCATCCCCGGGGGCAAACTGCGCCGCCGAATGAGCGGTGCGCCCCTTGGTGGTGCAGGCGAACACCCGCTTGGGGGCCACGGCCGCGAGGAAGGCCTCATAGCTCGGCCAGCGCTTCACCTCGGCAAACTCGTGATAGTCGAGCCCGGCCCGCTTCACCCGCTTGTCATCCCAGGCGAAACCCAGGGGCTCTATCAGGTGCAGCCGGTAGCCGGTGTTGGCGCAGAGGCGGATGATGTTGCCGGTGTTGGGCGGGATTTCCGGTTGATAGAGCACTATGTCGAGCATGGGGGGATCCTGATGCGGGGCTGGGGTGGTGCGAAACGGGCGCCAGCATACCCAGCGCCCGTGCCGATGAAAAGGGGTGGCTCACACCATGGGCAGGCGTATGGTGATGACGAGCCCGGTCGGGTGATTGCTGCTGGCCTTGATGGTGCCGCCATGGCGCTGGATCGCCTCGGCGGCGATGGCGAGACCGAGGCCGGTGCCGCCTGTCTTGGCGTTGCGGGCATCATCGACCCGGAAGAAGGGCAGGAACAGCATGGGCTGCTGCTCCACCGGCACGCCTGGGCCGTCATCCCTTATGGTCATCACCCACTCCCGTCCCTCCTGATACCAATCCACCTTGATGAATTCGCGGGCGTACTTGAGCGCATTGCGCAGCGGGTTCTCCAGGGCCCTCGCCAGCAGCTCGGGCCACATCCGCAGCGACTCGGTCGGCAGCGGCGGCAGCCTGAGCTGCTTGCCATTCTGATTGGCCTCGAACATGGCGTCGTCCAGTATGGGCTCCAGCAGATCCGCCAGCGGCAGCTCCACCGGGGCTTCCACGTGCTGCTGGACCCGGGACAGATCCAGCAGATCCCCGATCAGCTTGTCGAGCCGGGCGATTTCGCTCTCGATCCGCGCCAGCTCCGAGCTGTCCCCTTGTTTGCGGCGGATCAAGGCCTGCGCCAGCTGAATGCGGGTGAGGGGGCTGCGCAGTTCGTGGGAGATGTCGGACAGCAACTGTTTCTGCTTCTGGATCATGCGCTTGAGGGTGTCCACCATGTGGCTGACATGATCCGCCAGCTGACCTATCTCGTCCTGCCGCCCCAGGTTGGGGATCCGCGTCTCCAGCTTGCCCTGCGCCAGCTGGGAGACCGACTGCTGCAACTGCAGTATGGGGCGGGTCAGCCGCCAGGCCAGCAACAGACAGAGGGGGGTGCTGACCAGCATGGCGATGCCCAGGATCTGGATGGGGTGATCCAGGATCTGGATAAACAGGAACAGATAGGAGTTTTCGACGTTGAGCCCGAAGTAGACGTGATAGCTCTGGCCGTGGTGCTGCATCTGGAAGGGGCCGGCGATGGCCCGCTGGTGTTCGCTGCCCAGCATGGGCTTGGCCGGGTTGTCGGCATCCAGCATGAAGCGGATGACGAACTTGCTCAGTCGGGTGGTGGATTGCATCTGGCCCTTGGCGTCGCGCAGGTAGACGTTGTCCACTGGCAACAGCCCGGCCGCCGTGATGGCCTGCTGCAGATCGAAATCCTGGTTCGGGTCGGCACCGGCCTGCAGCGCCCGCAGGTTGTTGTTCATCCTGGCCATCTCGTGCTCGGGCAGGGGTATGGTGTTGCGGGGATCCAGGGTGGGCAGTATCACCACGGCGGCCAGCACGAGCAGCAGCATGAACCAGAACCAGAGGAAGATCTGGGTGGAGAGGCCATTGAAGGTGCGGGCCGTTTTCATGCCTGCTCCAGCCAGAGGTAGCCCCGGCCACGCACCGTCTTGAAGCGGGGCTGGCCATCGCTGCGCTCAGGCAGCTTCTTGCGCAGGTTGCTCAGGTGCATGTCGATGGCCCGATCGAAGGGCTCGAGCTTCTTGCCAAGCACCTGTTCGGACAACAGATTCTTGCTGACGATTTGGCCCGGGCTGCGCAGCAGGCACTCCAGCAGGCCGAACTCGGTGGCGGTGAGCTCCAGCAGCTGATCGTCGCAGCGGGCCTGTTGCAGGCCGGGTTGCAGCACCAGGTCCATGAAGCGCAGCTCGTCGGATGCGCCGCGCTGGGGGGAGGGATTCTGGGTGCGGCGCAAGATGGCGCGCACCCGCGCCAGCAGCTCTCTGTCGTCGAAGGGCTTGGCCAGATAGTCATCGGCCCCCGCTTCGAGCCCGTTGACCCTGTCCTGGCTGTTGCCCCGGGCGGTCAGCATCAGCACAGGGGTGTCGTGGGTCTTGCGCAGCCTGGTCAGCATGGCGAACCCGTTGAGTCTGGGCATCATGACGTCCAGCAACACCAGATCGAATGCCTGCTCTGCCAGCCGCAGCAGCCCCTCCTCCCCATCCTCGGCGACGGTGACGTCAAACCCTTCCAGGGTCAGGATTTCGGTGAGCAGCTGGGTCAGTTCGAGATCGTCGTCGACCAGGAGTATTTTGTTCATTCGGGTCACTCCGTTGATTTTGCACGCCAAACTGACGTTCGGGTCAGGGTATAATAAGTTTTTACGCGTCAGAGGAAAGCCGGTTTTGAGCCACCAACACTATTCCCGCTGGGTCACCCTCGCCAGCACGGCGGCGGTCGTCACCGCCACCCTGCTGATCCTGGGCAAGCTGATCGCCTGGTTGATGACGGACTCTTCCAGCCTGCTGGCGTCCCTCACAGACTCCTTCATGGATGTGAGCGCCTCCATCATCAACCTGCTGGCCATCCGCTACGCGCTGGCGCCGGCCGATGAGGAGCACCGCTTCGGCCACGGCAAGGCGGAGTCCCTGGCGGGTCTGATCCAGTCGGCCTTCATCTCTGGCTCTGCCCTGCTGCTGATGATGCACGGTATCTCGTCGATGCTGAACCAGGTTCCCGTGGTGCGGCTCGAGGCCGGGATCTGGGTCAGTGCCGGCTCCATCCTGCTGACCCTGCTGCTGGTGAGCTTCCAGAGCCTCGTCATTCGCAAGACCAACAGCGTGGCCATCAAGGCCGACATGTTGCACTACCGCTCGGACTTGCTGCTCAATGCCGGTGTCCTGGTGGCACTGGTGCTGGCGGGTCAGGGGTGGTACTGGGCCGATGGCCTGTTCGCCATCCTGATCGGTCTGTTCCTGGTGTGGGGAGCCGTCCAGATCGGCTACGAATCGGTACAGGCCCTGCTCGATCGTCAGTTGCCAGAGGAAGAACAAGCGAGAATAATGGCGCTCTGCTGTGCCGTAGAGGGGGTGCATGGCGTACATGATCTGCGTACCCGTCAATCCGGACCGACCCGCTTCGTGCAGTTGCATCTGGAGCTTGATGATCAACTGCCCCTGGTCAAGGCCCATCAGATAGCCGACGAGGCTGAACTGGCGGTCCGCCAGTCCTTTGAGCGGATGGAGGTGATCATTCACATGGACCCCATCTCGGTGCTGACAAAAGAACAACAAGGCACTCACCCTGAACAACAGTAGGCTGCAACATGGATGATCTGGTTGCCCAGACGTGGCAAAAAATTCAGCAGGAAGCGCAGAGCATGGCGGCCCAGGAGCCCATGCTGGCCAGCTTCTTTCACTCCACCATTCTCAATCACAGTGATCTGCGCTCGGCGCTGAGCTTCCAGCTCGCCAACAAGCTCGACAGCACCACAATGCCGGCCATCGCCCTGCGCGAGGTGATCGAGCTGGCCCTGCGCAGCGAACCCGAGTTGCTGGCCGCTGTGGCCGCCGACATCTGCGCGGTACAGGATCGTGACCCCGCCGTCGACCTCTTCTCGACGCCGCTGCTCTACCTCAAGGGATTCCATGCCCTCCAGGGCTACCGGGTTGCCAACTGGCTGTGGCGCCAGGGGCGTCGCTCGCTGGCGCTCTACCTGCAAAACCAGATCTCAGTAGTGTTCGGGGTCGACGTGCACCCGGCCGCGCGGATCGGCAAGGGCATCATGTTTGACCACGCCACCGGCATAGTGGTCGGTGAAACCGCGGTGATCGAGAACGATGTCTCCATCCTGCAGAGCGTGACTCTGGGGGGCACCGGCAAGGAGAGTGGCGACCGTCATCCCAAGATCCGCGAAGGGGTCATGATAGGGGCGGGCGCCAAGGTGCTCGGCAACATAGAGGTGGGGGTCGGCGCCAAGATAGGGGCCGGCAGCGTGGTGATCAACCCGGTGCCGCCCCACACCACGGTCGCCGGCGTGCCCGCCAAGATAGTGGGCCGACCCGAGTGCGACAAGCCCTCCCTGGACATGGATCAGTGTCTCTGATCCCCTGACCGAGGCCGTTGTATGGTCAAGCGCTGTTCAGGCTATCTGATCCTGGGGATGTGGCTGCTCAACCTGCTGCACCTCTATCTGGGATTCTCCCCCTGGCCAGCCGCCGTCGCAGCCTGGGCCGCCTCTCTGCTCACCTGGCCCTGGCTGGTGGGCGCCGCCCGTCGTCAGGCGCTGGCGCTCTATGGGGCGGCACTGCTGCTGCTGATCTTCTCCTGGTGGCGCGGTGCCAGCCTCAGCCCCGGGGACTGGCTGCTGCCCAACATCAACATGCTCACCATGTTTGCCGCCGTCAGCACCCTCAACCTCGCCACTTCGGGTCTACTGACAGGCACCGCCTCCTGGTCCGGTCGCAAGGGGCTGTGGAGCACCATGGCCAGCCTCAATCTGCTCGGTGCCATCATCAACCTCTCTGTGCTCTTCATCATCGGTGATCGGCTGGAGCGCAATGGTACCCTTGAGCGGCGCCAGGTCATGGTGTTGAGCCGGATCTTCTGCGCCGCGGCCTTCTGGTCTCCCTTCTTCGTCGCCATGGCGGTGGCGCTCACTTACGCCCCCGGCCTGCAGCTGGCCAGCATATTGCCGTTTGGCATCCTCGCCGCCCTGCTGGCCATGGGACTGACGGCCTGGCAGGTGGAGCGGCTCGGGGTGGCGGACTTCGAAGGCTATCCCATGAGGTTGCAGACCCTGGGGCTGCCGGTGACCCTGGCGCTGCTGGTGCTGCTGATCCACAGGCTCTGGCCCGGGCTCAGCATTCTGGCGGTGATCGCGCTGGTGGCCCCCTTGCTGGCACTGCTCTTCATGCCAGGCCAGGGACGCGGGGCGGCCCTCAAGCGGCAGGTGGTGGAACGCTTCCCCGCCATCGGCGGCCAGCTGGTGTTGTTCCTGGGAGCCGGCCTGCTGGCTGCCGGCATCAACAGCGCCCTCTCCGTCATCGACTTTGGTGCAGGTCACGGTCTGCCGCTGTTCAACCACTTCGGCTGGCTTGAGGCATCCCTCACCCTGCTGCTTATCTTCCTGGTCGCCATCATAGGCGTGCATCCCCTCATCAGCATCTCGGGGGTGGCTCCCTTGTTGTGGCCACTGTCACCGGATCCCAGCCTGCTCGGTATGTGCTTCCTGCTGGGGTGGGGGCTGGCCACCGGCACCAGCCCGCTGTCCGGCTCCAACCTGGCGCTGGCCTCCCGCTACAACCTGAGCGCCAGGCTGCTGCTGCGCTGGAACCTGCTCTACGGGTTGTTGATGTACGGGGTGGCCTGTCTGTTGATGGGGGGCTTCATCGCCCTGCACGGCTGACATTGGCGGCGGGAGAGGGGCAGGTTCGCAGGGGGCTGTGGCGCCGCGGCGAGCGTCCCGGATCGCGGTTCCTGCCCCCTGCGAGAAAAACCGACGCATATTTAAGCAATACCGGCACGGAGGGCGCATTTTGCAACGCGCTGGCTTGTTTGTGCCGAGCGCATCAGGGTATGCTGGCTTCACGCGCTTGATCGCCCCCTGTGGGGCATCGCAATTGAACATACAGGTATGCATATGTCACTAGAAGTCCTTGAGCAACTCGAATCCAAAGTACAATCCGCCGTCGACAACATCTCCCTGCTGAAAATGGAGCTGGACGAGCTGAAAGAGCAGAACAACAAGCTGCAAGACGAGAACCATCAGCTGCGCAACGAGCATGTTGCCTGGCAGGAACGTCTGCGCGCCCTGCTGGGCAAGATGGACCAGATGGGCGATGCCATCTGATCCCGTCTTGACTGACTGGAATGAAAGCGGGCCGCTCTTTGAGCGGCCCGCTTGTTTTGGCAGGGGTGGGGATCACAGGGCCAGCAGCTGCTTGACCGTCTTCTCTATGCCGTCGGCGGCCTCGAGGATGTTCTGCGCCAGCATGTAGGCCGGGGTCGAGATGACCTTGCGTTCCTGATCCACCACAAACTCGCTGACCGGGCAGTTGAGGTGGCTGCCCCCCATGGCCTCGATGGCATTGGCGGCACCCTCGTCATGGCCTATGGTGGCCAGGGTGCCGGCGCCATAGATGAGGGGTATCATGGCCGGCGCTATGCAGATATAGGCTGCCGGTTTGCGGGCTTTGGCAAAGCTCTGGCACGCCTTCAGCACATCGGGCTGGATCTGGCAGTTGGCGCCCTGGACGGCGAAGTCGCACAGATTCTTGGCGGCGCCAAAGCCGCCGGGCACCAGCAGGGCATCGAAATCGGCCGCATCCAGCTCGGCCACATTCCTGATCTGCCCGCGGCAGATACGGGCAGCCTCGACCAGGACGTTGCGGCTCTCCCCCTCGCTCACCTCGCCGGTCAGGTGGTTGATGACGTGCAATTGAGGCACGTCGGGCGCGAAGCACTGGGTGGTGGCGCCCTGACGGGCCAGTGCCAGCAGGCTGATGACGGCTTCATGGATCTCGGCGCCATCAAACACGCCACAGCCACTCAAGATCACGGCCACTTTTTTCATGGCAGACTCCTCGTTGTTGAAAATGTGAGCCAGGGTAGATTGTTGTACTTTTGTATGGTTATCGTTCGGCCTCCACTGGTCAAGTCATCTTGCTGTGCTAGGATTGTTTCGTTTTGGATCCTGCCTCGTTGACCCCCTTGAATTTTTTTCCACATTGATCGAGATCATGATGAAGGCATCATGGTTTGTTTTTACGATCTCAATGCACTGTTTTATATGCACTTTTTGTTTTTAATCCACAGCTTTGCCACCATGGCGCAGCCATGAGTCCATTTTTGAGCACAGAGTTATCCACAGGCAAGGGGTCGCTTAATGGTACGAATGGGAGGGGGCCAGCCCCTTGGTGTGCCGCGGGCCCTGTGGCATCCTAGCGACTGTTTATTCCTGGCAGGACGATTTCATGGCCCCTAGCAATCCCCTTATCTTGGTCGACGGCTCTTCATATCTTTACCGCGCCTTCTTCGCCTCCCAGCAGGCCGATCTGCGCACATCGACCGGTTTGCCAAGCGGCGCCGTCCGGGTGATGGCCAACATGATGCGCAGCCTGCGCAAGCAATACCCCGACAGCCATGTGGCCGTGGTGTTCGACGCCAAGGGCAAGACCTTCCGTGACGACATCTACCCCGAGTACAAGGCGACCCGCGCCAGCATGCCGGACGATCTGCGCAGCCAGGTCGCTCCCATTCACCAGATGATCAAGGCGATGGGCTTCCCCTTCCTGATGGTCGAAGGGGTCGAGGCCGACGATGTGATCGGCACGCTCGCCCGCCAGGCGACCGAGAAACAGCTGCCCGTGCTCATCAGCACAGGTGACAAGGACATGGCGCAGCTGGTCTCCGACCATGTCACCCTGATCGACACCATGAAGGATGTGAAGACCGATCGGGAAGGGGTGATCGAGAAGTTCGGCGTGCCCCCCGAGCTCATCATCGACTACCTGGCCCTGATGGGGGACAAGGTGGACAACATTCCCGGCATGGCAGGGGTGGGTGAGAAGACGGCCCAGGCGCTGTTGCAGGGGATAGGCAGCATCGATCAGATCGCCGCCAACCTCGACAAGGTCGCCGCCCTCGGCTTTCGTGGCTCCAAGGCGTTTGCCGACAAGTTCCGCGAGCAGGAAGAGCAGGTTCGCCTCTCCTACCAGCTGGCAACCATCAAGACCGACGTGGAGCTGGAGCAGAGTCTCGAAGAGCTGCTGCTGGGCCCGATCGACAAGGAGTCCCTGCTGGCGGTCTACCGCGAGTACGAACTGCGCAACCTGATCAAGGAGCTGGAGTCCGGTGGCGAAGAGAGCGCCGGGCAGGAAGTGGCCGCTGATGACGCCGCCGCTCCGGTTGCTGCCATCGAGACCGACTACAGCTGTATTCTGGAGGAGGCCGAGTTCGACGACTGGCTGGCACTGTTGAAAGCGGCGCCCCTGTTTGCCTTCGACACCGAGACCACCAGTCTCGACTATATGGAGGCGCGAGTGGTTGGCGTGTCGTTCGCCATCGAGCCGGGCAAGGCGGCCTATGTTCCCTTCGGCCACGACTATCTGGGGGCTCCAACCCAGCTGACCGAACAGCAGGTGCTGGGCAAGCTCAAACCCCTGCTGGAGGATCCGGCCCGTCTCAAGGTCGGGCAGAACCTCAAGTACGATCGCAACGTGCTGCAGAACCACGGCATCGATCTGCAGGGCATCGCCTACGACACCATGCTCGAATCCTATGTGCTCAACTCCACCGCCAGCCGTCACGACATGGACTCCCTGGCCAGGAAGTATCTGGGCGTCGACACCATCTCGTTCGAAGAGATCGCCGGCAAGGGGGCCAAGCAGCTCACCTTCAACCAGATCGAACTGGAGCAGGCCGCACCCTATGCGGCGGAAGATGCCGACATCACCCTGCGTCTGCACCAGACCCTGTGGGGCGAACTGAGCAAACTGCCTACGCTTGCCAAGGTATTCACCGAGATCGAACTGCCCCTGCTGCCGGTGCTGGCACGGATGGAACTGCTCGGGACCACCATAGATCCCAAATTGCTGCACCAGCAGAGCCAGGAGATCGAAGTGCGTCTGGCGGAGCTGGAGCGGCAGGCGCACGAGCTGGCCGGGCAGGAGTTCAACCTCTCCTCACCCAAGCAGCTCGGCGAGATACTGTTCGTCAAGCTGGGGCTGCCCATCCTCAAGAAGACCCCCAAGGGTGCCCCATCCACCGCCGAAGAGGTGCTGGCTGAATTGGCGGAGACCTATGATCTGCCGCGCCTGCTGATGGAACACCGTGGCCTGGCCAAGCTCAAGTCCACCTATACCGACAAGCTGCCGCTGATGATCAAGCCCCAGACCGGGCGGGTACACACCTCCTACCATCAGGCGGTGGCGGCAACCGGCCGGCTCTCCTCGACCGATCCCAACCTGCAGAACATTCCGGTGCGCAACGAGCAGGGACGCCGGATCCGGCAGGCCTTCATCCCGAGCGCTGGCTACAAGCTGGTAGCGGCGGACTATTCCCAGATTGAGCTGCGCATCATGGCGCACCTCTCCGGTGACCAGGGCTTGCTGACCGCCTTTGCCGAGGGCAAGGACATCCACAAGGCGACCGCCGCCGAGGTGTTCGGCGTGGCGCTCGAGGCGGTGACCACCGACATGCGCCGCAGTGCCAAGGCGATCAACTTCGGCCTCATCTATGGCATGAGTGCCTTCGGCCTCGCCAAGCAGCTGGGGATCGGCCGCGCCGAGGCGCAGAAATACATGGATCTCTACTTCGAACGCTACCCTGGCGTGTTGGAGTACATGGAGCGCACCCGCCAGCAGGCGGAAGCCCAGGGCTACGTCGAGACCCTGTTCGGTCGTCGCCTCTACCTGCCGGACATCAAGTCTCGCAACGCCGGTCTGCGCAAGGGCGCCGAGCGGGCGGCGATCAATGCCCCCATGCAGGGCACGGCCGCCGACATCATCAAGCGCGCCATGATCGCTGTCGATGGCTGGATCCGGGGCATTACCGATGGCTCCATCCACATGCTGATGCAGGTTCACGATGAACTGGTGTTCGAGATCCGCGAGGAGAAGCTGGAGGAGTACATAGCTCTCATCAAGGAGAAGATGTCCGCGGCAGCCGAGCTGCACGTGCCGCTGGTGGTGGAAGCCGGAACCGGCGACAACTGGGATCAGGCCCACTGATCCTGACCACAGTGATTGGCTAGCTATATAAGCAGAGAAGCCCGGCAGCATGCCGGGCTTCTTGTTTCCGTTTCCTGTCTGCCTCAAGCCTCTTGCAGATACTCATCCTTGAGCAGGACGTAGTTGTCGGCCGAGGTCTTCAGAAAGGCAATCTCTGCCGGTTTGAGTGGCCGCGCCTGCTTGACCGGGTTCCCCATATAGAGGAAGCCGGATGCGAGCCGCTTGCCCGGTGGCACCAGAGAGCCGGCGCCTATCATCACGTCATCCTCGACGACTACCCCATCCAGCAGTATGGCCCCCATGCCGACCAGCACCCGGTTGCCTATGGTGCAGCCGTGCAGCATGGCCTTGTGGCCCACGGTGACGTCTTCCCCTATCAACAGGGGATAACCGTCGGGATTGGCGGTGCTCCTGCGACTGAGATGCAGAACAGTGCCGTCCTGCACATTGCTGCGGGCGCCGATGCGAATGTGGTTCACATCCCCCCGTGCCGCCACCAGGGGCCAGATGCTGGCATCGTCGCCGAGCACTATGTCTCCCACCAGGGTGGCGCAGGGGTCTACATATACTCGTTTGCCCAGTTGTGGGCGTTTTCCTTTATAGGGTCTCAGTCGCAAGTCCATCTCTGCCTCCTCAATTTTCTGGCCATTCTAGCAATCCCGGGCTCGTTTCTGTGGATAAGTTTGTACAAAAGCTGTGGTTGGCTATGAATAACTAGAGAAAGGCCTATTTTTGAAGATTTATTGCCACTTTTTGCAAAAATGGGCTTGCCAGAAAGTTTCAGCTCCCTATAATGCGCCTCCATCGACAGGGCAAGCGGCAACGCAAACAACCTCGTCGATAACCTCGAAAAGCCTTTGAAAATAAGGCTTGACTCGAGAAAGCGGTTGAGTAGAATTCCACTCCCGCAGCAACGAACTGTTGCGTCGCTCTTTAACAATTTGAATCAAGCAATCTGTGTGGGCACTCACAGCATCG